>JACDAJ010000193.1 GCA_013695475.1 Rubrobacter sp. | reverse complement strand
TGATCTGGGCGAGAACCGTCGCCGTCGTCGTGCCGTCGCCCGCGATGTCGTTCGTCTTCGTCGCGACCTCTTTGACGAGCTGCGCCGCCTGGTTCTCGAAGATGTCCTCTAGCTCGATCTCCCGAGCAATCGTCACACCGTCATTGGTAATCGTCGGCGACCCGAACTTCTTGTCAAGAACTACGTACTGCCCCTTCGGCCCGAGCGTTACCTTGACCGCATCGGCCAGTTTATTAACCCCGGCCTCCAATGCCTGCCGAGCCGCGCTGTCAAACTTCAATTCCTTATGCGCCACCTGCGAAACCTCCTCTGCTAAACTACTTCCCGTGGTTTTCCAAACTCTGGCACTCTACCCTACCGAGTGCCGAGGCAGAGTATAGCCCCGAGGAATAGGGAAATCAAACATGGGAGAATCATGAGCTTCGGCAAGACGTTTTGGCCCGAGAAAATACCCTCCCTCAGCCGCATCCCGAAAGAAGTCGGACGCGAGGAACGGCGATGCGAGGCATGTGGGAGGCGCACCGAGCAAATCTTCTATGAAGTTCCAAAGAAGGTCACCTTCCTATATTTCAAGAACCACGACGACAACCTCCACGCCACGTGCGTCTCGTGCGCGAGGAGCGTCGTCATAACGGGCGAGGAGCGCGAGAGGGTTTTCGAGTCGCTCCGCTCCGGTTAGCCGCTCGGGTCGCTCCGCTCCGGTTATTGGTTATTGGTTGGTCGCTCCGCCTTCGGCTCCGCTTCGGTTATTGGTTTCTGGTTTTTACCAATAACCGGAAGCGCAGCGACCTTCACCACCACGTTCCGCGAAGGTTTATTTCCCCTTCCGGCCACGCCGAGAAAGGTTTGGCCGCGGGCATTATTAGTGTCGGGCTTTCGGAGGTCGTCCATTCGCGGCTGTCCGGGTTTATTTCCCTCACCTTCCGGTATATGCGATGCCATCCGACCCGCTCATAGAATCCGACGACCTCTTCCCGGCATCCCAAATATCCGAACTCGGCCGGAGCCTCCGTCTCCGTCGAAACGACGCGCCGCAACTCGGCCATGAGCCGCCGTCCCAAACCCTTCCCTCGCCACTTTGGGTGCGTTGCGGCCTCGCCCACTCCGGCGACGAGGACGTCCCGGCCGCCGACGCCGATGAGGCGGCGCTCGAGATCGAGGTGCGCCGCGATGGCTCCGGGCGAATCCTCGATCCACAGGCGGTGATCCGGGCGTGCGCCATACCATGATGCGGCGCGAAATGTGTCCGCATGTTCGGGGAACGAGGCAACGAGAAGATCCGAGATGGCCGCGTGGTCGTCGAGGGTCAAATCCACCTCGGCGACAAAACGAAGGCGCAATCCGTCGGTCGCCTCCGGCATCGCATCATCTTCGAGGGGCATCGGGGTGTCCTTTCGGCTTATCCCATACGGAAGCCGTCCACCGGGTTCCATCCGTGGCCGCTCCGCTCCCCGCGTGGTCGCATCGTCCCCGGCCTCGCCGCCCGAGAAACAGACTCACGAATGGGCAAAGATGCGAAGTAACCACCCGGGTTCCGCATCACAACGGCTCATAGAGACCGACCCACCGACGACATTCGGGCCGAGGTGGGTCGCTTTCCAGAGGTATTCCCTGACGCCTGTAACCTTCGCTACGGGCCGAACGTCGTTTCCAGATTCGGACGTTCGTCTTCGTATTGATCCCCGACCGCGCCGCCGTCGGGTGGAATTTGCTCGGTCGCCTCTTCCTCAGACGTCGTGTCCTCGTTGTCTTCGGAGTCCGTCTCCTCCGAGCAATCCTCGCCGCCGTCGCTGTGATCGCGAGGCTCCCCGTCCGTCTCGTTCGGCCTCTCGGACACTTCCCCGTCGCCGCCGACTCGATCGCGGGGCTCGCACTCGTCCTCGCCGGACTCATCACCCGTCGTGTCTTCGGACGTCGTTTCCTCGGGAGCCGTTTCCTCGGGCGTCGTTTCCTCGGAGGTCGTGTCCTCGGGGGTGCTTTCTTCGTCGGTGGTTTCTTCGTCGGTGGTTTCTTCGCCGATGGTTTCCTCCGGGTTTTCGGGGGGCGTGCCGGGGTCGGTCGTCTCTTCCGGAGCCGTGCTTTCTTCGGTCGGCGGAGGCATGTTCGGAGCCGTCGTTTCGTTGTCCGGCGGCTCCGGCGGCCTCGGATTTAGGATGCCGCCGATAATGTCGCCGATTCCTTCACCGATGTCGGGGAGCGGATTCGGGAGGTTCGGGATCGGAAGATTCGGGGACGAGGGCGTCCCGCCCGGCGGCGGGGAAGGCGCGATCGGCGCCTCCATTTCGTCGCCACCATCCGATGGATCGGGGTTCGCGGGAGGCGCGGCGGGGTTCGGCGTCGGCCTCACGGGTTCGCGGGTGATGTCGGGGGAGAGTTCGGAGGAGTCATTTTGTTCGACGACGGGACTCGGGGTGGCGGTTCCGGTTCCGGTCGCCATGTCGGGCCTCGTGCCGGGGTCGGACGGGAATTGCCAATATCCGCCGCCGGACGGGGTCGGGGCGGAGGATTGCGGGGCCTCGCAGTACGGGATGTCCGAGCCGCCCGCGATGGAGCCGCCGTTCGCCTTCACCCATTCGAGGAGCGGGTACGGGTTCATCGCCCCCGACGCGAGCTGTGTCCGATCCCTGCTCGTCTCATACCATCCGAGATGGAGGTGCGGCGGAAACTGCCCGCGAGAGCCTTCCGGCCCCTGTCCGGTGTCCCCCGCGAAACCGACGACGTCCCCCGCCTCGACCGTGTCGCCGATGCGAAGGTCGCTCTGCCGATCCATGTGGGCGTAGTAAAAAAGGTCGCCCTCCTTCACCGGGCCGACGGAATACGCCGCTTCGAGCATCACCGTATACCCGCCGAGAGTGTTCCATCCGTTCCCGTTCGCCCCGAGACCGGGACAACTCTCCCGTCGGTCATCGCGAGGAGCGGAGTTCCGTTCGGCACCATGAGGTCGGTTCCCTCATGGCCTCCCTGCGGACGCGCCGCGCCCCACGTGTCATCGTACGAATCGAAATGCTCCCTCGTCGTGGGGAAGAGTATTTCGCTCCCCGGAGGAGTGTCGCCGACGGTCTGGCACGATTCCGCCGCCGCCGCGCCCGTGGATGAAGGGTTCCGGGACGCGCTGCTCACTTGCGGCGCGGGGCGGTAGAAAACCGGGGCGTCCTCCTCGAAGTTCACGTTCTCGTAAATGCTCTCCACGGGTTCATGCGAATGGCCATGATCCTTGGAATGCTCGTCTTCCGAATGAGCCTCTTCGGAATGCTCGTCTTCCGAATGCTCATCGTCGGAGTGCGTTTCCTCGGAGTGGTCGTCGTTACCGGCGCGGGTCGCTCCAGAATAGTCGGCGGCGCGGCTCTCCCAGTCGAGATGCTCTTCGAAGACCGGCCCATTGTTTTGCGCGAAAGTGAGAGCCGACTCCGGGAAGTTCTCGGAGATGGAACTCGCGCCGAAAGTCCCGAGTTTCACGAGCAAAGCGAGGATGGTCAACACGACCGAAAGATACGCGAGCCTCGTCCAACCGAATTCCGACAAAAATCCTCCCCCCGCCTCCGGAGCATTATCGCCCCAAACCAGCCGGATGCGATGTACTTTCACACAATCGAGAGTCCATAGTCAAGAGCGAGGCGGAAAAGATGGGCCGCTTCACTCCCGGCCTCGCCGGGGAGGAGTCGGGGAAATGGGGAAATCGGACAAAGAATACGCACAGGCGAGGGCATCGGGCGAGAGGATGTCGAGAGCGACCCGACTCCTCCATCTCACAGCGAGGCCGCGGGTTCTGCGAGGATCACTCCTCACGGCACCCACCGCCACCGCTCCTTCGTCCTTCTCACACGCTCCGGGCATTGAGGGAGAGGTATTCCGGGTATTCGATGGCGGGGGTGCGGGCCGCCGCCGCGCCGATCATGGCCGCGTTGTCCGTGCATAAATCGGGGGATGGGATCACGAGCGAAACACCGAGCTTCCCACACTCCTCGCCGAGCCTCCGCCGGAGAAGCCCATTCGCCGCGACGCCTCCCGCGACGACGAGCGAGGATGCGTCGCGCATGTCCGCCGCCCGGAGGAGCTTCCGCGTCAAAGCCTCGACGACCGCCGCCTCATAACTCGCCGCGAGGTGCGGAAGCTCACCTCGAACCGTCTCCCCATCCATCGCCTTCAATTTATAAAGGAGGCTCGTTTTCAGGCCGGAGAACGAAAAGTCGAGGTTCTTCTTGTTTTTGAGGCCGACCGGGAACTCGTACTTTCCGGGGTCGCCGTTCTCGGCGGCGTTCGAGATCGCCGGGCCGCCGGGAAATCCGAGGCCGAGCATGCGCGCGCCTTTGTCGAGGGCTTCCCCGGCGGCGTCGTCGAGAGTTTCCCCGAGGAGCGTCATCGAGTGGTCGCGCTCGACGGAATAAATCGCGGTGTGTCCACCGGAGGCGATGAGCGCGACGAAGGGCGGTTCGAGTTCCGGCTTGGCGAGGTACGCCGCCGCGACGTGTCCTTCGAGATGGTTCACCGGGACGAGCGGGAGTTTCCTCGCATAAGCGATTCCCTTCGCCGCCGCGACCCCGACGAGGAGCGCGCCGATGAGTCCGGGGCGCGCGGTCACCGCGACGCGAGAGATGTCATAGAGTGAAACGTCCGCGTCTTCGAGCGATTTCTCGATCACACCGTCCATCCGTTCGAGGTGGGCGCGGGAGGCGACTTCCGGGACGACGCCGCCGTATCTCTCGTGTTCGGTCTGTGTGTGGACGACATTCGACAATGCGCGTCTTCCGCCGGGTTCGACGATGGCGGCGCACGTATCGTCGCACGAGGTTTCGATGGCGAGGATCACGGCGGCGATTATATCCGCCGAAGGCTCACGAATCCGAAGAAGTGGCCTCCGCCCCTTCGAGCATCGGCATCGGGGATCCGGGGCGGTGTTCGGAAGATATACTCATCCCATGCGCTCTTTCTCGTTGCTTTTCACGTTCATCGCGCTCGTCGTGCTTGCGATGCTCCTCATATACGTCGTCCGCGGCCCCGTTGACCCGTTCATCGCGGTCGTCCTTTTCATCAGCTTCCTCGCGTGCGCCATCCCCGCCCTTTATCTCCTCAAACCGTTCGAGGGGAAGGACGCCCTCGAACGCCGCCGAAAGGAGCGAAGGGAGAAAATAAAGCGCCGGAGCGAGCGTCGGGAAAGTGGAGAAAGTGAAAACGAAGACTCAAGGCGGAACCCATGAGAGCCGCCGCGACCCGGCAATCCCACGCCACCGAAGCCACGAGAAAGTTCCGAAGACTCCGCCGATCCGTCTGATCCGTCCATATAGCGAGTGAGTGAGCGGTTCCTCGCTTTTGCCGACGACGTGTTTTTACGGGGTGTCTTCCGAAAAAAACACTATCTCCGGAGGCTCGAAGTCATGAGGATGGCATCCTCGTCGCCGTAATATCGCGGCCTCCTCCCCGTCTCACGAAAGCCGAGCGAAGAATAAAAATTCCGCGCCCCCTCGTTGCTCGGGCGGACTTCGAGATACACCTCCCTCGCTTTCGGGAACTCGTCGAGAACGGCCTCGAAAAGGGTTCGGGCGACCCCGGCTCGGCGGTGTTCAGGACGGATGGCGATGGTCGTTATGTGGAGTTCGTCGAGGATGCTTTTCACCCCGATCTGACCGAGGATCCACCCCTCTTCCTCGGCGACGAGATGGAGTCCGAGGGGGCTTTCGAGTTCCGTCCGCCATATGCCCGCCGTCCACGGCACGGCGAGGCAAAGCGCGTCAATCTCCATCGCGGCTTCGAGGTCGGAAGCCTCCATCGGGCGTATTTTCAAGGACGGCTCCATGGATTTAGTTCGCGCCGAACCTCCGCATCCGGCTCCCGGACGTATATCGGGACGACGGCCTCGGGAGGAATCGACGCGAAATCGGCGGACAAAACATGCCCCGCCGCCGAAACCCGGTGGAGCGGCGACGAGTCGGGCGGCACCTCGCCGAGCTTCGAGAGAACCTCCCGATACCGAACCGCCCCATCCCCGACGACGAGCGGCGAGCCGGATATTTCGAGTTCCCCCGGCTCGACGCACACGACCTCCCCCGCCGAGCCGTCCGAGAAACGCTGCGCGAAAACTTGCCTCCGCTTCGCATCGAGAACCGCGAGGATGTCGGGGCGGGAGGAAAGCGCGAACGCGGAAAGCGCGGAGGCGGCGAGGGCGGCGAGTGTCGAGTTCTTCGAGAGCGACGCCCCGGTTCCGAGGGCGAGGGAGCGAGCCGTCGAGGCGGCGATTCGGATGCCCGTGAACGTCCCCGGCCCGACCCCGGCGAGGATGATGTCCACATCGCCGATCTCCCTTTCCGCGAGTTCGAGCGCGGCATGAATAGCCGGGAGGAGCGAGTCCGAGGCTCCGGGGTTCGAGACGGATATTTCGGAGAGGACGGTTCGGACGTCGTCCTCGACGCGGGCGACGGCGACGGCGACGGCGGGCGTGGAAGCATCGAGGATGAGCGTCAACATTTCTTCGCGTCGGTTCCGGTCGAGAGCATTTTCATCCGGTGGAGACCCACCCGCCGAATCCTTTTCCCACTCGGGCGGGGGGCGATTCCGGCGCCGGATGTGTCCCGGTCGAAGAGCCGTCCTCCCGGCGACCGCGCCCACGAAAAGACGGACGTCGAACGAAACTCGGCGGCGATACCGTCGCGCGCATCACAGCGCGCCTCCACCCCGGTGAAACGCCACATCGAAAACCCGCTCCGGCGAAACCACATGTTTCCCCGCATGCTTTTCGCGGCGCGCTTTCCGAACGAAACTCCCGAGCACGGGAGACGTTTCGACGGAAAGTCTCCGCGGCGATGGGCGCCGGAGAACATCCGCGAAAACTCGCGCCGTCGTGGCATGCGTGGATCTCGTGCGGAAAGAAGGCCATTCGACCCCCTTCCGCGAAAGCCATGTCCCCCCGTGATTCTTCGCCCGGATTTCGTGTCATCCCCCCATTCTCCCGGAGAGCGGGCCGGATATTTCGACGCGGCGGGTTTCCGGCGTCTCGTGGGAGATTCGGATGATGGATGGCGACTCCACAACTTCGAGCGCGGGTTCGGCCCATTCGATGAAGGTGATGGCGTCCGGCGCGAGATATTCCTCGAACTCGAGCGCGTCGAATACCCCGAGTCCGTCGAGGCGGTAAAGATCGAGGTGGTTCACCGTGACAGCCTCGCCTCCGAGGCTTCCCCGGTACGACCTCGCAAGCTGATACGTCGGACTCGTCACGCGCTCGCGAACCCCGAGAAGCCTCGCCGCCGAACGAACGAAGGTCGTCTTCCCCGCCCCGACTTCGCCGGAGAGCACGACGGCGTCGCCGGGTCGGAGGCTTCGGGCGAGCTTCGCGGCGAGTTCTTCGAGGGAAGGCTCGTCGAGGTTTTCGAACTCCGTCCGGCCCGACAAAACGCTCACCAAAGGCCGGGTTGGATCGGCTCCCGGTCGGCGCTCGGGGTGGCGAGTACGTTCAATGTGTCGTACGTCGAGGGGCGTTCGGCTTCGAGAAGCTCCGGAAGCCGCGAGAAGTCCGAGACGAGCATGTCCCGGTCCGCCGGAACATAAAGCGCTTTGACGAGCGAGAAAGTCGGGACGATATACCGTCCGTCGAGCGGTATCGCCCGGCCCCGTATGCGCGAAAGCGGGTCTTTTTTCCCGGTGAGTATGCGGCTCGCCATCTCGCCGAGGGCGAGGACGACCTTCGGGTCAACGGCGGAGATCTGGCTCATGAGGTACGCCCGGCAATGGCTCACCTCCGACGGCCTCGGAGAGCGCGGCGGAGAGCCGGGCGGACGGCATTTCACGAGCGTCGTCGAATAGACTTTGCCCCTCCCGAGGCCGATGGAATCGAGGAGACGGTCGAAGAGCATGCCAGACGCCCCCTGGAAAGGGCGGCCTTCTTTGTCCTCATTGAAACCCGGCGCCTCGCCGACGATGAAAAGCTCCGAGTTTAATGGCCCCTCCCCGAAGACGACTTGTGTGCGGGAGTGGCAAAGGCCGCATTTCACGCAGCCGAGGGCTTCCTTTTGCGCCTCCGCGAAGTCCAAGTTTTCAGAAATCCCGGCTCTCGGGAAGCACGAATCCGAGGACGATGTATGCGACCCCCACGAGGAACACGCTCACGCCCGGAATCACGATCCCGGCAAGCACCGTTATCGCCCGCACGAGGTTCGCGTTCCACCCGAGCGAGTACGCGATCCCCCCGCAAACACCCATCAAATACCGATCCCGTGTCGAACGCTCGATTCCCATAATTCAATCCTCCCGAATTCTCGCTGATTCCCGCCACCGTACCCGACCGGGGCGGCACGGCGCGATTCTATCACGGGCGATATTTCGCCCTCCCCCATAACCCGAGTTGTTCATGAGACATTCGCCGGGAGTCGGGAGAGCGGCCCGCCTCCGGCTCCTTCTCCCCGGGGCTTCGCGAGCGGCTCGCATTCTCCGGGAGCTTTCGGCTTCCTTATCCGAAAGAAACTTTCGCCGTGGACGGGGTGCTTCGATGGCGGAAGCCTCGCCTCCTCCGGGCTTTTCCCGACTCCCGAAGCGAGCGGAGCGCGGAGCGGAGCGACTTCCCAACCCCCTGTTTTTATGCGGCCATGCGAAGCTCCGGCAAAAGACGACACGGTGCCTTTTTATGAAGGTGAGGAATCCGCGTGCATCGTCCGTCGAACGTGGCCGAGAGCCTCTTTCCACCCCACGCCGCCCGAGGCCGCCAGCCGAGCCCGAGCCGCCGCATACCCAATTTCCGAGTCCGAAGGTTTCGAGTCCGAAAGCCCCGAGTGCGGGCGTCCCGAAGCCGGGCGTCCCGAGGCGAACTCCTCGCGCAATTTTTCATAGTCGGGCGCGGGATGCGGCCCGGCTTCGCGGCTCGCCGCGAGGAAGTCCCGGCAAAGGTTTTTGTGGCGTTCGATGTGTTCGTCGCGGAGGCGCGGCCCTTGCGCGGCGAGGCGGTCCGCCCACGAGAGGACGGCGAGTTCCTCCCCGAAAGGCCCGGCGGCCCGAACGAGGCGGTTCGGTGGAAAGTCGGTTCGGTCGCTCGCCATGAACCCGATTTTCAGGTGGAGCGCGGTCAATGTCGCCGCGATGTCCGTGCAAACCGAGGAGACGGAAAGCCTCCCGCAAATCCGCCGAACCATCATCGCCCCGAGCGTGTCGTGCGCGACGAAGATGGCCTTCCCCTCGTACTCGCCGCGGGTGACGGCCTTCGCCACGTCGTGGAGAAGAGCCGCGAGCCGAAGCCCCTCCAAATAATCCGGGGAGACATGCGCCCCGATCTCCCCCTCCGCAAGCTCGGCCTCGACGCGCCGGACGACCTCCAAAATGTGGTCGAGCGTGTCGAGATGGTGGTACGGGCTTTGCTCCACACCTCGGGCGAGCGCGAGTTCCGGAACCTCCGAAAGAGCCCGCTCGACATCGAGCGGCGGTTCGAGGATCTCGGAGAAGCTCATCGAAAACCGGGAGTCGTGATTCGGAAAGACCGGGAGTCGGGAAGTCGGGAGGCACGCCGCTTCGCTCGTTTCGGAAGTCGGGGTATTCTCGACTCATTTTCTTCCGATACCCTCGCCTCCCCGCCCGTCGAACCCTCGCGGAACTCGAACGGGACGATGGCGAACGCGGGCTTCGATACCGTGCTTTTCCCGACTCCCCACTCCCGAGGCGGAGCGACGAAAGAGCGAAGCGCCTCCCGACGCGCCGGAGCGAACGACCCGAGCGAAGGGAGCTTCATCTCCGGCGGCGCGTGGATTTCTTGCGGCTCGCGTTCGGGTTCGGCTTTCCTTTCAGCGGGCCGGGTTCGCGTTCTTCATCGTCGTCGCCATTCTTCTCTTTCTTCTTTGGCTGCGAAGAGGAACCCGCCATCCGGCGTCGGCGCGAGCGTTCGATGAAGGCGTAGAAAATCGCGAAGACAAAGAAGAAGAAGAAAGCGTAGCTGAGGGTAACGAGCCATTCGTCTTGGGATTGGAGGCCGAAGCTCTCCGGGAACGCGCTGCTGAGAACGTACATGAGGACGAGATATATCGCGACGACGAACGCCGCCCGCTTAAACGCCCATCCCCAATCGAGGTCATCGAACATCCAAAAAACTCCTCTCGACTCGCCGGGGATTCACCCCGGTCGTTATTTCGTAGTTTATCGTCCCGGCTCGGAAGCCAAGCTCCTCGGCGGACACCCTCTCGCCGCCCTGCCGCCCGAGCAAAACCACCTCGTCCCCGACGGATACTTCCTCGTCGGCGGCGAACACCGAGGCGTCCATCGTAACCCGCCCGAGGAGCCTTCGCCGCCGACCCCGGACAATCGCCTCGGACTTCCCCGACAACGCCCTCCGGTACCCTTCCGCGTACCCGACGGGAACCGTCGCGGCGAACATATCCTCTCCGGCCCGGAACGTCAATCCATAGGATACACCCTCGCCCGCGGCCAAACGCCGCACATCCGCCACATAACTTTTCAACGACATCGCCGGGCGGAGATCCTCGGAGTCGGCGTCCCCGCCCGCCGGATGAAGCCCATAAACGGCGACCCCCGTACGGACGAGATCGTAACGAGAGCCGGGATGCCACAAAGTCGCCGCCGAATTCGCCGCATGGACGAGCGCACCGCCGAAGGAATGCGCCGCGAGAACCCCGTCGAAAGCCCAAATCTGCGCCTCCGTCGCCTCTTTGTCGTCCGAGTCGGCGGAGGCGAAATGCGTGTATATCCCGGCGAGCCGATCCCCGAGAATCTTCTTCGCCTCCCCGACCTCGGACGGAGCGACGCCCCACCGGTTCATCCCCGTGTTCACTTTCAAATGGGCGGAGATCTCATCGGAATGCTCCGATATTCGCTTCGCACTCTCGATGGAGTGAGCCGTCACAGCGAGGCCGAGGCTCACGGCGAGCGGCAGTTTCTCCGGCGAAAGGTCGGTGAAAACGAGGATCGGGGCGGAGACTCCGGCCTCCCGAATCTCCCTTCCCTCCTCGACCGTGACGACGGCGAGGGATTCCGCGCCCGCTTCGAGAGCCGCTTTCGCGACGGGGACGGCACCGTGTCCGTATGCGTCGGCCTTCACCACGGCCATGAGGCGGGAGCCGTTCGCGCGGCGTTTCAGTTCGAGGACGTTGTGGTGGATGGCGGAGAGGTCTATTTCGGCCCATGTGCGACTCGGGGACACTACAAACTCGGGTTCAAAATATGCAAAGTCAAGATGTCCATGCGAGTCAATGCGCCCCGGAGACGTCCCTCCTCGGCGACGGGGAGGAGCCTCATTTTCTCCTCGGCCATTATCGTCGCGGCCTCCGAGAGCGAGGCTTCGGGCGAGACGGTCTTCACTTCGTCCGTCATTACTTGCCCGACGGTGACGCCCGCGCTTTTGAGGGTTTCGCGGCGGTATCCCTCCCAGTCTCCGAGTGGGATCATGCCCCCGAGGATGTCGAGGAACCCCGGGCCGGAGGGATCCTCGGCGTCCCGGAATATGAGGTCGCCCTCCGTCACGATGCCGGACAAAACCTCCCCCTCGACGACCGGGACGCCGGACACGCCCCTCTCCGCGAAGAGCTTTATCGCGGCCTCGACGGTGTCTTCGGTTCCGAGCGTCGGCCATTCGGCGTGCATGACGTCGCGCACTTTCAGTCCCCGGATGTCTTTCTGATCCATGAAAATCTCCCTCTCATCTCGAACTCGACGCTTTTAGTTTACGGCAACCGTCAAAGGCGGAAACTCGAAGAACCGCGAATCGCCGCACCATGAGTCGCTTTCCCGAATCTCACAGCGATTTTCGGAAGCATCGAACCTCCGCCACCCGCGCTTTTCCGCCCGCTTCGCTCGCCGCATCCCGGCTTCCCGACCTTCTTTGTTTTTGCTGAAATGCGCGAGTTCCGTGGGGATCATTTCTCGCGGAATTCGCAGTGAGCCACTTTTCCCGACCCCACGAATCGGATCGCTTCCGCGGACAGCCAAAGAAGCGAAGCGTCCGCACATCCACCCATCCACCCGTCGCCCGCGTCAAACCACCTCCCCCACCGCCTCCGGTATGAAGTCGAACAAATCGGTGGCGACGAGGCTCTCGGCGGGCCACCCGGTGCTTTCGATCCACATTTCGGCGGCCCGCCCATGAACCCACGCCCCGGCGCGAGCGGCCTCGAACGGCTCCATGCCATGCGAGAGAAGCGCCCCGATGACTCCGGAAAGCACATCCCCCGTCCCGGCGGTCGCGAGCGCGACGTGTCCGGTCGAGTTCACGGCGGCTCGGCTCCCTTCGACGATGAGCGTGTCCGAGCCTTTGAGAAGAACGGTGCATCCAAATTTCTCCGCCGCATTCCGGGCGGAAAACAGCCGCCTCGCCGAAACCTCCCTCGCCCCCGAGCCGAGAAGCCGCCCGAGTTCCCCGGCATGAGGCGTGATGACGGTCGGGGCGGTTCTTTTCGCGATGGCGTCCGAGTCGGCGAGGTTCGTGAGGGCGTCGGCGTCGAGGAGGATGGGAGCCTCGATAACGTCGCGGAGTATGCTTTCGAGAAGCTCTTTTTGCCCATCTCCGACTCCCATCCCCGGCCCGACGATGAGCGAGGTCGCCCGCCCGGTGAGTTCGAGAATGCCTTCGAGGGAGCCTCCGTGCATATGGCCTTCGTCGTTCTCCGGGACTCCGTATACGAGAGCTTCGGTGAGGTGTGAATCGAGGGCCGGAGCGGCGCTCTCGGGGGTGGCGAGAAAGACGATGCCGCACCCGGCCCGCTCCGCCCCGCCGACGACCATCGCCGCCGCACCCGTCATGCTCCGCGAACTCGCCGCGACGAGAACCGCCCCCGCCGAATATTTGTGCGAATCGTCTCCCGTGCGCGGGATGGAGCCTCGCAAAGAATCCGCGTCCGTCCACACGACCGAAGCCTCGGGCTCGGCCTCTTTCGGAATGCCGATCTCGATGACGGACACTTCGCCCGCGTACTCCCGGCCCGGAGACACGACGCACCCGACCTTCGCGGCGTGGGCGCACACGGTGAGGTCGGCGCGAACCGCCTCCCCCGCGACCTCGCCCGTCGAGCCGTCCACCCCGGAGGGCATGTCCACCGCGACGACGGGGGTTTCGGAGCCGTTCATTCGCCGGATGAGGTTCGCCTCTTTTTCCCGGACTTCGCCCGAGAAGCCCGTACCGAGGAGCGCGTCCACGGCGAGGTCGGCCTTTTCGAGTTCCGTTTCGAGGTCTTCGGGGCGGATGAACTCCACGCCGAGGTTTTTCAGAACGTCGTGGTTCGTCTTCGCGTCGCCTTTGTATTCGTCCTTCGTCGCGAGGACGGAGACGGACGCGCCGAATCGGTGGAGTTCGCGGGCGATGACGAAGCCGTCGCCGCCGTTGTTTCCGCCGCCGCAAACTACGACGAGGGCGCGTGTCGAGGCGAAGGTTTCGAGGGCGGTTTTCGCCATCTCCGATCCGGCGCGTTCCATGAGGACTCCACCGGGTATGCCGAGGTTTTGGGCGGCTTCGTCGGCTCGGGACATCTCGGCTGCGGTGTAAAGTTTCATGACTCCGCCGGGGGGAGTGGGATCGTCACGGGTTCGATGCCGCGGCGGATGGTGCATACGGCGACGGCGGAGAGTTCGGAGTGGGTTATGGAGATGAAAAGCTCGTCCTCGCGGACGCCGACGAGGGTGGCGAACTTCTCTATTTTCCCGAAGATACGGACGTATGGGGCGCTCCGCGGCTCCCGGATCACCTCGACCCCGTTCCACTGAAGGAGTCCGCACCCGAGGGCTTTGCAAACGGCCTCCTTCGCGGCCCACCGTCCGGCATAGTGGCGTTCATAAAAGCGGTACTTTTCGCAGTATGCGATCTCATCGTCGGTGAAGAGGCGTTTGCGAATGCGCGGTGTCCGTTCGAGGGCGAACTTCATACGTCCGCAATCCACGACGTCCACCCCGACGCCCGGCACGATGAATTCTCTCTTTTCCATAGGCTCTCCATATTCGTCGCGTCAAAGTGGAATCATTCTCGCTGAAAGCGCGTATATTATCCGGCGTGG
>JACDAJ010000147.1 GCA_013695475.1 Rubrobacter sp. | reverse complement strand
CTTCCGAGGCGCTGGGTCGTGGAACGCGGTTTCGCATGGGCATCGCGCTTTCGGCGGTTGGCGAAGGATTACGAGAGGTTGCCCGGCACTCTGGCGGGGCTTCACTTCGTCGCTTTTGCTTGCCTCTTCCTTCAGCAGGCGTCGGGAATTCTCTCCACAGGTTCATAACACCCTCTACTTCACACGTCCCCGGCGACGAACGAGTTGAGGATCTCGTCGGCGGCTTCGCCGTCGGCATCGGAGGCGACGGTGACTTCGACGCGGGCGAGGTGGGAGCCGTCGTCATTCAAGGCGGAGACGACGATGACGGAGGTTCCGGTTTCGCCGCAGTCTACCCAAAGGTCGGAGACTCCGGTGTATACGGTGTCTTCGTATGGTTCGCGCGAGTCGAAGGTGCAAGAATCGGAGTAGTCTATGGTGTCGAGGTATCCTTCGGCGTCGTACTCTTCCGCCAGGACGCTTGAGGCTCCGAAGAACATCCCCGGCGCCTCCCACGACTCGTCGAACTCCTCAAGATCCGGGGCCGCGCTGACGGCCGCGCCGATCTCCTCCCCTTCGAGCGTCCACGCGCTGCCGTTCACGTCGCCCCACTCGTTCGGCACGCTCACCTGGAGAGCCTCCGAGTCGTCGGTGATCTCCGTGAAGCCGGACGATTCGGGGCCGCTGTCGGCCGTGCCCCCGCCGGTATCGCTTCCGTCGCCGGTGACGCCGGAGACGGACACCTCGAGCTCGCGCCCTTTTAGCTGGCCTTCGAGGACTTCGTCGGTGTCTATGCGGAAGACTTCCATGTCTATGGTGTCGTCGGCGTTGTTGGTTCGGAGGACGTCGCAGTATTGGGCCATCGGGCCTTCGGAGTCCTCGGAGCCGAGCTCGACGCCGTCGAGGGTGACGATGACATCTCCGGGCTGGAGGCCGGCCTTGTCGGCGGGGCTGCCGGACTCGACCGAGGAGACCCAAACGCCGAGCGTGATCCCGGCGTCGTCGGGGAGGGCGACGCCGTTGACGCCGATGTAGTCCACGTTCTCGCCGGAGCGGAGGGTTTCTATGGTGTCGCCGACCTCGTCGCGGGCGATCGCGAAGTATTGGTTCGCGTCCTCGAGTGTGGCGTAGTTCACCCCCACGGCCAGCCCCTCCTCGTTGACGAGCGGCCCGCCCGAGTTGCCGGGGTTTATGGTCGCGGTGTGCTCCACCACGCTGTCCACCGATGCCCACAGCGTCTCGCCGTCGGCCTCGGCCTTCGAGATGCTCCCCTCGGTGGCCGTGTACTCGGGGTCGCCGAGCGGGAAGCCCGCCGACCACACGTCGAGGGTCGGGGTGATCTCCCCCTCGTACCAGTCGAGGTACTCGAAGCCCTCGCCCTCGATGTCTATGACGGCGAGGTCCGAGAACTCCGAGACACCGAGCAGCTTGGCATTGTAGCTTTGATCCTCGCCGCCGACGTGGACGTTGAGCGAGGCCGCGCCGGTGACGATGTGGTTGTTCGTGACGGCGATGCCCGAGGGGTCTATGATGAAGCCCGAGCCGCTCCCCACCTCGCTCGTCTCCATATTCGTATCCGAGTCGGGGTTGCGGAAGCTGCCTGTGGCCTCGATCTGGACGGCCGCTCCCTGTACGCTCTGGAGGTCGGAGACCGCCCCGCCATCCGCGCCGTTCGTCCCCTCCCCGCCGCCCTCAGGCACGCACGCGGTCAACGCCACGACCGCCACGACGGCGAAAGCCATCCCCATCCGACGCAGTATGCCCGAGCTTGCTGGCTTCATCCGGATCTCCTCTCGATCCTTCGACCGGGTTACGGATATCCCCGCCTACAACGATCGGCACCCCGCGCCGCTCGAAAACAATGTACACAAACCCAACTCGCCACACATCACTCAAATTACGTATTTTTGCGACGGCCCGGCGCAAACCCGGAAGATCGGACGGCGCTATCCTCACCCCGCAAGCAGCCGCGAAGGGAGGCGGGCATGTCCGCGTTCGAAGGACATAATGCATCCCCAGAGAGGGTTGTGTGTGATGGGCTATAGTCCTTTCCATGAAACCTCCAATATTTGTCCGGGAACTGTCGGAAGAGGAGCGCGAGAGCCTCGAAGCCGGGCTGCGCTCCAGGGAAACCTTCGTGATGCGCCGATGCCAAACACTCCTGGCGAGCGCCCGCGGCCTCTCGCCGCCCAAGATAGCCCAGAGCCTCGGGTGCGGCTCGCAGACGGCGCGCAACGCCATCCACGCCTTCAACGAGAGGGGCATGGACGCGCTGGCGGCCGGCTCCTCGCGCCCGAAGCGCGTCCACGCCGCCTTCGGCGGGGAGGGGGCGGAGGCCCTCAGGGCGATGCTCCACCGTTCGCCGAGGGAGTTCGGGTATGAGAG
>JACDAJ010000130.1 GCA_013695475.1 Rubrobacter sp. | reverse complement strand
ACCGTGTCATAGACGATGCCCGAAAGCACCCATTCCTGAATATTCCTTTCGAGGTACACGGCGTCGGAGGTAAATATGAAGGTGCCGGAGTGTTCAGTGTGGGCGACCAGTCCGATGAGCCCCGGTGTGTGTCCCGGCCAATGATAAAGGTGGAGGTCCGGGGCGAGTTCGAGGTGCGGGCCGACCATGAGTTCGTAGTTGAGATTCGTCATGTCGAACTCGCCTTTGACGTACGCTCCGGCGAAATCCTCCGGGCCGGTGTGGGTTACTTTCAGGGAATGCGACAACTCCTTGTCGTGGACGATGATGCCGCGTTGCCCGGCCTTCGTGCCGCGGAAGAAGTCGAGGCAGCCGCAATGGTCGAGGTGGAGGTGCGAAATTACGACGAGGTCGATGTCGCTCATCTTGAGATTCAGCTTCTCGAGTTGCTGCGGGAGGAACTGATCGTCGCGTGCGCTGTATGGGAACACCGGCTGCAAAGACTCCGGCCAGCGGCTGTCCCACTCAGGATGGCACGTTCCGTCGAAAAGCACGTATCCAAGCTGCGGATGCTCAATGAGGACGGTGTACGTCGGAACCGTCACCCACTCATTCTGCGGGTTCTTGTCGCCCACCGTCGCCGGAGTCGGATTGAGGACGAGCCACATGAGGTCGAGGTCAAGCGTCCCGTTGTCGAGTACGTAAAGTTTCATTGGTTGCTCCCTTCGGTCGTGCTGGCCAGCATTTCAGCTTTTGCCCTCACGGTGGATCCGTGGCCGCGATGTCGCCTCTCTTTCGGAGGAGCGAGTCCGTCGAGCCACGTTCGTCGCTTCGGGATGAGCCTCGTGTCCCACAGTCTTTGCTGGCTGGCTGAAATGCGCGTTTCGCGTCCCGCGAAACGCCCTCACCAATTCTCCATCGAATCCCGGATGATGTTCGCCAGATCCTCCTCGTCCACCTCCTTCGGCACCCCCACGAGTAGCCTTTCCTGCTTCATCGCGCCCTCGACCAGAGCGGGAATGTCATCCTCCGAATACCCGAGTTCCCTCACCCCGCCCGGAGCGCCGATGTCCCGCATGAGATCTATGAGAACCCTCGGCAACGTGTCCTCGTCCGGGTTCTCGATCTTTTCTCCGGCGAGGAGGTTCGCCACCTCGTGATGGCGCTCGGGCATCGCGTCGTACGTGAAACGGAACGCCGCCGGAGACGTGACGATGACCGACCATCCGTGCGGAACGAAGGGGTGGTTTTCGGGGTATCCGGGCGGCTGCCATTCGTGCTTGAGTCCGGCGATGGGATACGCGCACGCATGCGGAATGTGAACCCCCGCGGATCCGAATCCCACGCCCGCGAGCGTCGCGCCGAGCATCATGAATCCTCGGGCTTCGACGTCCTTGCCGTCGGCGACGGCGCGTCGGAGGTATTTGCCGCCGTATTCGAGAGCCTTCGCGCTCCACATGTCGGCGACGGGATTCGCTCCCTGATACGGCGGTCGTTCATCCGGGTCGTCTATTTTCGGCCGCTCGTTGTATGGCTTCGTGAGGTACGACTCGGCGGCGTGGCATACCACGTCGAGACCCGCCGAGGACATCACCTCCGAAGGCGCGGTCATTGTGAGGAGCGGGTCAACGATGCCGCGGTTCGGGCGGAGGTACGTATGCGATATGCCCGTCTTCACTTTCATGTCCGGGATGTCGAGGATGGCGGCGGTCGTCGCCTCGGAGCCGGTTCCGGCGGTGGTCGGGACGCATATGAGCGGCTTCGTCGGGCCGGGCGGTTTCTTTCCGCCGCCGATGGGCGGGTTCACATAGTCCATAATCTCGCCGCCGTGGGTGGCGATGAGGCTGGCGATCTTCGCCGTATCCATGCTCGACCCGCCCCCGACCGCCACGAACCCGTCGAAATTGCCGTCTTTGGCGAAATCGGCGGCGGCCTGGAAAGAGTCCGAGGTCGGCTCGACGCGGGATTTGTCCCACATCTCGACCTCGACGCCTTCCGCCTCGATGAGTTCGCGTATCCTCGGAGTGATGCCGGAGGCGACGACGTTCGGGTCGGAGACGAGCATGACTCGCTTCAGTCCGAAACGTTTCACCTCCCACCCGGTCTCCTCCGAGGAGCCGGGGCCGTACTTCACGGGCGTCGCCTCCATAGTGAAGATCGTCTCGAACGAGCCGCCGTTTTGCTGCATAAGACGCGATCCCTTCATATTCGGCTTGACTGGCTTTCCTCTATCAATACACAGAGCATACTATATGGAACCCCGGATTTAGCGGCAACCCGGCGAGCCGCCTCCGCTCCACCGCGTCGTTCCCCGACTCTCTCCTTCGAGCCGCGAGGAATATCCACCCGCTTGGCAATGTTCGAGAGCGAGCATCATGGCCGTGGTTTCCGTGGCCCGCGCCGCAAGTTCGTTGCGCGGCCGCCGATTGACAAACCCATAAACGGAATAAAGAATACGAGTCCGGGAAAGCGAAAAGGAGGCCGAGAACATGCCGTCGAATTCGGTATACGAGGGAAAACCGTGGCTGAAACAATACGCCGACTATGTTCCGAAAGAGCTTCCACTGCCGAAAAAGAGCATGGCCGACCTCTTCGAGGACTCCGCCAAACGAGTCCCGGACACCGACGCCATCCGCTATTTCGACGAGACGATTTCTTTCTCCGAACTCGACGATTTGGCAAATCGCTTCGCCACAGTCCTCGCGGGTCGAAGCGTCGAAAAAGGCGACCGCGTCGCGGTGTATCTCCAAAACAACCCGCAATTTCTCGTCGCGCTTTATGGGGCGTGGAAGCGAGGCGCGGCGGTCGTCCCGATAAACCCGATGCTCAAAGGCCGCGAACTCGAATACCACCTCACCGACTCCGGCGCGAAAGTCCTCGTTTGCCTCGAAAGTTTGCATCGGGATATCGCCAAAGACGTGGTTCCGGACACGAGCGTCGAGCATGTTTTCACTACGAGCGAGCTCGATTTCCTCCCCGACGGATACGAACGCCCGAACCTCGCCGGGGTCGAGAGGATCGAACACGAAGGCGCGGATGATTTCATGGAGGCGATGCGAGGCGCCGAGCCGGACGCATCGGTGAAAGTTCCGACTTCGCCGGAGGACATGGCTCTTCTCGTGTATACGTCCGGGACGACGGGGCGTCCGAAGGGGGCGGTCGAGACGCACTCGAACGTCGCGTACAACGCCGAGGTGTACCGGACGTGGATGCGGATGGACGACGAGGATTCCGTCCTCGG
>JACDAJ010000118.1 GCA_013695475.1 Rubrobacter sp. | reverse complement strand
CGTCGCGGTTCAAATAGGCTATGAGGATTGGCTCGAGATCGAGCGCATGCTCGAAGCCCGCGAGCCGGAAAATGGCGGGCGAAGCGACGACTTCGAGGAATTGGCCGACGACCTCGGAAAGAAGTGGGAAGGCGGCGACGGACTCGAGTATCAGATTCGGATTCGCGAGGAGTGGGACCATCGCCCGTGAGGATTTTGCTCGACTCCGTGATCCTCATTGACCATTTCAACGGCGTTTCCGAAGCGACGGAATACCTCCGGCAAACGAGATCCGAGGCTGTGATCTCCGTGGGCACTCGAGCCGAAGTCCTCACCGGCTTCGACGCGAATGCCACGAACGAAAGAAAACTCCTCGACGAATATCCACTCCTCGAAGTGACGAAGCCCATCGCCGACCTCGCCGCGAGCCTCCGCCGCGAATACCGATGGAAACTCCCCGACGCTTTCCAGGCCGCCCTCGCCAAACACCACGAACTCCGGCTCGCCACCCGAAACACGGGGGATTTCCCGCCCGAAGCGCACGAATTCGTCTCGGTTCCATACGCGCTGTGATGCGGAGCCGGGAACCATAAAACCCTTCGTGAAAGCAGCGCGATGGGCATGGGCGCTTCGATTCCGCTCCATTCCCCGGCCTCCCCGTATTTCAATGAAACAATGCGATGTCCGGCTAAAAACAGTTCCGCGCCCGACTGCCCGAATGGTCGCGGCGATGGCTCCGGGGACGCGGGTATCTCGCCCGCGTGAAGGGACGACCGTGCCGCGGGATGCCCGCGCCCCCACTCCGCGCCCGCGGAGCCGTCCGGGCCACGCCCCGAAAGCGGGAAGCGTTCATCCGGGCCCCGTATGCTCTTCCGTGTTCGGCGTCGCGGGGCGCACGGAAAGAAGCCCCGGCGGTGAATCTCCGGGGCTTCCATATTCCACGGTTCGTTGGGAGGCTCGGGCTAAATGCGGTCTTCGACCTCGACCATCTCTTCTTCCTCGATCATTTCCTTGCGGATGCGGACTTCTTCCTTCCCATCCTCGCCGCGGATGCGCTCGGCCCGCGCCCTCTCGCGCTTGACCGTGACCCGGACTTTCTCCCGCTCGCCGCCGGACGACGAGCCGGAGGACGACGAGCCGGAGGAGCTTCGGTCGTCCCGGCGGTCGTCGCCGCCCCGATCATCGTCGCGATGTTCGTCTCGCCTTTCGCCTCGGTCATCGTCCCGCGCCATGCTTCCGCCCGCCGCGCCGCCAGCCGCCGCACCGCCGGCCGCCGCCGCGCCCCCGGTGTCCGAGCGCGTATCCGACGAGCGGCGATCCTCGTCGCGGGCGTCCCGCGAATCCCGGTCGAAGTCGTCCCGGCTCTCGGAGCGAACGCCGCGGTCGCCGTGATCTCGCCCATCGCGATCCCGGTCGTCGCGATCCCGGTCGTCGCGGCTCTCCGCGCCGCGATCCCGGTCGTCCCGGTCGCTTCGAGGTTCGTCGCCTCTTTCGCGGCCTCCGTCATCGTCGCGGCGCTCCGATCCGCTCGATGCGGCGGTGGAGCTTGCTCCGGCGGATCCGGCGATTCCGAAGTATTCGCGGACGCGGTCTTCGAAGTCCCGGTTCACGTCGTCTTCGTTGTCGAAGGTCGGGGCTTCTTTGATGCGGTCTTCCGAGGCTTGCACCTCGAACTCCTTGTCGCGCTCGCCGGGCCGGAGGAGTCCCTCGGGGATCAAAGTCGTGTTCGAGCCGAACCATCCCGTTTTGACGGCGATGTATTCCGGCCTCCCCTCCGCGTCGAGGACGGTGTACTCGACTTTGCCGACTTTTTCCCCACGCTCGTCGTAGAGTTTGTGTCCGGCATAGTCATCCACGATCCTTTGCCCGATGCCGCCCCGCTCGCCAGTGTCCGTCATGAATACTCCTCCCTTCCCACTAGATCGTGGGTTCGTTGCTTTCCACGACTCCATTTACCCGAACCACGCGGTTCGCAACCTCCCCCCCCGATCCACGCGCCTGTATCATGGAGCCGACATGGAGATTCCGGGGATAATCGCGCTCGCGCTCGCCGCCGCCGTTCTTGTCGTCGTCCTCGCCATCCTTTTTCTCACCGGAAGGCTCGGAGGAAGGCGGCGTGAGATGTCGCGGGCCGGACTCTCCCGGCGGGCGTCCGGGGAGGCCGAAAGCCTCCGCGACCTCGTGGAGGAGCGCGAGTCGAGCCGCCCGACCGGCGACTCCGTCATAAGGGATCACGACCTTCCGAGCCGCCGCGTGACCGTCCACGACGAAGGGACGAGGGAGATATACCTCCGCGACCATCTCCCCGAGGTGGCCGACCTTCGGAGGCAACTCGGCGAGCGCGGCGTGCGCGACGAGACCCTCGACTCGCTTTACGAGGCCGCCGAGAACGGCTCCGACCTCCGGACCGTCTCCACCGCGCTCTTCGAAATGGCCCGCCGCCTCCGCCCGAGGCTGCGATGACGGACTCATGCCAAACCCTCGTTCGAGAAATCTCCATTTGCTGTTTGCCCCGAGGCTCCGCACGGCCGTCTCGGAGACGAATTGCGGAAGGGTCGAGGCTGCGAGATGCGGGCATCGGGTTTCGGGTGGCGCACGTCGTGCGGAGTCCGGGTGAATGGTTCCGTCGCCCGCCTCGGGGAGCGATACCCGTCCTTCCCGACTTCCCATTCCCGAAGCGAGCGAAGCGGAATGCGAAACTATGCGGCCTCCCGACCCCCGCACGGCCGTCTCGGAGACGG
This sequence comes from Rubrobacter sp., assembly GCA_013695475.1. Lineage (GTDB taxonomy): Bacteria > Actinomycetota > Rubrobacteria > Rubrobacterales > Rubrobacteraceae > JACCWD01. The sequence continues at coordinate 13,952 of JACDAJ010000118.1, read as the reverse complement.
TTCGCCGATGCTTTTGTTCGGGGATGCCGGGGCGACCTCGATGCGATGGTCATTGACGAGCCGCCGAACCTTTTCGGGACGGGCACGGCTCCGAATTCCCCGGAGGCGGCTCGCGCGGCCCTCGGGTCGGTGTCATGCGGTCTCCGCGCCCGAACCCGCCGCGCTCGTCGGGGTTCGGGAGCCACGCCTCGATCCACGCTGCCGTATTCCGACCCGCGGCGCTTCGCATGTCGGGGGCGGGGAACGCTCGTGGCTCCGCCCGGCGAGTTTGGCGGCTCGGAGTTTCGGCTCCGTGTCTTTTCCGGTTCCCGCATGAGGACGACTTTGCGATGATGCATGTGCGAGGCTTTTTCGGGAGGCTTCGCCGGGGGGCGGGGGATGGTTTCGGGAGGATCCGGGGGAACATATGGTCGGTGGCGCAGACCGCCGCCGCCGCGAGCGCGGCTTATTTCCTCGCATATTATCTCCTCGGGCATGAGCGGCCATTCTTCGCCCCGATCGCCGCCGTCGTCACGCTCGGAGTCACGCTCGGGCAACGGGGGAGGCGGACGGTCGAGCTTGTCGTCGGGGTCGCCATCGGGCTTATGGTCGCGGACGCGCTCGTGTTTTTGATCGGGCCGGGGCGGTGATGATCGGGGCGGTCGTCTTCCTCGCGATGGCGGCGGCGCTCCTCTTCGGCGGGGGCGTCCTCCTCGTGAACCAAGCGGCGATATCGGCGATCCTCGTCGTCGTCCTCCAGCCGCCGGACACGCTCTTCGACCCCGGTCGCTTCCTCGACGCCCTCATGGGAGGCGCCGTCGCCCTCGCCGTGAATTACGTTTTCCCGGCGAATCCCGAACGGCTCGTGGAGGGCGCGGCGAATCGGGTTCTCGACGAGCTCGTCGTGGTTTTGGAGGAGGTCGCGGCCTCACTCCGGGATGGCGACTTGCCTCGCTCGGAGGCGGCTCTCTCGAAATCGCGGCGCATTGACGACGAGGTGCGGGGCTTCACGGAGGCGGTGAGCGCCGGATTCGAGACGGCCCGGCTCTCACCGACGCGGCGTCGGACGCTCAAGCACATCGAGCTATATTCGGCGGCGGGTGGGCGCATCGAACTCGCCGTTTTGAACACGCGCGTCCTCGCCCGAGGCGCATACAATGCCGTCCGCCGCGGCGACGATGCCCCGCCTTCGCTCCCCGAATCCGTACTCGACCTCGCCGAGGCGGTCAAATCGCTCGCCGTCTTTTTGGAGTGGAGGGAAGAGCCGGAGGCGGCCCGCCGCCACGCCCTCAAAGCCGCCGAGCGGGCGACGACGCTTCTCAAGGATCGCCACGACCTCGCAATAAGCGTCCTCGTCGGACAGGTTCGATCCGCCGCCGTGGACATCCTCCGAAGCACGGGCCTCGATCAAGCCTCCGCCCTCGAAGCCCTCGAAGAAGCCGCCGGACGCGCCTCCGAAATTTAGCCGCGAAGCCGCGCCGAAACTCGCCGGGTGGGGAGTGGGGAGGGCGCTCCGAATCCGGCTTCGCCGCGTTCGCTCCGCTCGCTTCGGAAGCCGGGAAGGAAACCATGCGCCGTCGCGGAATGCGCCGTCGTGGAATTCGGCGGCGGGATTTCGTCGGAGGCAAATCGGCTTCTCTCGTCAGAGTATTCGCTTCATGGATAGTTCGGGTCGGCGAGTTTCGGACTCGTCAAAGCCATTTGAAAACGGGAATCGGAAGATTGCTTTGTTCACCCTGAGATTCGGGAAAAGCGGGGGATGAAATTTCCACCGCCGAGCATCCGGTCGAGTCCGTCGAGGACTCGGGCCGCAGTGTTCCGGCTCCCGGCGTTCCGGTTCGTCGAAAGCTTCCGAAGTCCGTCGTGATGTGGAATCCGACGACCGGTTTCCATGGTATGTGGGAGCCGGGAGGACGCATCTCTCCACGTTCGCTCCGCTCACTTCGGAAGTCGGCGGTTCACGAATACCTCCCGAAGCGAATCATCCACCCGGACTCGGTATGAGATGGGGTCCGGTGAAACCCCGGTTCCGCGACCGACACTCGAATCAATTCGACCTTCGGGAAAGGCGGAGGGTCGGTCGTTCGGACCCCCCGTTTTCCGGGGATTTTTCACCTCACCGGGATTGGTTTATGGTGATGCTTTGCGAGATGCTTTGTCCCGGCCTCGGGGGCGGGGCGGCGGTGGCGCGGTCGGTTCCGCCGCTTCCGGCGTTTCCTTGTGCGGCTCTTCTCGGCGGCGCGGAGGTCACGAAGCCCCATTCCGTTATCGTCCTCACGCCCTCTTCGTCGGTGGCTATGATCCGTGCGCGGTGGCGGCCCGGCGCGAGAGAGATCCTCTTCGTGAGACGGTCGTTGTTCGCGTTGTATGTGAAGTTCACGCGCCTTCCGTCCACGACGAGTCGTATGTCTTTCCTTTGGAGTTCCGTCTCGGAGTCGCGGATTATGGCTCGTATCGTGGCGACGTTCGTGTTTAACCTCGACGTCGGCCTCGGGTACGGGTTCGCTATTCGAGGAGGCGTGTTCGCCGGGAGCGCGCCTACCGCCGCCGCCGCGTCCACGCGACCGTGTCCGAAGGCATTGTCTTTCCCGCGAGGGCCGAGATCCACGGCGGTCGCCTCGATCCTCTCCCTCGTCTCGGCGTTCGAGCGACCTTGACTCGCGAGAAGCCCCGCCACCCCGGCCACCACCGGGGACGCCATGCTCGTCCCGTTTTTCGTTCCATACTCGCCCATGGCGACCGGAACGGTCGAGAGGATGCTCCCACTCGCCGCCGCGCCCGAACCACCCGGCGCGGACACGTCCACCCACCCCCCGAAGTTCGAATATCCGGCTCTCGCGTTTTGCCGGGTCGTGGCGGAGACGGCGATGACGTTCTCATACGCCGCCGGGAAAAACCGGACGTTCGAGTTTTCATTCCCCGCCGCCGCGACGACCGTCACGCCCGCCTCCCACGCTTTGTTCACCGCGTCGCGCTCGGCGGCGATGTCCCCGCTCCCCCCGAGGGACATGTTTATGACATCCGCGTCCTCTCTCGCAGCCCACGAGATGGCCTCGATGACGGCGGCGACATCGTAAGTTGACGGCGCGGCTTTTATGTTCGTGTTCGCCACCATGAGGCCGCAGTCGGGGCATGTCCCGGCGATGCCTTCGTTATTGTCCGTCGCGGCTGTGGCGATGCCCGCGACGTGCGTGCCGTGTCCGGTTTCGTCCTCCATGCTCTCCGCGTCGCCCGGCTCGCAGGTTCTCTCTTCTCCATCCGCGCCGGTCGGGGTCGTGCAATCCACGGCGGCGGTGATTTTGCCCGCGAAGTCCGGATGGTCGAGGTCTATGCCGCTGTCTATGACGGCTATGTTCGTCGCCGCATTCCCTCTCGCGGTGTCCCACGCCGCGGGCGCCCGGACCGTTCTCATGTTCCATTGCTCGTCGAAGCGGGGGTCGTTCGGGACGGCGAGTGATGTTCGCCGATAATTGTAATCGGCGGCCTTCACCGAAGGGTCGCTCTCGATCTCACGCCGCTTTTCTTCGAGGAGACGCTCACGATTTTCCTGCGAAGCCACATTTTTTATCTCCGGGAAATCGAGAAGTTGCGCGTCCACGGAGGGAAGCTCCTCCGCGACCGTCCCTTCGGCCGACGAGGCGATTCTCGCCGCGGGAGACGCCCCTTCCTCATATGACACGATGAGTTCCCCGGCGGTGTACGGCGCCCCCTCCGCGTCCGTGTCCACCGCCCCCTCGCCCGGCTGCCCCGACGCCCCTCGTGCGGTGAGAAATATTAGAAAACACGCCACCGAAATCGCGATGAAGAATGCCATCGCATACGGCAACATATGGAGCGTGTGTGTTCGCGGTGAATTCCCTGAAAACGGTCTGCGCGTCATGTCCCCCCCTCGAAAAAATATGTAAAGACGCGATTTTTACAAACACCTCGTACCTTCCCGACCGCCGCGCACGCAAGCGGCGCGGGCTAAACTTTGCTCATGGAGGCTCGCGGTTTCATAGATTCGGTGCGGAATACGGCCTCGCTTTTCGGCATGGACGTCTCACGCCCGCTCGCGCTCGTCTCCGGCGGCCCGGACTCCGTCGCGCTCCTCCGAGCCATCCTCGAACTCGGCGGCGAACCCAATGTGCTTCATATAAATCACGGCCTCCGAGCCGACGAATCCGAAGCCGACGAGAGGTTCGTCCGGGATTTGTGCGAAGGACTCGGCGTCCGGTGCGAGGTTCGGCGCGTCCACTTTTCCGGCTCGAATTTCCAGGAGCGGGCGCGGGAGGAGCGGTACCGGATCTCAGCCGAAGCGGCGAGGGAATTCGGATGCTCTTCCATAGCGACGGGGCATAATTCGGACGACGTGGCCGAAACCGTCCTCATGAACCTCGCCCGAGGAGCGGGGCTTCGCGGCTTGTCGGGGATACCGCCGAAGCGCGGGAACATCGTCCGTCCGCTCATCGGGCGGAGCCGGGACGAGATACTCGCGTACCTCGGAGCCATCGGGCAGGTGTACCGGACCGATTCGACGAACCTCGCCGCCAAATATTCCCGGAACCGCGTCCGGCTCGAAGTCCTCCCGGTCCTCGAAGAGATGCACCCCGGAGCGTCGCGGAGCATATCGCGCGCGGCGAACCTCGCTCGGGAAGCCCTCGAAGCCCTCGAAGAAATCGCCTCCGATGCTGTCGAAGCGAAAGGCGGAGAGGTGATCGTATATCTCGACCGGGCGCGGAGTCCCGCCCTCCTTCGCCATGCTGTGAGGCTCGGATATGAAAAGGCCGCCCCGGACGAGCCGCCGCTCGGATCGAAGCTCGTGGAGGCGGTGGCCGGGGCCGCCGAGAAGACCGACGGAACTCGGATATTCGACCTCCCCGGAGGTGTCGTCGCGGCGGTCCGGTTCGGGCGGGAGGTCGCTTTTTACAAGGCGGTCGAAACCGAGGCCGGGACGGCGGATCTCGTTTCGGGCGAGATGGTTTTCGGCGGGTGGGAGGTTTCGGTTCGGGAAGGAGTGGGGTTCGATGGGGGGGACGCGGCCAAAGTGAATGTCGCTTATCTCGATGGGGGGCGGGGGCCGTATCGGGTGCGGATGGTTCGGGAAGGGGATACCATGCGTCCGATGGGGCTCGGCGGGAGGAAGAAGGTTTTTCGGGCGATGATGGATCGGAAAGCGCCGAAGGACGTTCGGCGAAAAACCCCGGTGGTCGTGGATGGAAACGACGAAGTCGCGTGGGTTTTCCTCGGTGAGACGGGGGAAAAGTTCGCGGTCGGGCCGGAGACGGGAGGGGCGATACGGGTGGAGGTGCGGAAGACGTGAGGGAGATGTCGAGCATGATGGGGGACGTGAAAGAAGTCCTCATACCGTCCGAGGAGATTCAGGCGAAGCTCCGGGAGATCGGAGGTTTTATCACGGAGGATTATCGTGAAAATCCACCGCTTCTCGTCGGGGTTCTCCGGGGGGCGGTCGTCGTCCTCGGCGACCTCATGCGGAACGTGGACCTCCCATGCGAGATAGATTTCATGGACATAAGCTCGTACGGGGCGGGAACCTCGTCGAGCGGGGTCGTCCGGATTCTCAAAGACCTCGAAGAAGACATCACGGACAGGCACGTCCTCATCGTCGAGGACATCATAGACTCGGGTTTGACTCTCTCGTATTTGACGCGGGCGCTCCTCGCGAGGAAGCCCGCGTCCCTCGAAATATTCGCTCTTTTAACCAAACCGTCGCGGCGGAAGGTGGAGACGAGGGTGAAGTATCTCGGGTTCGAGATACCGGACGAGTTCGTGGTCGGGTACGGCCTTGATTACGGGGGGGCGTACCGGAATTTGCCGGACATATGCGTACTCAGGCCGGAAGTTTTCGGCGGAGGGTGATGCGGGGGTCGCTTCGCTTGTCGCTCCCTTTGGTCGCTCCGGTCATTTGTTTGTGGTTATTGGTTATTGGCAAATGCCAGCAACCGCGAGCGGAGCGAGTGACGCTTTCGCGCCCAGATTGTTGCGCGGGTAGTATAATTTCGATGTTTTCAGCTAATTCACGAGAGGTAAAGACCGTTGGGTAGAATTCTAAGAAGCGGCGGATTACTGTATTTCATACTCCTCATGGTGTTCGCGGTGATCCTGATCCGCGTCCTCTCCTCGGGCGACACGGACGTCGAGGTTCTCAACTCGCAGGAGTTTCAAGAGAGGGTCGAGAGCGGGGAGATAGACGCCTCCATCCCCGAGGGCGAAGAGGGGGCGCTCATGGTTCTCGACGAGGATCAAACCGTCGAGGGAACCCTTCAAAACGGCGATCTCTTCGAGTATTCGTACCCGACGGACTATGAGATATCCGCCGCTTTCGACGAGCAAAGCATACCGTTCACCACCGACCCGCAAAACACGGGTTTCTGGCTGACGCTCCTCGGGACGCTCGGGCCGATACTCCTCATCGTACTTTTCCTTCTCTTCTTCCTTTCCATGTCGCAGGGCGGCGGGAACCGGGTGATGAGCTTCGGCAAAAGCAAGGCGAAGCGGATGACCGCCGACGCCCCGAAGGTTACGTTCGCGGATGTCGCCGGGGCGGAGGAGGCCGTTCAAGAACTCACCGAGATCAAAGAATTCCTCGAAGCCCCGCAGAAATTCCAGAAGCTCGGCGCGAGGATCCCCAAAGGCGCGCTCCTCGTCGGGCCGCCGGGAACAGGGAAGACGCTCCTCGCCCGCGCCGTCGCCGGGGAGGCCGGGGTTCCGTATTTCTCGATCTCCGGCTCGGACTTCGTCGAGATGTTCGTCGGCGTGGGGGCTTCGCGTGTCCGCGACCTCTTCGAGCAGGCGAAGCAGAATTCGCCGTGCATCATCTTCATGGACGAGATCGACGCGGTCGGCCGCCAGCGCGGGGCCGGAATGGGCGGCGGCCACGACGAGCGCGAGCAGACGCTGAATCAGCTTCTCGTCGAGATGGACGGCTTCGACTCGCAGTCCGGGATCATCATGCTCGCCGCCACGAACCGACCCGACATCCTCGACCCGGCGCTCCTTCGTCCGGGGCGTTTCGACCGCCAGATCGTGGTGGATCGCCCGGACTATCCGGGGCGCGAGAAGATCCTCCGCGTCCACAGCCGGGGCAAGCCGCTCGGCGACGACATAGATATTTCGGTGGTCGCGAAGGGTACGCCGGGCTTCACGGGCGCGGATCTCGCAAACCTCATCAACGAGGCGGCGCTTCTCGCGGCTCGCCACGACAAGGAGGTCATCGAGCAGTCCGAGATGGACGAGGCCGTTGACCGGGTCATCGCCGGGCCGGAGAGGAAGACGCGGCTCATCTCCGACCGGGAGAAGGAGATCACCGCATTCCACGAGGCCGGGCATGCCATCGTCGGGGCGCTCCTCGAGCACGCCGACCCGGTCCATAAAATCTCGATCATCCCCCGCGGGCAGGCTCTCGGAATCACGATGAGCTTGCCGGAGGAGGATCGGTTCATGATGAGCTTGTCGCAGATGATGGACCAGCTTTCCATGATGCTCGGCGGGCGCGCGGCGGAGAGGGTCATCTTCGACGAGATAACGACCGGGGCGTCGAACGACATCGAGCGTGTGACGAAGATGGCTCGGGCGATGGTAACGCGGTACGGGATGAGCGAGAAGCTCGGCCTCATCGCGCTCGGCAACCCCGAGGCGCAGGTTTTCATGGGCCGCGACTTCAATTCCTCGCCGGACTATTCGGATGAGATCGCCTTCCAAATAGACCGGGAGATCCGGCGCATCGTGGACGAGTCGTACGACTCCGCCGAAGACCTCCTCATCCGAAACCGCGACCTCCTCGACAAGCTCTCCGCCGACCTCATCGAACACGAGACGGTGGATGCCCCGCACCTCAAACGCCTCATCGAGGAATACGCCGTGGACAAGCCCCACTTCGAACCGTGGGCGCCGCACCGCAACGGCAGCCGCGAGGAATAATGCCCGAAACCCGAGAAATCGGGGCGAACGAAGGAGGAGCCGGAGCCGCACATGCGCCCTCCGGCTCCTTCTCCGTTATGGGCATTCTCAACGTGACCCCCGACTCCTTCTCCGACCCCGGAGAGTTCTTCGACCCGGACAAAGCCGTCTCCCACGCTATGAAAATGCTCGACGAGGGGGCGGACATCATTGACGTGGGAGGCGAATCCACACGCCCCGGCTCCGATCCCGTATCGCCGGACGAGGAGCTTCGCCGCGTCGTCCCGACTGTCCGCGGAATCCTCTCCGAGAGGCCGGACGCGACCATCTCCATAGACACGTACCGGGCCGCGACCGCCGAGGCCGCCCTCGAAGCGGGGGCGAAAATAGTCAACGACGTCACCGCGGCGCACGGAGATTCACGGATGCTTTCGCTCATGGCGGAGGCGGATTGCCCGGTCGTCCTCATGCACATGAAGGGCGAGCCGAAGACGATGCAAAACGACCCGCGATACGACGACGTGATGAAGGAAGTGCGGGAATTTCTTTCGGGGCGGGCGGAGGCGGTGATCTCCGCCGGAGTGTCCCCCGAACGCATCATCCTCGACCCTGGCGTCGGGTTCGGAAAGACGGTGGAGCATAATTTGCTCCTTCTCAAAAACCTCGGTGAAATTGTGGATGTCGGATTCCCCATCCTCATCGGAACGTCGCGAAAGGGCTTCATCGGCAAATTGACGACGAGCGGGGACGCCTCCGGGGGCCGCGTCTTCGGAACCGTCGCGACGAGCGTTTTGGCTTATGAGCGCGGCGCCACGCTCTTCCGCGTCCATGACGTGCGGGCGAACCGGGACGCGCTCGAAGTGGCGGCGGCGTTCCGGCGGGTGTGAGAGGAGGGAAGCCGTGTTTGAGAGGTTCACGGAGCGGGCGAGGAAAGTGATCGTGGCCGCGCAGAATCAGGCGCAGCATTTCAACCATGATTACATCGGCACCGAGCATATCCTTCTCGGGCTTTTGCATGAGAAAGGGGGGGGGTCGCGGCACAGGCTTTGGGGCGGCTCGGCGTCACCTTCGGGAAAGCGCATGAGCGGGTGGGGCGCATAGTCGGGTACGGTGAGGAGAAGGCGAGGAAGGCGCCGTTCACACCGCGCTCGAAGAGAGTTTTGGAGCATTCGCTTCGGGAAGCGCTCGACCTCGGCCACATGTACATCGGCACCGAGCATATTTTGCTCGGGCTTTGCCGGGAGTTCGAGGGTGGCGCGGCCCGCGTTCTCTCGAACCTCGACGTTGACCCGGACTATATCCGGCGCGAAGTCCTCCGCCTGCTCCGGGGCGCTTCGTCCGAAGAGACGGTTCGGGAGCCTTTCCGGGAACGAGGCGCGCTTCGAGGCCGGGCCGCCGATCTCGAAGGCGGTACGGGTGAGGCGGCGGCGCCGGATTCGACGGTCTTCCGTGTCGAAATAAAGGATATCGAAGTCCGCGCTCGGAGTGGGGCGGAGGAGCGGAAGGTCATGGTGGATGTGGAATATTCGTACGCGGTGGTCGGCGAGGGGGAGTCCGAGGGAGCCGCGAACCACGAGGCCGCGATCGAGGCCGTCGCCGACGCTTTCGAGGGAAGCGGGTTCGAGTCGCTCGAAAAGGCGGTGAAGCACGCCGGAAACCGCTTCATGGATATCTTCCTCGACGTGGTCGAGATCCGGGTTTCGGCAAAGGACGCCGCCGCTCGCGCTTCACGCCCGGTCGGAGGCGTCGCCGTTTCGTTCGAGGCTCGACGCGAAAGATGACCCGCTCTTTCCTTAGCCTCGGAAGCAATTTGGGGGATCGGCGGGAATATTTGCGTTCCGCCATCGCCGCGCTCGGTCGAGGAACGAGGATTTCGGTGGTTCGAGCGTCGAAAATCTATGAAACCGATCCCGTCGAAGTCGGCGAGGGGCATCCGGATTATTTGAATTGCGCCGTGGAGGCCGAGTGCGGGATGGAGGCCATCGAACTCCTCCGGTTTTGCCAGGGAATCGAGGCCGCGCTCGGGCGCGAGGGGAAGGGCGAGATGGAGCCACGCACCATTGACATTGACATCCTTCTCTTCGGGGGGGAGGAAGTTTCGATTCCGGATCTCACAGTTCCGCATTGCGGGATAACGCGGGCTTTCAATTTGAGATGCCTCGCCGACTTCGATCCGGAGCTTCATATACCGAACCTCGGCATGGTCGGGGATTTGCTCGAAGGGGCGAGTCTCGACGGGGTTCGGGAGGCCGAAGGGGTGGGTTTGTGATCGCGCGATGTTGTGCGGAGGTTTTCGGGGTCGCGCATGGAGATCGGCGCGTCGCGGCCGCATCGCGGTTTCATCGTTGTTGTTCCGCTTTTGACAGTGGCTTTTCGAGGAGCGGTATGCGGCGGGCGAAATCCACGTTGACAACTTCACATACATGCTCGTATAATCCCGCATCTTATGACAGACAAAAACCAGGAGCTTGTCACCCCCGAAGGTCTTTCGAAGCTCCAAGAAGAACTCAAGCATTTGACCGAAGTCCGCCGGAAAGAGGTGGCCGACCGCATCCGACAGGCGCGGGAGTTCGGCGACCTCTCGGAGAACTCCGAGTACGACGACGCGAAGAACGAGCAGGGTTTGCTGGAGAGGCGCATCAGCGAGCTTCAAAGGAGGCTGCGGAATTCGAAGGTCGTTGATCCCGCCGACGCGGCCACGGACGCCGTGGATCTCGGCACGCTCGTGACGCTGAAAGTCCTCGGCGGCAAGGGCGGCGAGAGGAAGTTCCGTATAGTCGGCTCCAACGAGTCCGACCCCGCGGGCGGGAAACTCTCCCACGCCTCCCCCGTCGGGAAGGCCGTCCTGAAACGCAAAGTCGGCGAGAAGGTGAAAGTCGCCACCCCGCGAGGCTCGACGGAGTACGAGATCATAAACGTCGAAGCCGCAAGCTGAGAGGCGACTCGCCTTCGGCGTTCCGCGCTGGTCGGCTTTTCAGCCCGCTTCGCTCGTCAGCATTTCAGCTTTTTATGGGGCGGCGCTTTGTCCGGTGGGAGTTTCTTTTCGAGGGATTTTTATTGTCGAGGGTCGGATTTTATGGAGCGGTTTATGAGTGCGCCTGACTGGGCGAAGAGGGTGGCGGAGTCGCTCGGGGGCGGGCCGCATTTGGTCGTCTCCGGCATAAGCCCTTCCGGAAATATCCATGCCGGGAACCTTCTCGAAGTCCTCGTCGCCGAGGCTGTGGCGAATGCATTGCGTGAGCGCGGCGACGATGTCCGGTTTGTTTTCCACGCCGACACGATCGACCCGCTCCGGAAGATCGCACCGGGGATTCCGGCTAGTTTCGAGGAATATCTCGGTCGGAGCCTCTCGCATATCCCCGACCCGGATGGCGAGTATGAGTCGTATGCCGAGCGGTTCCTCGCGCCGTTCGAGGCGGCTTTGCGGGAGATGGGGATGGACATCGAAGTCCTTCGCTCGCACGAGCTTTACGAGGGCGGCGTGTATTCCGACGTCATCCGCGAGTCCATCGAGGAGGCGGACGACCTCCGGCGGATCCTCATGGACGTGAGCGGGCGTGAAATGCCCGAGGAATGGTCGCCTTTCCTTCCGAGGGCGGCGAATGGCGACATTACGGGGAACCGTGTGATCCGCCATCTCCCCGAGGAAAGCAAGGTCGTGTTTGTGGATCGGGGCGGGAACGAGGGCGTGGCGGATTATTCGAGGGGCGAGGGGAAGCTCGGGTGGCGGGTGGAGCTCGCGGCGCGGTGGAAGGCGCTCGGGGCGACGTTCGAGCCTTTCGGCAAGGATCACACGAGCCGCGGCGGCTCGACGGACACGGCGGACCGGATGGCCCGCGAGGTTTTCGAGTATCCCATCCCCGGCCGATATGAATACGAGTGGATCGGCTTGAAGGGACAAGGCGCGATGAGCAGTTCGCGCGGCATCGTCCTCCTTCCGAAAGGCCTTCTCGAAATAATGCCCCCCGACGCCGTGCGGAGCCTCCTCCTCCCGCGCGAGCCGTCCCGCGCCTTCGACATTGACCTCACGGGCGGCTTCCCGCGCTTCATGGACGAATACCGGGCGAGAAAGGACGGGGCTTCCGTCCCTTTCTCGCACCTCGTCACCGTCGCGCAAACCGTCGGTGGCGACACGGAACTCGCGGCGAAGATGCTCCATCGCGGTGGATACGAAGTCGGAGAGGAAGCCGCGCTCTCCGACGACCTCCGGTACGCGAGAAACTGGGCCGAGAAGTGGGCGCCGGATTCGATGCGGATGCGGATACTCGACCCCGAGGAATCGAAGGAGGCCGCAGAATCCCTCGACAGCGAGCAAAGACTGTATCTCTCAGAAGTCGCTGGGAAGCTCGACGGGAATATGGGGGATGGTGAGGAATTGCAAAACTTCCTTTATACGACGGCGAAGGAAATGGGCGTGAAGCCGAAGAAGGCGTTCGGGGCGATATACACCGTCCTCATCGGGAAGAAGAGCGGGCCGAAGGCCGGGCCGTTCGTCGCCGGACTCCCTCCGGAAATTATCCATGACCGCTTCGATGTCCCCGATGTGGTCTCGGACACCGAAACTGGCGGGGGCGCGGGTTAAAGTACAACGGTCGGCGAATCCCGAGTCGTCCGGCGGCGTCCGGCCCGGATGACGCTATCAGCGCAAAGCCGACGCGCCCCCGAAGAAGTTCCTCCAAATGGGCGCAAAATCGTTCATTTGAGTGATGCCGGGGGATGGGATGGCGTTAGTATTCGGGGGGCGGCGGCGAAGAAGCTAGTATACTTCGGGAGGTTGGAAATCCGTGAGAAAGAGGTGTTTGATCGGCTCTTTGGAAGGGCAGATTTTTTACTATGTGCAATTCATTTGAACCAGAAGGCAGTCTAAATCGTATAAAATTTGAAACAGTCGTGTACCCGAAGCCGTTGATGAACCTCAAAATAGGGGAGGCTTCCACCAATGTTTGAGAGATTTACCGAGCGTGCCCGCAAGGTCGTCGTCCTTGCACAGGAAGAGGCTCGCAACTTCAATCACAACTATATCGGCACCGAACACCTTCTTCTCGGACTCCTCCGGGAGGACGAAGGCGTCGCCGCGCAAGCCCTCAACCATCTCAACGTCACGCTCGACGACGTGCGCGACCAGGTCGAGAGCATCGTCGGATACGGTGAGGAAGGCTCCGGCAGCCAGGCTCCGTTCACACCGCGCTCGAAGAAGGTTCTCGAACTCGCGCTGCGAGAGGCGCTCCAGCTCGGCCACAATTACATCGGCACCGAGCACATCCTACTCGGGCTTGTGAGGGAGAGCGAAGGCGTCGCCGCCAGAGTGCTTTCCAACCTCGACGTTGACCCGGACAAGATCCGGCGCGAGGTCGTCCGGCGACTCGGGGGCGGACGCTCCCAGCGCGGCGGCCGCGCGGCAGCCGGGGGTGGCGGAGAGGCAGCCGCCGGACGTGGCGGAGCCGCCGGAGCCGAGGGCGGCAAACGCCCGAAGACCCGGCAACTCGACCAGTACGGGCGGAACCTCACGGCGTACGCCGAGGAGGACAAGCTCGACCCGGTCATCGGGCGGAGCGAGGAAATCGAGCGGATCATGCAGATTCTGGTTCGCCGGACGAAGAACAACCCCGTCATCATCGGTGAGCCGGGGGTCGGGAAGACCGCCATCGTCGAAGGACTCGCCGAGGAGATATCCGACGGTCGGGTGCCGGAGATACTTTCGGACAAAGAGGTTTACACGCTCGACCTCGGGGCGCTCGTCGCGGGGTCGAAGTACCGTGGTGAGTTCGAGGAGCGGCTCAAGAAGATAATGAAGGAGATCACCGACCACGGCGACATAATCCTCTTCATTGACGAGATCCACAACCTCGTCGGAGCGGGTGCGGCCGAGGGCGCGATCGACGCGGCGAGCATTTTGAAGCCCGCTCTCGCCCGAGGTGAAATTCAGGTCATCGGCGCGACGACGACTGACGAGTACCGGAAGTACGTTGAGAAGGACAAAGCCCTCGAGCGTCGTTTCCAGACTATTCAGGTCGGCGAGCCGAGCGTGGAAGAAACGGAACTCATTTTGAAGGGGCTTCGGGACAGGTACGAGG
>JACDAJ010000109.1 GCA_013695475.1 Rubrobacter sp. | reverse complement strand
AGATCGCGCCACAAGTCGAGACGGGCGACCTCCGAACCCTCGCCGTCGCGGGGGACGAGCGAGCCGACATCCTCCCCGACACACCGACCCTCGAAGAAGAAAACATCGAGTGGGTGAGCGGAGCCATCCTCGGCCTCATCGCCCCGCCGGAAACGTCGGACGAGAGGATCGAGACACTCAACGAATGCTTCAACGAAGCGCGAGAAAGCGACAGTTTCGTGAACTGGATGGAGACTTCCGGGTTCACACAGGAATACAAAAACGGAGCCGAGTTCGACGAGTTCCTCGCCATCGAGTACGAAAACTACGGCGAGACCCTCGACACCATCGGCCTCATACCGGAGGAGGGATGATGGAGAAAAGCAAACTCGGCGACCGCGTCGTCGCGGGCATACTCCTCGCGCTCGCGGTCGGGATGTTTTCGTACACGCTCACGTTTCCGGGGACGCTCCAGCCGACCGACCCCGGCACCGCTGCCTTACCGCGCATCCTCGCCGTCGCACTCGGCGCGCTCGCCGTCGCGCTCCTCCTCCGCCCGAACGAAGTCGCGCTTTTGCCGGAGAGGGACGGAGCTTTACCGGTGGTCGGGATCGTCGTTCTCACCGCGATATACGCCGCCGTCCTCCCGATACTCGGGTTCCTCATCTCGACGATTTTGTATCTCGTGGGGGCTTTGCTTCTCATGAAAATTCGGAGGCCCGTGTATCTCGTCCTCGTGCCGATCGCCGTGAGCATCACGCTCTTCGGACTCTTCGGGCTTCTCCTCGAAGTACCGCTCCCGTACGGCTTCGTCGAAAGGATATTGACGTGAGCAACTGGATGGCCGGACTCGAAGCGGTACTCAGTTTTCAGGTTTTGATCTTCATCGTCCTCGGACTCCTCATCGGCATCGTCGTCGGCGCGCTTCCGGGTATCTCCGCGACGGTCGGAGTGGCGGTTCTCCTTCCGTTCACCTTCACCCTCGAACCGCTCACCGGGATGATGCTCCTCCTCGGAATATACGGCGGAGCGGTGTACGCCGGTTCGATTCCGGCGATCCTCATCCGCGCCCCCGGAACGCCCGCTTCGGCAGCATCGGTGATGGACGGGCATGAGATGACGAAGAGGGGGGAGGCGAGTCAGGCTCTCACGATCTCGGTCATCGCCTCGTGCGTCGGCGGGCTTCTCGGTGTGGTCGCACTCGGACTCTTCGCCCCGGCACTCGCGGGTTTCGCCCTCTCGTTCGGCCCGGCGGAATACTTCATGCTCGCCATCCTCGCCCTCACCGTCGTCGCCTCCGTGGCGGAGAACAATCTCATAAAAGGGCTTCTTTCCGGGGTACTCGGGTTCTCCATCGCCATGATCGGCTTCGACACCATTCAGGCTTTCCCGCGCTTCACGTTCGGGACGACGGATCTCGCAGCGGGCATACAATTTATACCGGTCATGATCGGCCTTTTCGCCGTCTCCGAAGCCATCCTCCAATTCGAGAACCGACAAAATATATCCCTCACCGGGAGCGTCATAAGCCGCTTCCGCCCGACTTTTTCATGGATAAAGAGGCTCATTCCGTCGTCGCTCCTCTCGTCGGCCATCGGCTTCATCGTCGGTGTCATACCCGGGACGGGCGGCGATATCGGGTCGTTCGTCGCATACAACGAATCGAAGCGTTTCGCCCGCGGCGAAAAACACTTCGGCGAAGGCGACCCGAGGGGCGTTTCATCCGCGGAGGCCGCGAAGAACGCCGGAACGGCGGGTGCGCTCGTCCCGATGCTCACCCTCGGAATACCGGGTGATGTGACTTCGGCGATACTCATCGGGGCGATCACGGTTCACGGGCTTCGTCCCGGACCCGCGCTCTTCACCGGAAGCCCCGACCTCGTATACGGTATCTTCATCGGCTTCTTCATCGCATACCTCATTTTGCTCGTCATCGGCCTCGCGGGGATCAAAGTTTGGGTGAAGACGATTCAAGCCGTTCCGACGCAATATTTGTGGCCGACGGTGATGGTTTTGAGCGTCATCGGAGCGTATGCGCTCCGGGCGAGCGCGTTCGACGTGTTCGTGATGCTCTTCTTCGGGGTCGTCGGATACTTCATGATAAAGGGTGGTTTCCCGGTCGCGCCACTCATAATCGGCATCATCCTCGGCCCCATAGCCGAGAGTGGATACCGACGGACGATGCTCATAAGCGGCGGGAGCTTCGACTGGCTCCTCCAGCCGATACCCCTCATCCTTCTCATACTCACGATCCTCTCGGTCGCATTCTCGCTTTTGAGGACGTTCGGAAGGTCGCGCCGATGAGGAAGGCCGGGAGTGGGGAGGCGCTCGCTCCGCCTCCGCTCACTTTGGGAGTGGGGAGTCGGGAAAAGCACGAAGGCGAAACCCGCTTCGGAGGAGCGACGGATACTTCCAGCGAAAGTCTGTCGGACGGGAGGGCGAGAATATCCGGGAGGGCGAAAGTATCGAGTCAATGCGAGTCGAGAGCGGCGCGACTCCCGAAGCGAGTGAAGGAACCGAGCGGCTCCCGATTCCCCACTTCCGGCGAGCGAAGCGAGCACGACCGAAAGGGAGCGACTTTGAGAGCTTTCGTGAAAATCGGAACCCGCCCCGGAGAAGCGGCCGCCGCTTCTCTGGCTCGCTCGGTCGGAAAGGCGAAACCCTCCGGGATGAGAAAGTCGGAGGCGACCCGACTCCCGAAGCGAGTGAAGGAATCGAGCGGCTCCCGATTCCCCACTCCCCGGAGCGGAGCCGGAGGCGAAGTGCCATGAGAGCTTTCGTGAAAACCGGAACCCGCCCCGGAGAAGCCGGGATCGAAGACGTGCCGCGCCCCACGCCCGGCCTCGGCGAAGTTCTTCTTCGGGTCGCGGCGTGCGGGATATGCGGGAGCGACCTCCACGCTTTCAATTCCGACCCCGGCTTCGAGTGGGTCGAGCCGCCCATAATCCTCGGCCACGAGTTCTCCGGCATCGTCGAAGAAGTCGGCTCGGGTGTGACGGAAGCGAGCGTCGGGGATCGAGTCGTCGCGGTCGCGATTCAAGGATGCGGCGAGTGCGAGGTGTGCGAGTCCGGATCCACACAGCTTTGCCCGAACCGCGTCGCCGTCGGCCTCTCCCGCGACGGAGGAATGGCCGAATACGCCGTCGCCCCGGCGCGGCACCTCGTCGGAACCCCGGACGGCCTCGACCTCTCGGTGGCCGCGCTCGCCGAGCCGCTCGCCGTCTCCGTCCACGCCGTGAACGTCCGGGCGGATATTCGTCCCGGCGACAAAGTCGTTGTCTCCGGCCCCGGCCCCATCGGCGTGTTTTGCGCGATGCTCGCCCGAATTCGCGCCGGAGCCGACGTGCTTCTCACCGGGGTCGGAAAAGACGCGGAGTTTCGCCTCCCGGCAGCGGAGCGAGCCGGAATACGAACCGCCAATTTGAGCGACGCTCCGCTCGAAGACCATCTCCGCCGCGAGTTCGGGGGCGACGCGCCGGACGTGTGGGTCGAGAGTTCCGGGTCGGTGCGCGCGCTCGACTCGGCCATAAAGTCCGTGCGTCCGGGCGGCTCGGTCATCGTCGTCGGACTTTACGCGGAGGATATGGACTTCTCCCCGACGTTCTCGGTGCGGCGGGAGACATCCATACTCTTCAGCTATTCGTGCAATTTACCGGACTACGAAAACGCCCTCCGACTCCTCGCGAGCGGCGACATAAATCCCGCCCCGCTCCTCTCGAAACACCCCCTCGAAAACGCTCCCGAAGCCTTCGAGCGCGTCCGGCGAGGCGAGGCGGTGAAGGCGATGCTCGAACCGTGAAGCCACTCCCTTCGGTCGCTCCGGGGAGTCGGGAGGCACTCGCTTCGCCTTCGGCTTCGCTCGTTTCGGGAGCCATTCGCTTCGCTCACTTCGGGAGTCGGGAGCCGCTCGCTTTCGCTCGCTCCGAGAAGTCGGGAGGTGGGAAATGCGAAGAGGCGAACCCCGTATCCGCAGTCGTTCCGGTCGAGTCCGGTGAAAGTCCATCGAACGGAAAGGCGAGCGCGTCGGAGAGGCGAGAAACCCCAATCCCCGAATCCCGGGAAAGTGGCTTCGCTTTCCTCTTTGCCGAGAAGACGCGCCATCGG
>JACDAJ010000099.1 GCA_013695475.1 Rubrobacter sp. | reverse complement strand
GGCTTCACCCTCGAGTTGAAATCTGTGTGGGAGCCGGAGTTTTAGCCCGTATACTTCTCGAGGCGCCGATGAGACCGGGGATCGAGAAAGGACGACGGAGAGGCGAGGCTCCGCACAAGAAGCCCGGCTCCCTCCGCTTCGCACCCCAGCGGCGCGTCGGTGGCTCCGGTACACTTTCCGCTATGCGGGCGATCTTCGTGACCTCGAACGAGAATAAACGGCGCGAGGCGGAACGCATCCTCGGTGTGAAGCTCGACGCGGCCTCTCCCAACCTCCCGGAGATCCAATCCCTCGACTTCACCGAGGTCGTCCGGGCGAAGGCTCTCGCCGCCTACGAAGCGCTCGCCCTCGATCTTCCGCCGACCCCGATCATCGTCGAGGACTCGGGCGTCGTCTTCGAGGCATGGAACGGTATGCCGGGCGCATTGACGAAGTGGTTTCTGAAAAGCGCCGGGAACGAGGGGCTTCTGAAAATGCTCTCCTCTTTTGATGACCGCGCAGCCCGCGCCGTGTGCGCCGTCGCCGTCGTGGACGGGACGGGCGACGGGATCGAGGTTTTCGTCGGCGAGGTCGCGGGGAGGGTGGCCGAAGAATCTCGGGGGGAGGGCGGGTTCGGGTGGGACTCTATTTTCATTCCCGACGGAGGTTCCCGGACGTACGGTGAGATGGGGGAGGCGAAGAACGCGGACTCGCATCGGGCGCGGGCTTTCCGCAGAGCGGGAAAGTGTCTCGCCGGGCTGTGAGTGCGGCGCATAGAATGTGTTTATCGGAGCGATAAAATCCGCGTATGAAAAGTTCGATGATGGTATTCTGTCGGGAAGATTCGATCTCCAAAAGGGAAGGGGTGATCTCGTGAGCGCAGCGGAAAACGAGAAGAACGGCGATGTACAAAGCACTTCGGAGGGTTCGGTGGCGACGAGCGGCGACCGACTCGTTGATTTGTACCGCGAGATGGTTTTGATACGGGCTTTCGAGGACGCATGCCAGCGTGGCTTCCGGCAAGGGAAAATAGGCGGATACCTCCACTTATACACCGGGCAGGAAGCCGTCGCAACGGGCTTCCTCGCGGCATTCCGGGAGGGCGACAAAGTCATCACCGCATACCGCGACCACGCACACGCGCTCCTCCTCGGGGCCGACCCGAACGAGGTCATGGCCGAGCTATACGGGCGCGGCTCCGGCCTCGTCAAAGGCAAGGGCGGCTCCATGCACCTCTTCGACGTGGACAACGGCCTCATGGGCGGATATGGAATCGTCGGCGGGCATATACCGCTCGGCGTGGGGTTCGCGTACGCGCAGCGTTATCAGGAAACCGACCACATAACCCAGCTTTATCTCGGGGACGGCGCCATAAACAACGGGGCCTTTCACGAGGCCGCGAACCTCGCCGGACTGTGGGGAAACGACGGCATGTGTCCGTGCCTGTTCATTTTGGAGAACAACCAGTATGGGATGGGAACCTCCGTCGAGCGGGCGACGGCGCAGACGGATCTCACGGTGAAGTTCGACGCGCATGGCATCGAGCATGAGAAGGTGGACGGCATGGATCTCGAAGCCGTCATCGAGGTCGCCGAAAGAGCTTCGGAACACGTCCGCGAAACCGGAAAACCATACGCCGTCGAGGCGATGACGTACCGGACGGTGCCTCATGGGGCGGCGGACTTCTTCGAGAAATACCGGACGAAGGAAGAGATCGAGAAATGGCGCGAGCGCGACCCCATCGGCCTCCTCGAAAAGAAGCTCATAGAATCCGGAGCCGCCGAGGAGGAGAAGCTCGACGAGATAAAGGACGAGGCGAAGGAGCGGACCGCCGAGGCCGTGAAGTTCGCCGACGAGGCCGATCAGCCATCCATTGACGAGCTATACACGGACGTTTACGCGGGCGAGGACGAGTACATGGGGGAGAAGTAAAAAATGGCGGAGAACGGCAACGCGGAGAATACTGAGACGAAAACATACCGGGAGGCGCTCCGCGATGGCATGGTCCATGAAATGGAGAACGACGAGTCGGTCGTCCTCATGGGCGAGGACATCGGGGTATACGGCGGAACCCACCTCATCACCGACGGGCTTTACGACGAGTACGGCCCGAAGCGTGTGATGGACACCCCGATCTCGGAGGGCGGTTTCACGGGGGCGGCCATCGGGATGGCGATGCTCGGGATGCGCCCCGTCGTCGAGATGATGACGTGGAACTTCTCGTTCCTCGCCTCCGACCAGATTATTCAGAATGCGGCGAAAGTCCGGTATTTCTCCGGCGGACAGGTGAAAGTTCCGCTCGTCATCCGCGGCCCGAACGGCGGCGGCGTTCAGCTTTCCGCGCAGCATACGCACAGTCTCGAAAACATGTATGGGCATTTCCCCGGACTCAAAGTCGTGTCTCCGGTGACGCCGAATGACGTGAAGGGGATGATGATCACGGCGATCCGGGACGACAATCCCGTGATCTTCCTCGAAGCGGGCGCATTGTACGGAACGAAAGGCGAGGTCGGAACGGGCGACAACGCCGTGGAGTTTGGCAAAGCGCGCATCGCCCGCGAGGGAACGGACGTGACGCTCATCGCGTATGGTCGGCAGGTGAATCTTTGTCTTCGGGCGGCGGAGGCTCTCGAAGAGGATGGGGTGAAGGCCGAGGTCATTGACCTTCGTTCGATCCGTCCTTTCGACGAGGATGCGCTCGTCGAGTCGGTGAAGAAGACGCATCGGGCGGTGGCCGTACAAGAACAATGGCGGTGGTTCGGGGTGGCGAGCGAGGTGGCGGCGATCATTCAGGATCGGGCTTTCGATTATCTCGACGCCCCGGTGATTCGAGTGAGCGGGGCGGAGGTTCCCGCTCCGTATGCGCGGAACCTCGAGCTCGCGGCTTTCCCGAACGAGAAGATGGTGGCGAACGCGGCCCGGCGGGTCATGTACATGGAGGAAAAGTAGATGCCCGAAGTGATCATGCCCAAAATGGGCGACGCGATGGAGGAGGGAACCCTCCTTAAATGGCTGAAGTCCGAGGGCGATGAAGTCGCGGTCGGCGACCCGATAGCCGAGATCGAGACCGACAAAGTAACCCTCGAACTCGAAGCCGAAGACGCCGGGACTCTCTCGAATTTATACGCCTCCGAAGGGGATGAGATCCCGATCGGAGAAGCCATCGCCTTCGTCGCGGGCGAGGGAGAAGAGGTTCCCGAGAAGGGTGGGGAATCCGAAGCCGAGTCGGAGGAAGGCGGCGGCGATGGCGGCGGAGAGGCCGCGACCGCGACGGCCACGGAGTCCGACGAGGGTTCCGGCGACGGCGGCGAGGAATCGGGCGACTCGGGTGGCGAGCCACGGGCGAATGGGCGGGCGAGCGACGGGAACTTCCGGGCGTCTCCGATAGTCCGTCGCCTGGCGCGGGAGAACGAGCTCGACCTCGGGAGGATCGAAGGTTCCGGCCCCGCCGGACGAATCGTCGAGCGCGACGTTCGGGCGGCGATGGAGCGCGGCGACGCGAAGGCCGGGGCGGACGGAGGGGTCGAGGAGTCGGCGGCGGCGGAGTCCGCGCCCGCGACATCTTCCGCTCCGAAAGAGGCGGAGGCTCCCGCTCCGACGGGCGCGGATGGGACGGAGATTCAAGAACTCTCCCGGATGCGCCGCGTCATCGCGACGCGGATGGCGCAATCCAAACAGGAAGTCCCTCATTTCTATGCGACCGCCGAGGTCGAGATGGACGAGCTTATGTCGCTCCGAAAGAGTTTGAACACGAGCCTCGAAGACGAAGGCATAAAGCTCTCGGTCAACGACTTCGTGATGAAGGCGTGCGCCGTCGGCCTCAAAAAGTTCCCGAACTTGAACGCTTTGTGGACGAGCGCGGGTCTCGAGCTCCACGAGAAGGTGAACATGGCGATGGCCGTCGCCCTCGACGACGGACTCATCACACCCGTCATAAAGGACGCGGGGGGCGCGACGCTCTCGACGATATCGGGGGCGGCGAAGGATCTCGCCGGGAGGGCGAGGAGCGGGGATCTCAAACCCGACGAGTATCAGGGTGGGACGTTCACGGTGTCGAACATGGGCATGTTCGGGGTCGAGAGTTTCACGGCGATCATAAACCAGCCGCAGGCGGCGATCGTCGCCGTGAGCGCGATCGTGAAGCGACCTTCCTTCGACGATGACGGAAACGTCGTCCCGAAGAGCCTCATGAAATTGACCCTCTCGGCGGACCACCGCATGGCGAACGGCGCGGAGGGCGCATTGTATATGGCGGAGGTGAAGCGGCTCCTCGAAAGCCCGATGCTTCTCGTCGTTTAGCCGCGCGATTCTTCGATGACTCGCCCCCGGCTTTCGCGCCGGGGGCTTTTCTTATGGCTCTTTGGCGAATCCGGCTTGCGTGAAGTGGTGGTCGAAGGCGAAGGCCGTGGCGAGGCCGCGCTCGGTCATTATGACGAAGGATATGCAGTCTGTGAGCGAGTACCGTTTGTCGTGGTGGGCTTTGAAATAGTCGAAGCCTTTGTGGAAAAGGTCTTCGTCCACGTGGATGAGACCCACGGAGGGGCTGTGGAGGAGTCTTTCGCCGACCTCGACGGCTCGTTCGTGACGCCCGCGAGCGTTGAGATACGTGACGACCTCATCGAAGACGTATGAGGTCGTTACAAGTTGCGGCTGCGGGATTTGTCTGGTTCTCACGTTTTCACGCCAGTGGGCGAGTGCGGCGTCGTGGTTTTGGTCCCGCCGGAACTCCAGCGCGATGAGGTATCCGGCGTCGAGGAAAGCCTCTCTCATTCGAGCCGGAGTTACGAGTCTCGCTTGGGGGAGCCGTACAGATAATGGTCGTGATTTATAGAGCCGTCGGAGATGTCGTCGTCGAGGGGATCCTCACCTAAACCGAGGATCGGGTCTTCGGCGGGAAGCACGAGAAGCCTTCCCGGCTCTTTGCGGATCTCGACCTCCTCGCCCGATATCCCTTCGAGCATCTCCCTCGGTATGAGAACCCCGTCCTTCGTAACCTTCGCTTTCATGGCGATAATTTTACACGGGGAACCACGGGGAAATGGAAGGCGCGCCTCACAGGGTCGGATGACGCCGCCGCATCGCCCCGGCCTTCGCGACGGAGACTTCGTGCGTGGGCCGCCGTCCGCGAGTAAGATTTGCATGTTTTTGTCCACGATGAGGAGGACATTATGAACCGCGACAAACCACCGTTCCGGGCCGACCACGTCGGAAGCCTTCTCCGACCGCCGGAATTATTGAAAGCGCGCGAGGACTTCGCGCAAAATTGCATCTCCTTCGAAGAGCTTCGGCATGTCGAAGACGAGGCGATACGCGACGCGGTGCGGATGCAGGAAGAGGTCGGCCTCCGGTCCGCCACCGATGGCGAGTTCCGCCGCGCCTCGTGGCACATGGACTTTATTTACCAGCTCGACGGGGTGTCGAAGGCGCCGGGGGATTTGAAGGTTCAATTTCGCAACGAGGCGGGGGAGATCGCGCTCACCCCCGCCGCCATGAACATAGACGGCAAACTCGGCGTCTCGGAAACCATTTTCGGCGAGGACTTCGAGTTTTTGAAGGGCGTCACGAACTCCACTCCGAAGCTCACGATTCCATCGCCGAGCATGGTTCATTACCGGGGTGGCCGGGCCGCGATAAGCGAGGATCTTTATCCCGACATGGAGGGTTTTTGGGAGGATCTCACCGATGCGTACGCGGAGGAGGTTCGCCGCCTCGGGGAGCTTGGATGCGCGTACCTCCAGTTCGACGACACGAGCCTCGCGTATTTGAACGACCCGAGGCAAAGGGAGCACATAGCGAGCCTCGGCGGCGACGCGGAGCATCAACACGAGACGTACATAAAGAACATAAACCGCGCCCTCGAAGACAAGCCCGAGGGGATGACCATTACCACCCACATGTGCCGGGGGAACTTCCGCTCCTCGTGGGCGGCGGAGGGTGGATACGACTTCGTCGCCGAGGCGCTTTTCAACGACCTCGCCGTGGACGGCTTCTTCCTCGAATACGACGACGAGCGGTCCGGAGGCTTCGAGCCGCTCCGCTTCGTCCCAAAAGGCAAAATGGTCGTCCTCGGCCTCGTGACGACGAAGCGCGGCGCCCTCGAAGACAAGGACGTTCTCAAACGCCGCATCGAAGAAGCGAGCGAGTACGTGGACATCGAGCAAATATGCCTCTCTCCGCAGTGCGGCTTCTCATCCACCGTCGAGGGGAACGCTTTGTCGCGCGAGCGGCAATACGACAAGCTCCGGCTCGTCGTGGAGGCCGCCGAGGAGGTGTGGGGGTGAGGTCGCTTCGCCTTCGGCTCCGCTCCGGGGAGTGGGGAGTAGCTCGCTTCGCTCGCTTGGGGAGTCGGGAGTCGGGAAAAGCCTGTGAGGGACGAAGCGTTCGCCATCGAAGCCTCGGTCGAGTTCGGCGAGAGTTTGTAGGGCGGGAGGACGAGGCTATCGAGAAAGAGCGCGTCGAGAGCTTCCCTACTCCCCGCTCCCTATCTCCCCGCTCCCGGTTTTCTATCTCCGGCTCTTCGACTTTTTCTTGCGGCGCTTCTTCGGTGCGGCGGGTTTCTTTTCGGGAATCTCCTTCGGGTCTTCCTCATGCGCTATGGCCGGATATGCGCGATATATGGCGAGGTTTTGGATGAGGGAGATGGCGTTGCTCGCGACCCAGTAGACGAGGAGTCCGGCAGGGAAGCGGGCGAGGAAGAAGCCGAAGGCGATGGGGAGGAGGCGCATCATCTTTTGTTGGCCGGACTGCATGGGGGAGTTCCGGATCACGACCTCCTGCGAGGCCATCATCGTGAGGACGTAGGCGATGGGGAGGATAAAGAACGGATCCGCGGCGGTGAGGTCGGTGAACCAGAGAAGGCCGCCGGACTGGAAGCTCGATAGCGTCTCGAACTCTTTGAGCGTGAAATAGAGGACCATGAGGATCGGGATCTGCACGAGGATCGGGAGGCACCCGCCGAGCGGGCTGACGTTTCTCTCCTTATGGAGCTTCATCGTTTCTTGCTGGAGTTTTCGCGGGTCTTCCTTGTGTTTTTTCTGGAGCCTTTCGAGGTCGGGGCGGAGGTTTTGCATCGCCCGCATGTTCTTCGTCTGGCGGATGGCGAGGGGGAGGAGGGCGGAGCGTACGATCACGGTGAGCATGATGATGGAGAGCCACCACGGAGCGCCGAGGTCGGTGTGGAAAGTGAGGAGGAGTCCTCCGAGGAGGTCGAAGAGCGGGTCGAAGAGGTTCCGAAGCATGTCGAGCATTCGTGTTTTCGCTTTCTTTCGCTTTCTTTCGCGGGACTGTTCGGGCGCGGAACTACGCCCGAGCTTCGACCCACCCCGCGAGTCCGGCGAAGAGAATGGGGATGTCCCCAAAAAGGAGCGTTATGAGGACGGGCCAGTTTTTGCCCGGCCTCGATGCGGCGTCGAAGGAGGAGCCTCCCGAGAACGCCCGGATCGCCGTCCATAAGCCGCAGTCTGTGGCCTGGAGGCGAAGGGCGAAGAAGGCGAGGTGTCCGGCGGCGCAGCCGAGGACCGCGAGAAGCGCGACGGCCTCGCCGATGCCGACATACGCCTCCTCGCTCGCGACGGCCTCTCCGAAGAGAAGCGCGACGAGAATCGCCGCCGGGGCGAAAAAGCCGAAGCCCCCGGCGGCGAGTCGTTTCGCGTATTTGTCGAAGTATGCCCGCATAAGGTCGGACGGGATTCTATCATCGGCGGGGATCCGCGAAGCGGGCTGACAGGCTCTCTACGTTGCGAAGGCCCGCTTCGGGTGCGCGGGGCCGGGGTTCGCGAGGGCGTCGAAGACGAGTTTTTGGGCGAACGGGTCGTTGTATATGTTCTGGTGGGTCACCGGGAGTCCGCCGTTGTGGTTTTGGAGGGTTATGTTCCGGGTTCTTTGTTTCCCTTTCAGGAAGCACCGGGTGAAGGGGATTATGATCTCGTCGTTTTTCGTCGCTATCTGGGTGAAGGAGCCGGGGCCGGGCGTGTCGTCGCCGCGATTGAGTTGCCTGAGGAACGGGGAGCCAGCCGCTTGCTGCTCGCAGGCGCGGCACGGGTTCGGGGCGCCGAGGATTGCCCGGAAGTCCGGCTGGCTGAGTTCGGTGCCGTAGTTCGAGGGGGCGATGCCGACGAGGTCGGCGACTTTGTTCTCGCCGCCGAGGAACTTCATCCAATACCTCGGCATCATCCCTCCCTGACTATGCCCGACGATGGACACTTTTTTAGCTCCCGTGTGCCTCAAAACCCTGTCCACGAAAACTTCGAGTTCGCGAGCGGAGTCTTGAATGCGGTCGAGGCCGCGGTTTCCGTAGTTGAGCGCGAAGACGCAATATCCTCTTTGCTTCAACCTCGGGGAGAGGACGGCCCAGTTTTGATCCATGGTCTCGAACGTCCCATGAACGAGGACGACCGGGTGCGGCCTCTCCTTCGTCGGCTCGCACGCGACGTTCGCGCCGGGCGGCGGAACGCCTTCGTCGAGGAGGAAGTTCGGGGTGTTCGCCGGGACGGTGTTCGCCGGGACGGTTTGCGCCTCCGGCTCTCCGGCGAAAGCGAATATCCCCGCGAGGAAAGCCGCTAGCGTGGCCGCCGCGAGCCATGACAGCCTCGACTCGACCGCCCCGGACAAAGAGTCTCCGAACGCGCGCTTCATACTCCCGCCTCCCCTAAAAATTCCCCGGCTTTGTCCCGAAGGACGAAGGATATCATTTTCTGTTCGGAGGGCATTGCAAACGGGGCCGGAAATCATGCGCGTAAACCCTTCCTGCGATAAGCTATCCGAGGAACCGTCCGGAACTCGCGGGCGGCATGGGACAGGTGAGCGAGGAAGGAGGACATCATGGCGATCGAGCCGGAGATGATCCGCAACGTATGCATGATCGGACACAGGGGGAGCGGGAAGACTTCGCTCGCGGAAGGCATGCTTGGCATAGCCTCCGGGAGGAGCTTTCGCGTCGAGAGGGTTCTCGACTTCGCTGAAGACGAGGCCGAGCGCGGCATGACTTTAGGCATGAGCGTGGCCCAAACGGAGTGGAAGGGCCGCCACATAAACATCCTCGACACCCCCGGCGACGGCGGCTTCATCGGGGACGCCTTCATCGCCCAAAGGGTGGCCGACTGCGCCATTTTGGTGGTCCACGCGCAAGACCCGATTCAAGTCGTGACCGAGCGGGTGTGGCGGCGTGGCGAGAAGGAGGGCATCCCCCACATCATCGTGGTGAACCACCTCGACCGGG
>JACDAJ010000078.1 GCA_013695475.1 Rubrobacter sp. | reverse complement strand
GCCGTCCGGCGGGCGAAACTTTATTACATCCGCGGGAAGGTCGGCAAGCAGGCGAGGGTGAAGCGGGCGAGATAAAGACCGGGAACTGGAATCATCATGAGTCGGGAGTCGAGAAATGGCGGCTCCCGACTTTCCGCTTCCGAAGAAGTCTCCTCCGCGACCGACCCCCTTTATATCTTCGACGCGGCGTGGGCCTCCGAACGGAGGGCGCCGCTCGCGGGGGCGGATGAAGCGGGACGGGGCGCTTTCGCCGGGCCTATTTTCGCCGCGGCGGTCGTTCTCGGGGACGATGCGCTCGAAGGGGTCCGGGATTCGAAGACGCTCGGGGTGAAAGCCCGGGAGAGGATGCTTCCGGAGATCCTCGCCCGCGCCGAGGCGGTTTCGGTGGTCTCTTTCCCGGCGTGGTGGATCGACGAGCATGGCGTCGGACGGGCGAACCGCGAGGCTCTTTCCCGTTCGCTTTCCATTCTCGAAGACCGTGCCGGATGCTTCCTCGCGGATGGGAATTTGAAGCTCGGGGAGCATGTCGAGTGCCTTCCACGGGCGGACTCGCGGAGCGCGGCGGTCGCGGCGGCGAGCGTGGTGGCGAAGGTTTTGAGGGACTGCGCGATGGAGCGCCTCGCGCTCGAACACCCGGATTATGGCTTCGAGCGGAACCGAGGGTATGGGACGCTCGAACACCGGGGCGCATTGTCGGAGGTCGGGCCATGCCGGGTGCATCGGCTGAGTTATTCGGGGGTCGGCGGCTGATACGGAACCCGGATAATCACTTCCCGGAGGGCGTATCCGTCGGTCGGCGACTCTCCGCTCCCGAGGCGGTGTCGCTTCGCCCCGGGGGGTGGGGAGCCGGGGATGACCCCGGCTCGCTCCCCCGGAGTGCCTCCGCGTCTCCGTCCGGCGAACTCCCGACCGGCTCGAGCCGAGGCTTCGGGGCGGACGCTTCGCCTTCGGTCTTTCCCCACTCCCTGTTTTTCCGAGCGGCTCCCGAATCCGCCGCCGATTATGGAACCGTTCACCGGGACTCCGTATGAGAGGTCGGCGGGGCGACGGCGAGCGCGGGGAGAATGCCGCCCTCCGATACCTCGAAAGCCTCGGGTATACGCTCGTCGAGCGGAATTTCCAGACTCGTTGTGGGGAGATCGACCTCATACTCCGAGACGGCGGGGCGCTCGTTTTCTGCGAGGTGAAACTCCGGCGAAGCATATCCTTCGGAGAGCCTGCCGAGGCCGTGACGGCGACGAAGCAAGCCAAGCTCCGCATCGCCGCCGAAGAATATCTCGCCGAGCGCGAGCCGGATTACGAGGAGGTTCGCTTCGATGTGGTCGGCATACTCCGGCGGGGCGGCGGGGATGAGATCGTCCACATAACGGACGCTTTTTAGGGGCGGCTTGCTTTGGCCTCGCGCTCGCCGATGTCGGAAAAGCATCCGTTTTCGCCGTGGAAGCGATTTTGCTTCGGCCCGGACTATCCATGAGTCTGTTTCGCTCGGAGGTCGGTGTTCACATCTCGGGCGTCGGGAAATATTGCCCCGCATGGCTCGTGGCCGATGGTCGGGTTTTCATCGTGGCCGGGACATCGCTCGCCGACTTCGCTGCGACACCGAGTCCGGCCCGCCGCGCTTTCCGTGAGGCGTCCGGTCGTTCGGGATCCACGCGATGGCCTCGCATCTTTGGTTGTGCGGGAGCCGAGGGAGGGACCGCCGGTCGCGTCCGGCGGTTCGCGGCATCCCTCCCCGACTTCCGATGCGGCAAATCGCGTGTGGGCGGGGATTGGCTTATACTTCGTGGGGTTTCGGGTGGTTTAGTTTTTCATTGAACATTGTCGGAGTTTGGAAGAGAAGTATGACTGTGTGCCGGGCGCGGAGTTTGGCGCTTTTCGGGATTGATGCCTTGCCGGTCGAGGTGGATGTGAGCGCGGGCCTTCCGGGCTTCTCCATCGTCGGCCTCCCCGACGCCGCTGTCCAAGAAGCGAGGGAGCGGGTGCGCGTCGCCATCTCGAACAGCGGCTTCAAATTCCCGACGAGGAAGGTAATCGTGAACCTCGCCCCGGCGAACCTTCGGAAAGAAGGCGCGGCGTTCGACCTCCCGATCGCACTCGGTATCTTGGCCGTCTCCGGCGAAGTCCCCCCCGAACGCCTCGACGGCCTCGCCGCCGTCGGGGAGCTTTCACTCGACGGGGACCTCCGCGGCACGCGGGGCGCTCTCTCGATGTCCGAAGGGGCTTTCACCGAAGGAATCCCCACGATTCTCCTCCCGGCGTCGAACGCCCGCGAAGCCGCCGCGACCGGGAAAGTCGAGGTTTTCGGAACGAAGAGCCTCCGCGAGTCGGTCGAGTTTTTGCGCGGCGAAGTGGAGCTTCGAGCCGCCGAGCCGGAGGATGGGGCGAACGAGGGCGCCTTCGACGTTTTCGCCGACGACTTCGCGGACGTGTCCGGGCAAGGGTATGCGAAGCGGGCTTTGGAGGTCGCGGCGAGCGGCGGCCACAACCTCCTCATGTCCGGGCCGCCCGGCTCCGGGAAGACGATGCTCGCCCGGAGGCTCCCCGGCATCCTCCCGCCACTCTCGCTGTCGGAGAGCATCGAGGCGACGAAGGTCCACAGCGCGGCGGGGGAGGGGAACGGGAGCCTCCTCCGGGAGCGTCCGTTCCGCGCTCCGCACCACACTATTTCGACTTCCGGGCTTGCGGGCGGGGGGTCGAGTCCGAGGCCGGGGGAGGTCTCGCTCGCGCATCACGGCGTGCTTTTCCTCGACGAGTTCCCGGAGTTCAGCCGGACGGCCCTTGAAGTTCTCCGCCAGCCGCTCGAAGACGGGCATGTCACGATTTCGAGGGTCGCGGCGACACTGAGTTATCCGGCTCGCGTCACGCTCGTGTGTTCGATGAACCCGTGTCCGTGCGGGTATTCGGGGGACAAAAGGAGGCGGTGCCGATGTTCGGCGGGCCAGATCGAACGTTACCAAAGCCGCATATCCGGCCCGCTCCTCGACCGCATAGATTTGTTCGTGGATGTTCCGAGATTAACGAGGGACGAACTCCGGGGCGAGGGTCGAGCCGAAAGTTCGGCGATGATTCGGGAACGTGTCGCCTCGGCGAGAGCCGTCCAAACCGCCCGGCAAGGAGTCCCGAACTCGGCTCTCGCCGGACGACGGCTGCGTGAGATATGCGCCCTCGGCGACGACTCCGAAGCGCTCCTTTCCCACGCGATTGACCGGATGGGGCTTTCGGGGAGGGCGCACGACCGGGTGCTTCGAGTCGCCCGGACCATCGCGGATCTCGTGGGGGAGGAAAGCATCGCCGTCGAGCATCTCGCGGAGTCGCTGAATTACCGGAGGTCGAGCCTTGCCGACGGCTGAGGAGCGGGGCGCGTGGCTTTTCTTCTCGCTCCTCCAGGCGAGGGCCGGGACGAGCCTCGTCACCCGGCTCGGGAACATCCCACCGTCCGAGGCGATGGGGATGCCGCCGGAACGCTTCGCCGCCGCGACGGGATGCGGCGAGAAGGTGTCGTCCCACTTCGCACAGATGAGGCGGGATTTCCGTCCCTCCGAGGTCGTCGGGATGCTTTCGGAGAAGGGCGTGGCCGTCGTGACGTTCGCTGACGATGGGTATCCGGCGCGGCTGCGTGAGATGAGCGACCCTCCGCCAGCGCTCTTCGTGGACGGGGGGATCCCGGACGGCCCGTATGTGGCGGTCGTCGGCTCGCGGAAGGCTTCGCCCGGCGGCCTCGATGCGGCGGAGAGGATCGGGCGCGCGCTCGGGGGGCGGGGGGTGTGCGTGGTGAGCGGGCTGGCGCTCGGGGTGGACGGGGCGGCGCACCGGGGGGCGGTGTCGGTTGCGGGGAAAACTCTCGGGGTGTTAGGGTGTGGCATAGACATTGTGTATCCTAAGAAGCATCATGCGTTGTTCGATGAAGTGAGAAGGGGGGGTGCGATCGTTTCGGAATATTATCTCGGCGAGGCGCCTCTCGCGTGGCATTTCCCGGCTCGGAACCGCATCGTGGCGGGGATGTGCGAGACGGTCGTTGTCGTCGAGGCGGCGGAGAAGAGCGGCGCCCTCATCACAGCCCGCCACGCCCTCGACGCGGGGCGCGACGTATGGGCGATCCCCGGCCCGACAAGCATGCCCGAATGCCGAGGCTCGAACAAACTCCTCGCCGACGGCGCGGGCGTTTTGTGGGATGTGGACGAGTTCGTGGAATCGGTCGCGCCGGATGGGGGGGACGGCTTCAGCCGCCTCGGAGACTTCGGGGGTTCCGGAGATACCGTTCGAGGTTCCGGCGGAGCTTCCGGCGGGCGAGGCGGCGGCTTTGTCCGGGGTCGGGTTCGAGCCTGCGGGCGTGGATGTCATATCGGCCCGGAGCGGGGTCGGTGTGGGGGAGCTTCTTTCCGCTTTGACGATGCTCGAACTGAAGGGGTATGTATCGCGGGACTCGGGTGGGGGATTTGTTCGGAAGGCGGCTCCGAAGTAGTGAGGCGGACGATTCAGCGGCTGTGGATGCTCTATGACGAGGCGAGGGGGGATCTCGACCGGGCCGTCCGCGAGGAGTCGGAGGACGTCGGGAAGCTCGACAAAAGGATGCGCCAGCTTCGGGACCGGCTCGTCGTGAACTATTCGCCGCTCGTGAAGTATGCGGCGGGGAGGGTGTCCGCGAGATCCACGGGCACGCCCTCCGATCAAGAAGAACTCATCTCATGGGGCATCCTCGGCCTCCTCGACGCGGTGGAGACCTTCCGCACCGACCGGGGCGCGAAGTTCGAGACGTATGCGATATCGAAGATACGGTGGGCGATCCTCGACGAGATGCGGCGTATGGATCCCCTCCCGCGCCGCGTCCGCCAGCGCGTGCGCGAGACACAGAAAGCGCGGGGCGAACTCGCGCAGGCATTGCAGCGCGCGCCCACCGAGAGGGAGGTCGCCGAGAAGCTCGGGGTTGAATTCGAGGATCACCGCGATTTCCTCAGCCGCTTTAATCGGGCGCAGGTTTGGTCTTTGGAGGCGGCCGCGGAAGTCGGCGAGATGAGGACGCGGCTGGTCGAGGCGATCAAAGACCTCGGGGAGCGCGAGCGGATGGTGACGACCTTCTATTTCTACGAGGGACTCACGCTGCGCGAAATCGGGAAAGCGCTCAACCTGACGGAGGGCCGCATCAGCCAGATCCTCCGCCAGGCGCTCGTCAAACTCAAAGGCGCCCTCGCCGAATCGCCCGTCGCCCCCGAGTAGCGGATTGCTGCGCTACGCGCTCGTCGGCTTTGTCGAGGACGGCGAAGCCGGATGGCGAAATCGTCGGCGTTGCGCGAGGGCGACCGCTTATGGCGGTTTTGACGGGAGCCTCTCCACGCTGTCCGTCGCCGGACTGCCGCTATCCGCTAGAAGGCGCACCACCCTTGTGCTACCATCTCGGAAGTTTTGACCACGCACGCCCGCCGATGGGCTCTCGAAGTCCAGGTGGTGGTTCGGGGAGAAGGTTCCACCGAATTGCAAGGCGCGGGCGGAGGAGCGCAACCACCTTAAAAGGAGTGAAGCACCATGCAGGACACGAGCGGCAAAGTAGGGATACGCGACCTTTTGGAGGCCGGGGTCCATTTCGGACATCAAGCCAAAAGGTGGAACCCGAAGATGAAGAAGTACATCTTCGCCGAGAGGTCCGGGGTCCACATCATAGACCTCGACCAGACGTTGACTCTTCTCGACAAATCCCTCAACTTCATTCGGAGCATCGCCGAGGCGAACCGGGACGTGCTTTTCGTCGGGACGAAGAAACAAGCCCAGATCACACTCGCCGAAGAGGCGATACGCTCCGGCCAGCCATACGTCGCAGAGCGATACATCGGCGGTATGCTCACGAACTTCCAGACCATCCAGCCTCGCATCGAGTATTTCAAGGGACTCTCCGCCCGCATCGAGGAGACCCCCGAGGAGAACAAAAGCGGCAAAGATTGGTTCGCGCTCAGCAAGGAATACCAGAAACTGAGGCGCAACTTCGCGGGTCTCACCGAGATGGCCCGGCTCCCCGGAGCGGTCTTCATCGTTGACCCGAAGCGCGAGGAACTTCTCGTGAAAGAGGCGAATCGCCTGAAAATCCCCGTCGTCGCCCTCACCGACTCGAACTGCGACCCCGAGGTCGTTGACTATGTGATTCCCGGCAACGACGATGCCATCCGCTCCATAAGCCTCATCTCGCGCCTCATCGCCGAAGCCGTGATCTCCGGCCGAGGCGAAAACATCGTCCCGCCCGAGGAGCGCCCCGTCCCGCCCGTCGTCGAAGAGGCGAAGGCCGCCGAGGAGGAATCCGAGCAACGCGCCGCCCAGCCGACGGAGACGACGAACGGAGCCGCCTCGCCGCCTCCGACATCTCCGACATCGTCGCCCGCCGCGAGCGAAGCGAACGGAAACGGAGCCGCCGCCGACCCCCCGAGCGTCGGAACCATCGGCGACATCGCCTCCACGCCCGCGCCGTCGGACGTCGAGGCGGAGGCTCAAGTTGAGGCTGAGGAAGAAGCCGAGATCGAGGCCGAGGCTGAAGCCATAGCCGAGGGTTCGTCCGGTGAAAGCTCCGAAGCTCCCGAGCCGTCCGCCGAGGCCGATGACGCCGCCGCTTCCCCCTCCGAGGCTCCCGAGCCGTCCGCCGAGGACGATGATTCCGGCTTCCCCGAGTCCGGCTCCCCCGAGGTTTCCGCCGAGGAGGCTGTGGAGGAAGAGGCCGAGGCGAAGACGGGCGAGGTCGTCGAGCCGGAGGAGGCTTCCGGCCATCCGGAGGAGGCCACGACCGAAGAGAACGAGGAA
This sequence comes from Rubrobacter sp., assembly GCA_013695475.1. Lineage (GTDB taxonomy): Bacteria > Actinomycetota > Rubrobacteria > Rubrobacterales > Rubrobacteraceae > JACCWD01. Next base: position 19,597 of record JACDAJ010000078.1, on the reverse strand, counting down.
GAAGAGGAGAAGTAGAGAACTTTGGCTAGTCAGATAGAGAACATAAAGCTCCTCCGCGAGGAGACCGCCGCCGGGATGATGGACGTGAAGAAGGCTCTCGACGAGTCGAACGGCGACCTCGACGGAGCGCGGCGCGTACTCAAAGAGCGCGGCCAGGCCATCGCCGCGAAGAAGAGCGCGAGGGAGGCGAGCGAGGGCCTCATCGAGGCGTACATACATTTCAACGGGCGCGTCGGGGTACTCATCGAGGTGAATTGCGAGACTGATTTCGTCGCCCGCACGCCGGAGTTCAAGGAGTTCGCCCGGAACGTCGCGCTCCACGTCGCCTCGATGAGGCCGCTGTGCGTCGCGCCGGAGGATATACCGGAAGAGTCCGTGGCCGAAGAACGTTCCATCGCCGAGAAGCAGGCTCAAGAGATGGGCAAGCCCGAGAACATCACGCAGCAAATAGTCGAGGGGCGCATCAAGAAGTGGACGAGCGAGCAGGCTCTCCTCACGCAGGATTATGTGAAGGAGATGGACAAGACGGTGGGGGATCTCCTTCAGGAGACGATCCAAAGGCTCGGGGAAAACGTCGTCATCCGCCGCTTCACGCGGTACGAGCTATAAACGGGTTTTGGACGAGGCGATAAAGTCCGGCGAAGACCCGAGCGGGCTAAACCCTTCGGGAAACCCACTCTCGGAGCTCGGCCCGATCAACCGCGTCGTACTAAAGCTCTCTGGTGAATCCCTCGCCGGGGAGAAGGGGTATGGCATCCACCCCGACAGCCTCCAGGCGACCGCCACGCAAGTTTTGGAGGCCGTCGAGGCGGGGGCGGAACTCGCCGTCGTCGTCGGCGGGGGGAATATTTTCCGAGGCTCGGGAGTCGCCGATTCGCTCGGCATCGAGAAGACGACCGCCGACTATATGTCCATGCTCGGGACGGTCATAAACGCGCTCGCCCTTCAAGCCGCTCTGGAGCAGCGCGGCATCGCGGTCCGGGTTCAGTCGGCCATTCAAATTCAGGAGGTCGCCGAGCCGTACATCCGCCGCCGCGCCGTCCGCCACCTCGAAAAAGGGCGCGTCGTCATCTTCGCGTCCGGGACGGGGAATCCGTTTTTCACGACGGACACGGGCGCCGCTTTGCGCGCGCTCGAGATCGGGGCGGATGCGATTCTCATGGCGAAGAACCGGGTGGACGGGGTTTATGACAAAGACCCCCGGCACAATTCGGACGCGAAGATCATGCCCCGTTTGACGTATATGGATCTTCTTTCGGAGGATCTTTCGGTCATGGATCACACGGCGGCGACGTTGTGCGGCGGGGAGGGGCTCCCGATCATCGTCTTCGATATACTCAAGGCGGGAAACCTCCGGCGCATACTCGCGGGCGAGAGGGTCGGCTCATTGGTCTGGAACAACGGCCAGAGCGTATAAACAGGGGAAACGACGAGGAGGCGAACGATGTCGGACATGATCGACCTGACAACGGCGGAGAAGAGCATGAAGAACGCCCTCGAAGCCGTGAGAAACCAATTCTCGACCATCCGGACCGGACGCGCGAACCCCGCGATTTTGGATCGCGTCGAAGTCGAGGCATACGGCTCGCGCATGCCCCTCAAAAGCGTCGCGAACATCGGCGTCCCGGAGCCGCGCATGTTGACCGTCACCCCCTTCGACCCGAACTCGCTCAAAGATATCGAGCGGGCGATCCGGGATTCGGAGACGGGCATCAACCCGATGAACGACGGGAAGATCCTCCGCCTCCCCATCCCCGAACTCACCGAGGAGCGACGCAAAGAGTTCATCCGGGTGGCCCGAGGCATGGCCGAGGATGGCCGTGTCTCCGTCCGAAACGTGCGGCGCAATGAGATGAACGACCTCCACGAGCTTCGGAAAGAGGGGGAGATCTCCGAGGACGACGAGCGCCGCGCCGAGGGCGAACTCAACGGCCTCACGACAAAATACGTAAAGCGCATTGACTCGGCTCTCGAAGAGAAAGAGTCGGAGCTTATGGAGGTCTGACGCTGGAACCCCTCCATAAAAACCCACCCGCCACGAACGGCAAAGCGAGCCTCTTGAAAAGCGCCGAGCCGACCGAGCAAAGGCGGAACCGCCCGAAGAACGCCCCGCGCCACGTCGCCATCATCATGGACGGCAACGGACGGTGGGCGCGCCGACGCCTCCTCCCCCGAGCCGCCGGACACCGCGCCGGAGTCCGCGTCCTCGAACCCGTCCTCGAAGCGGCCGGAGAGGCCGGAGTCGAAACCCTCACCCTTTACGCCTTCTCCACCGAAAACTGGGCCCGCCCCGAAGACGAAGTCGCCACCCTCATGAAGCTCTTTCTCGAAACCGCGAAGGAGCGCGTGCCGGAACTCGGCGAGAAAGGCGTTCGCATACGCTTCGTCGGGAGAAGGGAAAAGCTCCCCGAGGAAATTCAATCTTCGATGCGCGAGGCCGAGGAGCTCACGGAAAAGAACGACAAGCTCGACGTATACATCGCCATAAACTACGGTGGCCGCTCCGAGATAGTGGACGCGACGCGGCGCATCGTCTCCGCCGGACTCGACCCCGAAGAAGTGGACGAAGCAACTTTCTCCCGCTATTTGTATGCTCCCGAAGTCCCGGAAATGGATCTCGTAATCCGCACGAGCGGCGAGCTTCGCGTGTCGAACTTCCTCCTCTGGCAAATAGCATACGCCGAACTTTACGTGACCGACACGCTGTGGCCGGACTTCTCGAAAGAAGAATTCCAGTCCGCGGTCGAGTCCTTCACCACCCGCTCGCGCCGCCGCGGCGGCGTGTGAGTCCGGAGCCGGTCGGCTTGTCGGATTTCTTGCCACCGACGAAGACGACGCGCCGGTGGACGGCGAGTATTCGTCGTGTCGGGTGGGGAGTGAAACCACCATGCTGAGATGGCGCACCATAACGGCCATCCTCGTCGCCCCGGTCATCCTCGCCGGGATCCTCGCCGGGGAGTGGGCCATCCTCGCCCTCGCCCTCGTCGTCGTAGGAATATCGGCATACGAGCTTTCACGCGCGCTCGAACCGCTCCCGTTCCCGGCGGCCCTCGTCGCGGGCGTGGCTCCGATACTCCTCTCCATCCCGTTCGGGATTCTGGGGATTCTGGCGGGTGCGCTCCTCAGTTTTCCGTGGGCGCTTCTCTGGCTCGCCGGGCGCTCCGATGTGCGGACGCTACGGGCGATACTCGCGATCCTCCTCATGGCGGTGTGGGTCGGGGTTCCGATGGCCCACCTCGGACTCCTCGCCCCCCTCGAAGCCGGGACGTTCCTCGTCCTCGTCGCCGTCGTCGGGTCGTGGATCTCCGACGCCGGAGCATATTTCGCCGGACGCTTCTTCGGCCGCCGCCAACTTTTCCCGACTTTGAGTCCGAAGAAAACCGTCGAAGGCGGCCTCGGCGGTTTGCTTCTCACGACCGCCGTCGTCGCGCCGTTCGCCTATTCTCTCCTCGGGTTCGATCCCGTGAAAGCCGTCATCCTCGGAGCCGCCGTCTCCGTCGCGAGCCAAGCCGGAGACCTTTTTGAGTCAACTTTGAAACGCATCCTCGACATAAAAGACCTCGGGCGCGTCCTCCCCGGACACGGAGGCATGCTCGACCGGATTGACAGCCTCCTCTTCACCGCCCCGGCTGTATACTATATTTCTCTTCTCGCATGAATGAACTTTCGACGACATCCCAAACCACGCCTCGCCGCGTGACGATCCTCGGCTCGACCGGGAGCATCGGCACGCAAGCCCTCGACGTTATAAGGAGCCACCCCGACCGCTTCGAACTCGTCGGCCTCTCCGCCTCGAACAACGCGGAAATGCTCGAAAAACAAGCGAAGGAATTCTCCCCGGAATTCGTCGCCCTCGAAAACGGCGACGCCAAAAACGGAGGCTCCGACTCCCTCCGAAACCTCGACGCGGAAGCCTTCGTCGGCTCCGGTTCGGCGAGCGAACTCGCGAAAGCCCCGACCGATGTCGTTTTGAACGGGGTCGTCGGATTCGCGGGCCTCGCGGCGACCGTCTCCGCCCTCGAAGCGGGGAACCGGGTCGCGCTCGCGAACAAAGAATCCATCGTCGCGGGTGGCGGGTGGGTGATGTCCCTCGCCAAAGACAACCCCATAATACCCGTGGATTCGGAGCATTCGGCGATCTTCCAGTGCATCGAAGGCCGGGATTCCTCCGAAATAAGCGGCATCCTCCTCACGGCTTCGGGCGGGCCGTTCTTCGGGACGGAGAAAGGGAAGCTCGCGGACGCCGGGCCGGAGGACGCGCTCGCGCACCCGACGTGGAGCATGGGCGTGAAAAACACCCTCGACTCGGCGACGATGATGAACAAAGGACTCGAAGTGATCGAGGCTCATCATCTTTTCGGCGTCCCGTTCGACGATATAAAAGTCGTCGTCCACCGCCAGTCCGTCGTCCACGGCGGTGTGATGTTCGAGGACGGCGCGACGATTCTCCATGCCTCCACGCCGTCCATGAAACTCCCCATTTCGTACGGGATGCTTTATCCCGAGCGTGTGGATGTTTCGGTCGGGGCGACTCCTTTCGACGGGGTTTCGTGGACTTTCGACGAGCCGAGGAACGACGTGTTCCGGTGCCTGCCGCTCGCATACGAAGCCGGGCGGCTCGGGGGGGCGTATCCCGTCGTTCTCAATGCGGCGAATGAGGTCGCTGTCGAGGCTTTCCTCGAAGGCGGGATAAAATTCCTCGCTGTGGCGGATCTCATCGAGAAGACGCTCGAAGCCGCGCCGGATTTCGGGGCGATGGAGGATATGGAAGCCACAACGGCCGCCGACTCGTGGGCCAGAAAAGAAGCGAAGCGCAAAGTGAAAGAGGTTCAATGACGGTAATCGTCGCGATACTCGGACTCATCGTCCTCATCGCCATCCACGAATTCGGGCATATGCTCACCGCGAAAGCCTTCGGCGTGAGAGTCCCGGAGTTCGGCATCGGCTTCGGCCCCGCCCTCTTCAAAAAGAAGATCGGCTCGACCGTGTATTCCTTCCGCATAATCCTCCTCGGAGGTTTCGCCAAAATAGCGGGCATGGGCGGCGATGACGGCTCGGCGACGGGGATGGAAAGAACGCGAAGCCGCGACGACGACGAGGGCGACGAAGACGACAACGAACTCGACGACTCCGAGAGGCGGATAGACGGGCGGAGGCTCGACGAGGCTCCGGCGCCGGACACGTACTATGCGAAGCCGCATTGGCAGCGCGCGCTTATTATTTTCGCCGGGCCGGCTGTGAACATCGTTTTCGCGGTGCTTCTCTTTTCGAGTTTGTTTGCGATTCAAGGAGTTCCGACGCAGCTCGAGCCGGAGGTTCAGGCGATCGTCGAGGGTTCGACGGCGGAGGAGATCGGCATCGAGGAAGGCGACCGACTCATCGCGATGGACGGGGAGAACATTGCGACGTGGGAGGGCTTCACGGACGAGATCGGCAGCCGCGAGGCCGGGAGCGAGGTCGCCGTCACCGTCGAGCGCGGCGGCGAGGAGGAGGTTCTCACGGGCGAACTCGGAACGATGATGCCCGACTCCGACGCGCCGGGAGCGGATGACCCGCAACTCGGGGTCGCCCCGGTCGTCGGGGAGGTGAGCCATTCGCCGATACTCGCTTTGTGGGAGGGGACGCAGCGGACATTCGAGTTCGCGTATTTGCAGATATCGGGGCTTGCCATGATCATCACCGGGCAAATGAACTTCTTCGACAACGTGACCGGGCCGGTCGGCATCACGGCGGTCGGGGGCGAAGTCATGAGCCAGGGAGTCGTCGCCTCGATTTCTCTTCTCGCGATAATCAGCCTCATCCTCGGTGTGATGAATCTCCTTCCGATACTCCCGCTCGACGGGGGGCATCTTTTGTTCATTGCGCTCGAGAAGATAGCGCGGCGCCCGATCAGCGAGGAGACCATGGGGAAGGTGGCTTTGCTCGGGCTGGGGCTCGTCCTCATGCTCTTCGTGTTTGCGACGTATGCGGATTTGAGTCGGATATTCGGCGGGGAGCCGCTCATTCCGCAGTAAATTCTGCGTTAAACGTGTTCGTTGGCGCACAATCGCGGCTCACACGGTGCCGGCGACTCGGTAAAATCAGGGCGGGAGATAGTTTATCCCGGCACCACAACGAGAATACAAAGACGCGAAATAGCGACTTGAGGAGATTCGAAAAAAGATGACAGAGGCAGCCGTAGCCGAGCGCCCGATCACGAGCCGTCAAATAAAGGTCGGCGACGTGCCGATCGGCGGGGACGCCGAGATCGCCGTCCAATCCATGACGAACACGATGACGTACGACGTGGAGGCGACCGTCCAGCAAGTCTACGATCTGAACGCCGCCGGGGCCGACCTCGTCCGGGTCTCGGTGAACGGCTCGAAGGCCCTCGAAGGCTTCAAGCAAGTCGTGTGGAGAAGCCCGACCCCGCTCATCGCGGACATCCACTTCGACTACCGGATGGCGCTCGGGGCCGCCGATGTGGGGGCGGCGTGCATCCGCATAAACCCCGGAAACATTGGCAACGACGACCGATTTCGGAAGGTCATCTCGAAGTGCATGGAGAAGGAAATCGCCATGAGGATCGGGGTGAACTCCGGCTCCGTCGAGAAGCGTTTCTGGGACATGCCGAAAGAAGAGGCGCTCGTCGCGAGCGCGCTGCACAAGGTCGAGATCGCCGAGGAGATGGGTTTTTATAATTTCAAAGTCTCCCTCAAGGCGAGCCACGTACCGGAGATGGTCGAGGCGAATCGGAAGTTCCGCGAACACTCCGACGCGCCGCTCCACCTCGGCGTGACGGAGGCTGGTACGAAGCTCGCCGGTTCGATAAAGACAGCGGCGGCGTTCGGGCAGCTTTTGCCGTATGGGATCGGGGATACGATCCGGATTTCGCTCGCCGAAGACCCGGTGGAGGAGATACCGGTGGCGTATCAAATACTCTCGTCGCTCAACCTTCGCCATCGCGGCCCGAATGTCATCGCGTGTCCGTCGTGCGCCCGCACGCTCGGCTTCGATGTGATCGGGATGGCCGCGCAGGTCGAGGACGCCCTCAAACACTACGAGGATCATTTCACGGTCGCGGTGATGGGGTGCATCGTGAACGGCCCCGGCGAGGCTCGCGACGCGGATTATGGCGTTGCCGGAGGGAAGGACGACGGGGTTATTTTCTCGAAAGGCGAGCCGCTTCGGAAGGTCGGTCGGGACGACATTTTCGACGCGCTTTTCGAGGAGATCGGGAAGGACGGGTGGAAGTAGTGGGGCCGCGGCGGGCTATATTGCTCGTCGGAGCTTCTTTCATCGGGTGCGTTGCGACGCTCTCGTGTACGCCGCGCTTTTCGTCGTCCAGACAGCGAACGCCGACAGCGCTTGCGAGAGCTATCCGGCGAGCGTCCCCGGCGCCGACTTTTCGGATGTTCGCGGCATCGGCTTCGAGAACTCGTTTTTGAACCTCGGCGGGCGTTGCGAGTACCGAATAACGACGGCTCGACGGTGATCGCCCACGAACCCGGCTGGTGGTTCTCCGGGATCGTCGCGGGCATCGTGGCGTTGCTCGCGGGAATGGTCGTCTGCCTCGTGCGGAGGAAAGGGCATCCGGGTTGGATCTTCGGTTTATGCGCCCTCGTGGCTCCGCCGCTCGCCCTGTCGTTGGCTTTGGTCGCTTCGCGGAAGTCCCGGATTCCGTAGACACGATGAAGTACGAGCGGCTGAATTACACGCGCCATGCGCGGCAGCGGATGAGTCGGCGTAACATCTCCGAAGCTGACGTTTTGCGAGTGATGAACGCGCCGGATCTCATCTATCCAAGCTACGGCAAGCAGGTGGCGGAGGATGTTTTCGAGGGTGGGAGGCTTTTGCGAATAGTCTTTGTGGATACTCCGGGAGCCGAGACTGATGCTAGGATTATCAGCACTATAGATTTGGAGGAAGGTGGATCGTGAGGTTCGAGTTCGACAGCGAAGCCGACGCACTATATATCAAAATCGAAGAAGGCCGGATAGAGCGCACCATCGAACTCGCGGAGGGTGTCTACGCCGACCTCGACGCTGAAGACCGTCCTCTCGGACTCGAATTCATCGCCCTCGCCGCCTTCGACGAGTGGATGAAGCGCCACGGCACCCTCAATGTGCCGGAGCGCGTCGAGGGCCGGGAGTCTTTCCTGAGTCCGGCATAGGATGATGGAGGTGCCTTCCGACGATATGGTTGAATGGAGCCATGTCCGGCACCACAGAAGAGCGCATAATATCTCGCCATCCGAAGGTATTGAACGGCGGCCTCGTATTCGCCGGAACCCGTGTGCCGTTGAAGAACCTCATTGACCACCTCGAAGCCGGACGTTCGCTGGAAGATTTTCTGGAAGGTTTGCCCGGTGTCAGCCGCGAGCAGGCTGTGGGTTATCTCGAGATGGCCCGCTGTGCCGTCGAGGGTTCGGTGCGTGCGGCAAAGTGATGAATGACGATCCTCGCACCGGGGGATGCTTGTGCGGGAACATCCGATACGAGGTCGTCGGCGAACCCGAAGCGGCTTCGATCTGCCACTGTGCTTCTTGCCGCAAATCAGCCGGGGCGCACTCCGTGGCGTGGGTCGTCTTCCCACGTGGAAGTTTTCGGGTCATCTCCGGGATTCCCGCCTTATACCGTTCGTCGGATCACGTCAGCCGGACATTTTGCAGAGAATGCGGCACCACGCTGACGTACCAGCACGACGAAGACTCGGACTCCATAGACGTGTCCGCCGCGAGCCTCGATGACCCCGATGAATTTTCACCAACGCGACACGTGTGGCTCGAAGACAAGCTCGCATGGGAGACGGTGAACGACGGGCTGTCGCACTTCGAGCGTGGTTCATCGGATGCGTCGTGAAGCGCGGGCGGCGGCTTCGCAAAGGTGATAGCCTGACCCCCGGCGAAGGGAAGTAAAGGGGAAATCAAAGGAGAACGCCATGTCAACGGAAGCCCGAACCATCGAAGTGAAGCCCGATTCGTTCAGCTACTTCTTCAGCCCGTACCGCGAGCCGACGGCGAAGGTGAAGCCCGGCGACCGAGTCGTCGTCCACACCGAGGACGCCTTCGAGAGCCGCATTCAAAATAAGGATGACCTCCCGAGCAAATCGCTTGCGACGGCGAAGTTTTTGAACCCGCAAACCGGCCCCATCTTCGTCGAGGGGGCGGAGCCGGGCGACACGCTCGCGGTGAAAATAGAGAGCATCGAGCCGACCCGGGACTTCGCGGTGAGCGCGCTCGTCCCGTTTTTCGGCGGCCTCACCTCCACGGTCGCGACCCGCACTTTGCAAGAACCGCTCCCGGAAAAAGTGTGGATATGGAAGCTCTCCGACGACGGAAAAACCCTTTATAACGAGGACGTCGGGGTGGAGGTGGAGTGGGAGCCGTTCACGGGGACGCTCGCGGTCGCCCCCGATCTCGAAGCAATATCCGCCCTCGCGCCGGGGCCGTTCGGCGGGAACATGGACGTGCCGGACGTGAGGCCAGGGAACACGGTTTATCTGCCCGTATGGAACGAGGGCGCGCTCGTGTACACGGGCGACTGCCACGCCCGGCAGGGTCAGGGAGAGGCGTGCGGCGTGGCGTTGGAAATAACCGCGAAGGTCACCTTCGTCTTCGATGTCATCAAAAACAAGCAAATAGAGTGGCCGCGCATCGAGTCGGACGAGCGAATTATGGTCGTCGGGAGCGCGAAACCGATGGAGGACGCCGCCCGCATAGCGAACGTCGAACTCATATTGTGGCTCGAAGAAGAGTATGGTTTCGACCGGCTCGACGCGTATCAGCTTGTTACGCAAGCTGGAGGGCTTTACGTCGGGAACATGGTGGACACGACGTATTCGCTCGTCGCTTCGATGGGGAAGAAGTATTTGAGAAGATAGGGTTTCGCGGGAGGGAGGCGTTCCGTATTCGGGGCGCTTCCTTCGCCTTGTAACCGACATACTCTGGGATATAATCCGTCCCGCAGTTGTGAAGCAAGGGGCTTTCCGGGTATTCCCGGACCCGTTGCTTTTTTTAACGTTTGAAACTTTTTGGAGAAGGTGGTCGCTACGGCGAGATTGGACAGACTCGCGGAGGTCGTCGAGGGGGCTTTGCCCGAGGGCGCCGAGCTTGTGGAGGCTCGCTTCTCGGGGGGGCCTCTTCTGACGCTGCTCGTGGATCGCATGGATGGCCCCATTGACCACGAGTTCACCTCCCGGCTGTCGAGGGACATCTCCCCGGCATTGGAAAACGAGGGCTACGACGGCATGGTCGAGGTCTCCTCGCCCGGCGTGGAGCGTCCGCTGACGAAGCCGGAGCATTTCCGCCGCTTCGTCGGCTGTGAAGCGAAAGTCCGGGTCAGCCCGCCGATCAGCGGTCGGCGAACCTTCGTCGGCGTCATAGAAAGCGCCGACGACTCGGGCTTCGCGCTGAAGCTATCCGAGGAGGGCGAAGGTTTCGGAGAGAGGGTCGAAGTGGATTTCGGCTCCGTGACGAGCGCCCATCTCAAGGAGGAAATAGACAAATGAATACGCAGATAATCGTCTCCGCGCTGCGTGAGATCGAGAACGACAAAGGCATCCCCTTCGAGACGATAAAGGCCGTCCTCGAAGAGTCCATGCTCTCCGCATACGAAAACTACGAGAACGTGGACGAGGAAACGGTGGTCGTCCTCGACGAGGAGGCCGGGGCGTTCCGCGTCATGAAGGACGGCGAGGACATCACCCCCGAGGACTTCGACTTCACGCGCATCGCCGCCACCGTGATGCGCCAGAATTTCCTGCAAAGGCTGAACGAAGTCCACAACGAGCAGCTTTTGGATTCGTACGGCGGACGGATGGGCGAGGTCATAACCGGTATCGTCCAGCAAGCCCACCGCCGGATGACCATTGTGGACCTCGGCCAGGTCGAAGCCCTTTTGCCAGCGAGCGAGCAAGTTCCGGGCGAGAGGTACGAGAACGGACAACGAATAAAAGTATTCCTCCTCGAAATCCGGGAGCCGAGCCGGAGCGGCCCCGCCCTGACGGTGAGCCGCCGAGCGGAAGGGCTTTTGAAAGGGCTTTTCACTTTGGAGGTGCCGGAGATATACGACGGACTCGTCGAGATAAAGGCTGTTTCGAGGGAGGCTGGGCTTCGCTCCAAAGTCGCGGTTTGGTCGAACGAGGCTGGCATTGATCCGGTCGGAGCGTGCGTCGGGCCTCGGGGGAGCCGGGTCCGGGCGGTCGTCTCGGAGTTGCGGAACGAGAAGATTGACATTATTCAATGGGATCCCGACCCGGCGAGGTTCATCGCAAAAGCTCTTTCGCCCGCTCGTGTCCGAGAGGTTTATCTCGACGAGGACGAGGAGCAGGCGGAGGTCATCGTGCCGGACGATCAGCTTTCGTTGGCGATCGGGCGCGAGGGGCAGAATGCGCGGCTTGCCGTAAAACTCACGGACTGGAAGATTGACATAAAGCCGGAGAGCCAGGCCATCGAGTTCGACGAGGACGATGAGGGCTGGGAGCCGGACGAGGATTCGGCGATGCACCGATGCCGGGCGATCCTCTCGAACGGGAGGCGGTGCGCGAACATGGCGCTCGCGGGTTCGCTTTTCTGCGGGATACCGTCGCATCAGGAGCAAGCCGTCGAGTTCGAGGGAATGGTCGAAGATACGAACGGCGCACAGGGTGCGGCGCAAACCGCTGCCGAAAAGCCCGCCGGGCTTTCGCCGGAGGACGAGGAGGTCGTGGATGAGTAAGCGCGTGCATGAAATAGCGAAGGAACTGGGACTGAACAACAAAGAGGTCATCGGCCTCCTTAACGACGGCGGCGTGGAGGTGAGCCACCACTCCGCCTCCGTCGAGGACTCGGATATAGATCGCGTCTTCGGACAGAACGGAAGCCCGAGCGGGAACGCGAACGGCGCAGCCGCCGATGGCGCAGCCGAACGCACCGCTGCGCAGGAGGATGAAGCCGAGGAGGTCCGGGCCGAGGCCGAGGCTTCCGGGGACGCGGCGAAAATCGCCGAGGCCCCCGCCGAAGACCCGGCCCCCGCGCCGGAGGCACGTCCGGCGAAGGGCGGAAAGAACGACAAGCAAAGGAAGCGCCGCCGGGTCGTCATAGACGCGAGCGCGACGAACAAAGGGCCGAGGCAAAACCAGCCGCCGCAGTCGAGGAGAGAGCAGCCGGAGAAGGCTCCCGAGACGAAGCCCGAGGCGCCCGCCGAGCCGTCGGTGGCGAGGGTCGAGCCGGGCGCGACGGTGGCGGACGTCGCCGAGGCGATCGGAGTTCCGTCGGCGAGGATCGTCGAGCTTCTCTTCAATCTGGGCGAGATGAAAACCCAGACGCAGACGCTCTCGGAGGATGAGATCGAACTCATCGCCGAAGAGCTCGACGTGAAGGTCGAAGTCGCCTCCGAAGAAGAACCGCCGGACGATGTCCTTCCGGAGGACTCCCCGGACGACCTCGTGGAGAAGGCTCCGGTCGTGACGGTGATGGGCCACGTTGACCACGGGAAGACGAGCCTCCTCGACCGCATCCGGAGCGAGGACGTCCAGTCCGGCGAGGCGGGCGGCATCACGCAGCACATCGGCGCGTACCAGGTGACGACCGAGAGCGGGCGCAAAGTAACGTTCATCGACACGCCGGGCCACGAGGCGTTCACCGAGATGCGCGCCCGAGGCGCGAGGGTCACCGATGTCGTCGTCCTCGTCGTGGCGGCGGACGATGGGATCATGCCGCAGACCGAGGAGGCCATCGAGCACTCGCGGGCGGCGGGGGTTCCCATCGTGGTCGCGGTGAACAAAATTGACGTTCAGAACGCGAACGTGGACCGGGTGCTCGGGGAGCTTTCCGAGCGTGGCCTCGCGCCGGAGGCGTATGGCGGCGAGACGGTGACGGTTCAAGTTTCGGCGAAGACGGGGGAGGGGATCGACGATCTCCTCGAGAACATCCTCATCGTCTCGGAGCTCGAGGAGCTTCAGGCGAACCCGAGCGCCGAGGCGAGCGGATACGTCGTCGAGGGCGAGCGCGACCCCGGCCGAGGCCCGGTCGCCACGCTCCTTTTGAACCGCGGAACCCTCCATCGCGGCGACATTGTTTTGGCCGGATCGGCGTATGGCCGTGTCCGCGCCATGCTCGACTATACGGGCAAGCGGGTGGACGAGGCGGGGCCGGCGACTCCGGTTGAGATCCTCGGCCTCTCCGGCGTCCCCGAGGCCGGAACCCATTTCGAGGTCGTCGAGCACGAGCGGAACGCCCGCGGTCGGGCGCAGCAAGTCGAGGCGTCGTTGCGGCGACAGGAACTCGCCGAGGGCGGAAGGCGGCTCACGCTGGAGCAGCTCATGGGACAGGAAGGATCCTCGGATCTCAACCTCGTCGTCAAAGCTGACGTCGCCGGCTCGATGGAAGCTCTCAAAGAATCGTTGGCGAAACTCTCCACAGATGAAGTGCGCGTGAACGTCGTGAGAAGCGGCGTGGGCGCGTTGACGGACTCGGATGTGAATCTCGCGTCGGCGGCCGGGGGTATTCTCCTCGGTTTCAACGTCCGGCCGACGGTGACGGCGAAGCAGGTCGCCGAGCGCGAGGGCGTCGAGATCCGGACATACGAGGTGATTTACAAGGCGCTCGAGGACATCGAGGCGGCGATGAAGGGCATGCTCGCCCCCGAGACCGAGGAGCGCGAGACGGGAACCGCCGAGGTCCGGGCCGTCATCCGGGTTCCGAACGTCGGGGCGATCGCGGGTAGTTATGTGACGTCCGGCGAGATCTCGCGCAACGACCGGGTGCGCGTCGTGCGAGACGGAACCGTCGTATATGACGGGACGCTCTCCTCTCTCAGGCGATTCAAGGACGATGTGAGGTCGGTCCGGGAGAGCTTCGAGTGCGGCATCGGGGTCGAGAACTTCAACGACGTCAAGGAGGGCGACGTCCTCGAGTTCTTCAACATCGTCGAGATACCGCGCTAGGAAACCACAACCACGCGAGCCGAAGGAACCCTTTTGTTTTGCAACGTCAAGCTGGAACTGGAGCTTCCGTACGCTTCCAGCCTCAAAGACAAGCGGCAGATCATACGTTCGCTCAAGGATCGCCTCCGGCGCAAAAACGTCTCGGTCGTCGAGTCGAACCACCAGGATTCGTGGCAGCGGGCGACCGTCGAAATATCCCTCGCCGCCGTCTCCTACGGAGCCGCCGAAGAGAAGCGAAACGAAGTGAAGCGAATGCTCCTCAATTACGACGAGATGAAAATAGCCGACTGGCGAGAGGAGTTCGCGGCTTTATGAGGCGCTCCGCTACGCGCCGTTATTGGTTATTGGTTGTTTGCAAAAACTAAAAACCAATAACCAACAACCGGAGCGAAGCGACCAACCGGAGCGGAGCCGAAGGCGGAGCGACCATGAGCGAGAGAACGCGGAAAATAGAATCGCAGCTTAAAGAGATCGTGGGCGAGGAGGTCGCCGCGCTCTCCGACCCGCGCATCCACGGCCTCGTGACCGTGACCGAGGTTCGGGTGAGTCCCGACGTCTCGGTGGCGACGGTTTTTTACAGCGTCCTCGACGAGGACGCCGAAGAAGCGCGTGAAGGTCTTCAGAGCGCGGCGGGGCGTATACAATCCTCCGTCGGGAGCCAGACGCGGCTCCGTCGGACGCCGAAGCTCCGGTTCCGCCCGGATCCGGTGGTCGAGCAGGCAAGCAAAATCGAAGCCGCCTTGAGAGAGGTGAGGGAGGAAAATCGAGATGGAGACGACGACGAAAAATAATACACTCCGCGAGGTCGCCGACCTTCTGAAAACCCTCGACCGGGTCGCCGTAACCACCCACGTCGGCGCCGACGGAGACGCCATCGGCTCCTCCGCCGCGATGCTCGGACTCGTGCGGAGCCTCGGGGCGGAGGCCGTTTTCTGCCACTCCGAGGACGTTCCGAATTATCTCCGGTGGATGATCCCCGACGCGAAAACCGAACTCCCCGAGGGCTTCGACCTCATAGCCCTCGACACTTCGAGAGCGGACCGGACCGGAGTCCCGATCCCGGAATCCGGCGCGAAACTGAACCTCGACCACCACGCCGACAACCCGCTCTACGCGGAATTCAACTTCGTTGACGGCAAAGCCGCCGCGACCGCCGAGGTCGTGAATCGCCTCTTCGCCGAACTCGGAGTCCCGCTCGACAAGGACTCCGCCGAGGCGATATACACCGGGGTGAGGACGGACACGGGCGGCTTCCGCTTCCGGAACATCTCCCCCGAGGCGCACGAGATGGTCGCCGAACTCCTCCGGGCCGGGGTCGTGCCGGCCGATGTGGACGACCGCATAAACCGGACCGGAACCATCGAGCAATTGAAAATAGTCGGCCTCACGATGGCGAACGCCGTCCGGCACGGAGAGGCCATAATCGCGGCCGTGACGGGCGCCGACTACGAGAAGACGGGCGGTTCGGAGCTCGACTCGAAGGAGGCGATTGACAATCTCCGGACGGTGGCGGGCGTGGATCTCGTCGCCCATCTCCGCGAAGTCCCGCGCGGCACGAAAGGC
Organism: Rubrobacter sp.; assembly: GCA_013695475.1. Lineage (GTDB taxonomy): Bacteria > Actinomycetota > Rubrobacteria > Rubrobacterales > Rubrobacteraceae > JACCWD01. The sequence goes on along the minus strand of JACDAJ010000078.1, from coordinate 4,129 downwards.
TCCCTCCGCTCCGAATCCGTGGACGTGGCCGAGATAGCCGCCCTCTTCGGCGGCGGCGGCCACAAACTCGCCGCCGGATACACCCGCGAAGGCATGACCCCGGCGGAGGCGAAAAAGGAACTCCTCGGAGTCCTCGAAGGCCGCCTCGACCTCGCCGGAAACGGAAAATAGTCCGGGAACGGAAAGTGGTTCTCCGCACAGCGGAAACGAGTTCGCGGGCGGACGACGAGTCCCCGGTCGGAGCCGGGAAGGCTGAGGCGCGGGGCAGCGGTTCGAGGAGGCATTGTCCGCCGGGAGATGATGGGAGAGACTGAGATCGGACACGGAAAGACAAATTCGCCACCGACGATGTCGGGCGCGATCCTCGTGGACAAGCCGTCCGGCATTTCCTCGGCGAGGGCGGTCGCCATGGTAAAACGCCTCCTCCCGAAAAAAACAAAGGTCGGCCACACCGGAACCCTCGACCCGCTCGCCTCGGGCCTCCTCATCATCGTGGTCGGGAAGGCGACCCGCCTCTCCCGGTACGTCACGGACATGGAGAAATCATACGCCGCCACCGCCCGCCTCGGCGCGACCTCCACGACTTTGGACGCCGAAGGCGACATCCTCGAACTCGAAGCCCCGATCCCGACCGAGAATTCCATCCGAGCCGCCCTCCCGAACTTCACCGGATGTATAAAACAACTTCCCCCGATGGCTTCGGCGGTGAAGGTCGGCGGCGAGCGGCTTTATAAACTCCACCGCGAAGGCGTCGAGGTCGAGAGGGAGGAGCGGGAAGTCGAGATCCACGCTTTCGACCTCGTCTCGATGGACGAGTCCGAAAACGAAGCGGCCTTCCACATCTCGTGCGGAAGCGGAACATACGTCCGCTCCCTCGCCTCCGACCTCGCCGAATCCCTCGGAAGCGGCGCATACCTCACCGCCCTCCGCCGAACCGCCGTCGGCCATTTCGAGGCGGAAAAGTCGGCCTCTCCCGAAAACCTCGACGAATCCACAATCAAAAACCACATAATACCTATGACGAAGATGGTGTCGCATCTTCCGGCGGTGGAGGTCGGGGATGAGGTGGCAGCTTCGGTGGCGAACGGGCGTTCGATGGAGGTTTCGGAGGACATGGCGGGGAGTTTCCGGGTCGAGGGCGGGGGCGAGCTTCTCGCGGTTTACGAGGCCGGGGGCGGGGTCGCGAGGCCGGAGGTCGTGCTGTGCGCGTCGTGATACGGGGTTCGGCGGATGGGGTTTTGTATACCCGGCGGTTATGGGGCGGGATAGCGTCCTCGGCGGCGGGGGATCCCTCGCGCCGACGGAGTAGAGGCTTCGGAGCGACTTGGCGCGGCCTTCGCGGAGTTCGTGGGGACAAACTCCACAGTGTTCCGCGTGAGGGAATATCGAAACGAACGAAACGGCGTCCGGGTCGAAATACGCTCTCGCCGGGATTCGCGTCCCCGGCGGAGAGACGGCTCGCCGATTTGTGTTCGGGCGCCGCGGAGGATTTCGGAGCTTCTCGGCGGGGCGCGGACGCGGAGAAGTTCCTTCGATTCTTCCGTTCCATCATATCTCCGGCTCTTCTCGGACGGAGAATGGCGACGTGAGCCGCGTCGTCGCGCTCGGGAACTTCGACGGGGTGCATCTCGGCCACCGGGTGGTTTTGCGGAAGGCCGTGGAAGAGGCTCGGCGGCGGGGGATGCGGAGTGTCGCGGCGACTTTCGATCCGCATCCCCGGTCGGTTTTGAGGCCGGACGGCTCGCCGCTTTTGCTGAGCGACATGGATGCGAGGTGCGAGCTTTTGCTCGGCGCGGGGATGGGCGAGGTCGCGGTGATCCCGTTCGACATGGAGCTTTCGAAGAAGAATCCAGAGGAGTTCGCGCGGGAGGTTCTCGTCGGGCGGCTCGGGGCGGAGGTCGTCGTCGTCGGGGAGAATTTCCGGTTCGGGCATCGGGCTTCGGGGGACGTCGGGGACCTTCGGCGGATCATGGGCGCTTTCGGCGGGGAGGCTTTCGGGGTTTCGGTGCGAGGGATGAACGGCGGCGGGGAGATAAGCTCGACGCGCATCCGGGAACTCCTCGGAGAAGGCCGCGTCGAGGATGCTTCGCGTCTCCTCGGGAGGCCGTATTCCGTGCGCGGCGAGGTCGTCGTCGGGGACAAGCGAGGGAGGACGATCGGCTTCCCGACGGCGAACGTCGAGCCGAGTCCGTCGGTCATCGTCCCGGCGAGGGGCGTTTATGCGTGCTTCGTGGAGGTGGACGGGAAGCGTTTCGCGTCATGCGTGAACATCGGGGTCGCGCCGACGTTCGGGGAGCGGGAGAGCCGGGTCGAGGCGCACGTTTTGGACTTCGACGGGGATTTGTATGGGAAGACGATGAAGGTCGAGTTTTTGCGGCGGATACGGGGCGAGGAGAAATTCGGCGGGGTGGATGAACTCGTCGCGCAGATCGGGCGTGACAGCGAGGAGGCGCGTCGGATAACGGACGGCGCGAAATGACGCGGAGTCCGGGCGGTCACTTCCCGAAAGCCATGTTCGTCGGTCGGCGACTCCCCATTCCCGAAGCGGGCGAAGCGACGCGACCTCCCGGCTCCACGGTTCGCGCCGACCGATCGAGAACGGAGCCATTCGCCCGGATCCCGTATGATGCGCGTGGAAAAGAGTCGCTCGTCGGGGGAGTCGGGTTCGCGCCGATGTTTGATAGAATATGCAACTGGAAAGATGCAAAATGGACGAATAGACGACAAAAAGACGAAAACAGAGGAGAAGTAGGAAGTTGGCGGTTGTGGAGAACAAAGAGGAAACAATCCGGGAGCATCAGGCGCACGAGGGCGACACGGGTTCGTCCGAAGTTCAAGTTGCGGTGCTGACGAAGAGGATCTCTCATTTGACGGATCACTTGCGTACCCATAAGCACGATTACCATTCGAGGAGGGGGCTTCTCAAGCTCGTCGGAAAGCGGCGTCGCCTTTTGAAGTACCTCCAGAAGAAGGATGTCGAGCGGTACCGCTCGCTCATCGCAAAGCTCGGGCTGCGTCGTTAGTCCGGGAACCAAAAGAAGCAAGAGGAGAAACAGAATATGCGTTTAGAGATTCCAGTCGGCGACCGTTCGCTGGTGCTCGAGACCGGGAAGCTGGCTAAGCAAGCCGGCGGCTCCGTCACGGCCCGCCTCGGAGACACCATGATCCTGTCCACCGCCGGACGCTCGAAAAGACCCCGCCCCGGAGTGAGCTTCCTGCCACTCTCCGTGGACATCGAAGAGAGAATGCCCGCCGCGGGCAAAATCCCCGGTGGATTTTTGAAACGAGAAGGCCGCCCATCGGACCGTGCGATTCTCACCGCCCGGCTCACGGACCGTCCGCTTCGTCCGCTCTTCCCGAAGAATTATCGCAATGAAATTCAAGTTATCGGGACGGTTCTCGTCGCGGATCAGGAAATGCCGTATGACGTGGTGAGCATGGTCGGGGCTTCGGCAGCGCTTTGTTTGTCCGACCTTCCGTTCGACGGCCCGATCGGGGCTGTCCGGGTCGGACGCGACCCGGAGGACGGGAGCTTCATCCTCAATCCGACGTACGAGCAGATCGAGGAGAGCGACCTCGACCTCGTCGTAGCCGGAACCAAAGAGGCCATCACGATGGTCGAAGCCGGAGCGAACGAGGTCACCGAGGATGTCATGGTTGACGCTCTCCAACTCGCGCAGACAGCCGTCCAAACCCAGGCCGAGGCCATCGAGAAATGGGCCGCCGAGCATGGGAAGGAAAAGCAGGAGATCGAAGCGGCGGAGGACAACCCCTTCCTCGCCGGGATGCGCTCCGAGCATTATTCGGCGATAAAAGACGGCATCGTGAACACGGATCGCCGCGCCCGCCACGACGACCTCGAAGCCATCGAGGAGAAAGCCCTCGAAGGGCGCGAGGACGAGACGGAGATCTCCCAGATAAAAGAGGCGTTCTCGAAGCTCGAGAAAGAGGCTTTCCGAGATTTGTACGTGAACGACCGGAAGCGGACGGACCTCCGCGCCCTCGACGAGATACGCCCGCTCGAGGCCGAGGTCGGCTTTCTTCCGCGGGTTCACGGGACGGGGCTTTTCTCCCGCGGCGAGACGCAGGTTCTCTCGTCGCTTTCCCTGGCGGATCTCGGTCTGAAGCA
>JACDAJ010000044.1 GCA_013695475.1 Rubrobacter sp. | reverse complement strand
CGTCGGACATTTGGTTGAGGAGTACGTTGGGGCTTGCGAACTCGATGCCCCGGATGTTGTCGAGGGTCCACATCTTGTCCTGCTCCATGATGACGTGCGGCTGCGGGACGAGGGTGTGGTTGTCGTTGCGGACGTAGCCGAGATCCTTCGCGACGTCTTCAAGATCCCAGCCGTGATACAGCGTCTCCCACTCGCGCTTGCCGGTCTGCTTGCCCATTGCGGGCGTCGGACGACCGTTGTACGTGTCGCGGAAGGCGACGGTGTCCTGCCAGTGGCAGTGCTTGTGGCAGTACGTCCTCCACTGTCCGTCAACGTAGTCGAAGATGGTGTCCTCGCGGATGAGGCACGGAACCATACAGCTCCAGCAGCGGTGCGGATACACATAACCGGTGTCCTCGAACGCTATCGGCTTGTGGCCGTTCGGCTCGGCGAGCGAACCATAATGCTCCCACCACTTCCCGAACTTGGAGTACCAGCCCGGATACTTGTGCTCGAACCACTCGAAGTCTTCCTCGACCATCGGGTCTATGCGCCAGTAGTTGGCGAACCAGCCCGTGGCGAAGAACTGGGCCACATGGTGATGATAGAAGCCGTTCCAGATCCTGTCCCACGAGTCCTCGATGACATCGTGCGGAACCTTGAGGCCGTACTTCTCAAGCGGCACAAGGTAGGAACGATAATAATCATCGTAGTACCAGCGTTTCCACATCTCCGCGTAGCTGTCGCGATCCTGGCGGCGATCCTTCGTGCCGTAGTCAATGAACGTGCCAATGGCCGCATCCACAACCGCGTGCTGATTCCACAAAGAATAAATAAGATCGCGCTCGAGTAGTTCCTTATTCTCATCATTCGCAAGCGCCATGAGCAACGTGCCGTACCCATTGTTCATGTGCCGCGACTCGTCCGACTGAACCGAAAGGAACACCGTCGGCAAGAGATAGTCGCCGTTGGCGGCGGCCTCGGAGGGCATCGCCACGAACAATGTGTTCGTGAACGCCGTCTCCGCCACAACCTGCAAATAGATATTGCAAGCGGTGATCGCGTCGCCGGTGATGAAGCCCTCTCCGAACTGGCGCCCGATGGTTCCGGCGTAGTTGTTCGAGAAAGCCTTCTCCGTGATGTCGAAGCCGGCCGGGTCAATGTAGTTCTTCATGTACTCGCGCTTGAGGTTCATCTGTATGGACGAGTGGCGAACCTCGTCGATCATCTGGAACGCGAGGCCGTTGTGGATCTCCGTGTTCGGAACCGCTTCCGTGAGGAGCGGCATCGCCCTCGCGGCGGAGATCTCCGGGAACGGGATAATGGAGAGGAAGAGCTTCTGCCACTCCATCCACCTCGGCTGAACCTGACGCCACATGTTCCCGCGAACCGCGCCGTCGATCGCGCCATAAACCCGGTGGTCCTTCTCTTCCTGCATCGTGAAGTACGATTGCATGACCTGCTTCATCGGGTCTTTCTGCGAACCCTTCGTCAGCACATAGTCAGTCTTGTATTTCGGGTCTTTTTCGACGAACGTGGGATCCCAGGAAAGTTCCTGGATCTTCTTGTGCGCCTTCGTAACACTTCTTCGTGCCACTACTCTAATTCCTCCTTACTGGCTTTCCCCTCACCGTTTCGTTCCCGCGAAATCACACCCCACGCATCACCCTTTCCCGAGGCTCCTCCTCCGACCCACGCATGCCTCGTATGCAAAGGCCGTTTATTGCAAAGCCCACTTTATGAGCATGCACACAAAGCAACAAGGTGCGGAGGCCAGTTTTTCCAACATTGTGCAAAATTTTACTCAAAGCCGGACGGACGACTCCCCCATTCGGCTGCGGACGGTTAGAATAATCATGGGAAAGGCCACCTTGAGAAACGTTTCCGGAGGGTGATTTTTTGGAGTCGAACCACTTCAGCAGGGACACCGTTGATCTTTTGGCTCGCGAGTCGCAGAACGGGCCGAAATTCAAGAGCGTGCGTCGGATCTTCCGCATAATGGATCTCGTAAGCGAGCGCGGCGAGGACTTGACGGCGAAGCAGCTCGCGCGCGAGATCGGGACGAGCCTGTCGAGTTGCTATTACCTTCTCAATATTTTGGCGGACGAAGGGTACATCGAGAAGCTCCCGCGCTGCGGAGGGTACCGCATCGGGCGCACCGTCTCCCTCCTCCACGACAGCACGAGAAGCGACTTCGACACGAAAATAGAGTCCGTCGTCGAGGAACTCGCCCACCGCTCGCATAGACATGCCTACGCGGCGGTTCTCTCCGACGGCGAGATGGCCGTCGCGCAGGTGAAAGCCCCCCCGAGAAGCCCGCCCCTCGGGGTCGTCGAGGGTTTCCACGGCGCCTCGCATGCCCTCGCGCTCGGGAAAGTGCTTCTCGCCGGGATGGGTTCCGAATACGTGGACGGGTACATAGACGGCCACGGCGGCCTCGAAGCCTTCACACCGAAGACCATCATCCGCCCCGCCATGCTCCACGCGCAGCTAAACAAGGCACGGATGGTCGGCCTCGCCACCGACTTCGAGGAGTTCGCCCCGAACCTATGCTGCGTCGCCGCCCCCGTCGGAGGCGAGGACGGCAAAGTAGACGGAGCCATCGGCATCTCGACCACCGCCCGCCACATCCGCGACGAAGGAAAACGCCTCGTCGGCCTCGTCCAATGGGCCGCGAAGGAAGCGTCGGAGCTTTTGAAATGAAAAGGGCCGTGAGATCGCGAGTCGCGTCGCTGACGCTCCGCTTCGTGAGATCGCGAGTCGTATTTCCCCGACCTCACGAAGCGGAGCGTTCTCACGATTTCACTATTCCCGACCCTTCCGGCGCCTCTCCACGTACCGGATGATCCCATCGGCGAGAGCCTGATACGACCCGGCGAGATCGTAATGCCCCGTGTCCTCCGGCTCGGAGCCTCCTTCGAGCATCTCGTCGTCGCCCTTGTCTTTCAGGCCGTCGGAGATCTCCTCTCGCTCCTCGCCCTCGTCCATTCGCTCTTCGACGAAGAGGAGCCAACTTTGCAAACGCTGTTCGAGTTCGTTGAGATGCCGCTCCACGTCGCCATACGTCCCGAAATGGGTCGGGGATATGGTCTTCGGGGCGATTCTCCTCATCGCCTCGATGCTTCCTTTCCACGCCTCCATGTCCACCTCGGGCGGCGGGGTCGGAGGACGCACATACGAACGTCCGGGGAGCCGTATTCCCGCCACGTCCCCCGCGAAAAGCGCGCCCGACTCCGGCTCGTGGAAAGCGAGATGATGGTACGCATGACCCGGCGTGTCGTGCGCCGTGAAAATGCCGCCCGCCGCCTCGATCCCCTCGCCGTCGCCGGAGAGCTTCACGAGCCGCTCCTCCGGTACGGGACGTATTTCGCCCCATAATTCGTCCATGCGGTCGCCGTAAATGCGGGTCGCGCTCTTTATGAGCTTCGACGGGTCGGCCATGTGCGGACATCCGACCTCATGCACATAAAACGTCGCGTTCGGGAGGAGTTCGGCGATATGCCCCGACGCCCCGGCGTGGTCGAGGTGGATGTGCGTGAGGAAGACCTCGCTCACATCCGCGTTTTCCACACCGTGCTTTTCGAGCCCCTTTTTCAAACTTTCGAGGCACGTCGTCGACCCCGTCTCGACGAGAGCCGCCGAGTCATCTCCGAGGAGAAGGAACGAAGCGATGACCTCCTCGCTCCCGAGGAAATTCAAGTCAATGGTTTCTATCCGCATCCCGCCCCGTTTCCGTCTCGAAGATTTGCTCCCGGAGAAGCGTACCATAGCGATTCACCCGATTTCCCCGGCAAACCGAGTCCGTTATCCGTCGTTTTTGGGGAAGGAAAGTGAAAGCCCCGAGAAATAACCACCCGCCGCGCGAATCGGCTCGCGCCCCCCGGAAAGCAAAGTTCGCCACCCGACCTCGAACACGAACGGTCACCGGAAGAGCCGGGGCGCGCGGATGTCCCCGAAAATACCCCGGACTATCCGGCGAAGAAGTGAGGGTTCTCGATCACCCCGAACACGTTCCCGAACGGATCGAGAACGGTCGCCACGAGTATTCCCTCACCGACATTTTGAACGTCGCTGTTTTCCGACGCCCCGAGTCCGATGAGCCGTTCGAGGGCGGCTTTCGCGTCGTCCACGCCCCAATAAACCGTGACTCCCGTCCCGGAGCGTTCGGCTTTCCCCTCGCCCGGCGAAAGCCCGAGTTCATAACCCCCGACATCGAATCCGACGTAAAAAGGCTCGTCAAAGTACGGCTCGAAACCGAGAACATTCGCGTACCATTCCTTCGCCGCCTCGATGTCGTCCACGCTATATATCGCCGTCCGAAGTCCGTGAAGCATATCCGGCTCCTTCCCGATGGCTCGTCCGGGAGGATTTTACGGTTCGTCGGCTCCGTTCCACACGGGTGAAATCGAGTATGCTTTTCATGGCGAACTCGACGGACTATCCGGGAGGACATTTTGGATCTCGACCTCATGCGCGAACTTTCCGTGGAAACGGACTCGAAAATAATACTCCTCATTCTCGACGGACTCGGCGGCCTCCCGATGGAAGCGGGCGGAAAAACCGAACTCGAAGCCGCGAATAGTCCGAACCTCGATGCGATGGCCGCCGAGTCCGACCTCGGGATGAGCCGACCCGTCGCCGCCGGAGTGAGTCCCGGAAGCGGCCCCGGACACCTCGGACTCTTCGGATACGACCCACTCGAATACATCGTCGGACGCGGGGTTTTGTCGGCGCTCGGAGTCGGTTTCGAACTCGGAGAGAACGACCTCGCCGCCCGCATAAACTTCGCCACCCTCGACGGGGATGGAAAAATCTCCGACCGCCGCGCCGGGCGCATCTCCTCCGAGAAGGGTGAGGAACTCGTCGCCCTTTTGAATGAGAAAGTCTCCCTCGGCGGGGCGGAGTTCTTCGTCACGCACGAGAAGGAATACCGGGCGGTCGTCGTATTTCGGGGCGAAGGTTTTTCCGGCTCGCTATCGGACACCGACCCGCAACGAGTCGGCCTCGAACCGCTCTCCGTCACTCCCGCCGACGACTCGAACGCCTCCCAAAAAAGGAGCGCGTCCGTCGCCAACGAGTTCATAAACAAGGCGAACGAGGTTCTCGCGGACGAGCATCCGGCGAACACGGTGCTTCTCCGGGGGTTCGGGATGCACCCGACCCTGCCGTCCTTCGACGAGGCGTACAAACTGAACGCGGTCGCCATCGCAGGGTATCCGATGTACAAAGGACTCGCCCGCCTCGCCGGGATGGAACTCAAAAAAGAGGGCGAAGGGATATCCGGTGAGATCGAGACATTGAAATCCTCGTGGGACTCGCACGACTTCTTCTTCGTCCACATGAAGCCGACCGACGCAGCCGGAGAAGACGGCGACTTCGACAGAAAGAAGGAAGTCATCGAGGAAGTGGACGCGCTTTTGCCGGAGATACTTTCGCTCGAACCGGACGTTCTCGCCATCACCGGGGACCACGGGACTCCGGCGAAGATGAAAAGCCATTCGTGGCATGGGGTTCCGTTCATGCTCCGCTCGGAATATACGTTGCCGACCGGTGATAAGTTCGGGGAGCGGGCGTGCATCGCGGGTTCGCTCGGGACGTTTCCGGCGGAGGAGATCATGGGCCTCCTCATGGGTCACGCGATGAAGCTGAACCGATACGGCGCGTGAGCGGTTCGCGAAAGCGAACCGCGTTGTCAGCCCGCTTCGCCCGTCAGCTTGTCGGCACGCTGCCTTCGGCGGCTTTCAGCTTTTGGCGGGCGGTGTGATTTCCGCGCTCGCCGTCGCCCGGCTTCGGGAGGGCGCGGCTGGAATAGTGGATCTCCGCCGCGACTTTCGTCCTCCGGTTCCGGCCTCGGTTTCGGCCTCCGGGGCGAGGCGAACTTTCGGCGGTGTCCGTGGAAAGTCGCGTGGGTGGCATAG
>JACDAJ010000040.1 GCA_013695475.1 Rubrobacter sp. | reverse complement strand
GCCTCGGTGCATAACTCCGTCCACACCCGCTCGTCCACCCCGCCATACCGACCGCAAATAATCGTGAGATCGGAGCCTTCGGAGACCTCCTCGACATAACTTTGCGACATCCTCCTCCCCGCCGGCTCCGTGAGAACGACCCGACGTCCATCTTTGACTTCCTTCGCCGGAACGCCGTACACCGATTCGAGGGCGCGGGCGACGACATCCACGCGAAGAACCATCCCCGCCCCGCCACCATACGGCGAGTCGTCAATGCGGCCTTCGGAAATATAGTCCCGGAAGCCGAATGTCCGGAGGCCGACGACACCGTGTTCGATGGCTTTGCCGACGACGCCGATTCGGAGCGTCGCGTCCACGGAGTCGGGGAAGACGCAGAAAACGTCTATGTTTCGCATGGGAGTGGGTTTTTGGTTTTTGGTTTTTGGTTTTTGGTTGCCACGCTCGACCTTTATTCCTCGGGCTGGGCTATCGTGATTCGCCCGGCTTCGAGGTTTATTTCGGGGACGTGTTCCATCGTGAAGGGGACGTATATTTCTTCGCCGTCCTCGCGGATGACGAGGATTTCGTGGGCCGCCGTCTCGAAGGTTTCGGTGACGGTTCCCACCTTTTCGCCCGACTCGTCGAGAGCTTCGAGGCCGACGAGGTCGGAGACATAGAATTCGCCTTCGTCCGGCTCGTCGAGTTCGTCGCGGTCGAGAAAGAGTTCGGCTCCGCGCATGGCGTCGGCCTCCTCCCGGCTCGAAATCCCCTCGAAATCCACGAGAAATCCCTTCGGGGTTTGCCGCGCTCCGAGGATGGTTCGCCGCCTGTCGCCGACGACCGGGGACTCGCCTTTCCGAAGATGGAGGCCGGAGCCGACGGGCTTCACGCGCAAAGTCCCGCGGACGCCGTGGGGGGTGGAGATCACCCCGATCACAACCGGGTCGGAGAGTTCCGAGGAGAGTTCATTTCGGTCGGTCATGTCGAGAAAGAGGTCTTCGCAAAGTAAGCCATCAAAACCAGGTTCGAACAGTTCCCCGTTCGCTCGCCGCCACGTTTGTAGAGACGCAGCATGTTACGTCTCTACGCCGAGAGCCGAAGATCCCACACGTACGATTCGCAAACCAAACCGCTCAGTCCACGACCTCGACGTTGACCCGCTTCTCCATCCGAACCGATGCCGCTTTGACGACGGTGCAAATCGCCTTCACCGTGCGTCCTTGCCGACCGATGACCTTCCCCATGTCGTCGTCGGCGACGCGGAGCTCGAGGTGGATGCGCGAGCCATTCTCCTCGCCCGTGACCTCGACCTCGTCGGGATTATCCACAAGCGAGCGTGCGAGAAGCCGGAGAAGGTCTTCGAGTTTCTCCATCATCCACCGCTAAAAAAGTAATTCACAGAGATCGTCCCAAAAAAGCTGACAAGTTGACGGCTGAAAGCGCGGTTCGCTTTGCGAAACGCTAAATCGCGCCCGATATTTCGAGCAGCTTCCGAACCTGACCCGTGGGCTGCGCGCCCTTGCCGAGCCACTCGGATGCTTTTTCGTTATCCACCTCGATGGCCGACGGCTCGCGCTGGGGATCGTATGTCCCGATCCTCTCGATGTACCGACCGTCGCGGGGGCTGCGCGAATCCGCGACGACTATCCTGTAAAACGGGTTTGCCTTCGAACCGTGCCTCGCCAACCTGATCTTTACCGCCATGTTCGTTCCTTTCTCTGTGTCAGTTTTTCCCGAAGGGATTTCCGCCGGGGAACTTCGGCATCTTCGGCATTCCGCCGCCTTTGCCCATTTGCTTCATCATTTTCTGCATCTGGCCGAATTGCTTGACGAGCTTCTGAACGTCCTGCTGGGTCGAGCCGCTGCCGCGAGCTATCCTACGCGCCCGACTGGGATTCTGCAACAATTTCGGATTCTGCCGCTCCTTCACCGTCATCGAAGTGATCATCGCCTCGACCCGCCCGAGCTGATTGTCGTCTATGTCCACGCCTTTTAACTGGTTGCCCATGCCGGGGATCATTTCGAGGAGACCGGAGAGCGGCCCCATCTTCTTTATCATTTGCATTTGCTGGAGGAAATCCTCGAACGTGAACTTCCCGCTCATGAGCTTCTTTCCCTGCGCCTCGGCCTCGCCCCGGTCCATCTCCGACTCGGCCTTCTCGATGAGCGTGAGGACGTCGCCCATACCGAGGATCCTTCCGGCCATCCGGTCCGGATAGAAATAATCGAACTCGCTCATCTTCTCGCCCTCGGACGCGAACCGAACCGGCTTCCCGGTGACGGAGACGACGGAGAGCGCCGCCCCGCCCCTCGCGTCGCCGTCGAGCTTCGTGAGGATCATCGCGTCGTAATCGGCGTATTCCTGGAAAGCCTCGGCGACCTCGACCGAGTTTTGCCCCGTAACGACATCGAGGACGAGCATGACGGAGTGCGGCTTCGAGGCGACCCGGACGCGCTTTATCTCCTCCATGAGATCCATATCCACGACCTGCCGACCCGCCGTGTCCACGATGACGAAGTCATACCCTTCGTCGCGAGCCTGTTTTATCCCGCGCTCGGCGATCTCCTCGGGCTTCGCCTCCGCCCCCTCCGTATAAACCGGAACCCCGAGTTCCTTCCCGATTTGCTGAAGCTGCTCGATGGCCGCCGGACGATACGTGTCGCATGCGATGAGATACGGGTGCTTCCCCTCTTTCCGGGTGAAAAGCGCGAGCTTCCCGGCAGCCGTCGTCTTCCCGTGGCCGTTCAAACCCGCGAGCATGATGACCGTCGGTGGCCGCGACGCATACGTCAATTTATGCGGCGTGCCGCCCATGAGGTTCGCAAGCTCCTCGTTCACGATCTTCACGATTTGCTGCCCCGGAGAAAGGGCTTTCGACACCTCCGCCCCCGTCGCCCGCTCCCGGACATTCCCGACGAACTCCTTGACGACGCCAAAATTCACGTCGGCCTCGAGGAGGGCGAGGCGGATCTCACGGGTAACTTCCTTTACTTGATCCTCGGTGAGGTTCCCGCTCGAACGCACCCCGTCGAGCGCGGTATTCAGTCTTTCGCCGAGTGTCTCGAACATAGCCATCTATAAATCTCCAAACAATGCTTCCGCGAATTCGCGAGCGTCGAACGGGTGGAGATCCTCGACCTTCTCGCCGACGGAGATCAACTTTATCGGCACCCCGACCTCGTTCGCAATGGCGAGCGCGATCCCACCCTTCGCCGTCCCGTCTAGCTTCGTGAGGACGACTCCGGTGACGCCCGCAACCTCGTCGAACATCTTCGCCTGACGCAAACCGTTTTGCCCCGTCGTCGCGTCAATCGTGAGAAGGACTTCGTGCGGAGCGTCCGGCATTTGCCGCCCGATGACCCGCTTCACTTTGTCGAGTTCGGCCATGAGATTCACCTTCGTATGAAGCCTCCCAGCGGTGTCAATGAGAAGGACATCGGTGCCTTCGCGCCTCGCCGTCTCGACAGCCTCATGCGCCACAGCCGCCGAATCGGAGCCTCGCTCGCGGGAGATGACCGGGGTTCCCGTCCGCTCGCCCCACGTCTGCAATTGCTCGATCGCCGCCGCCCGGAACGTGTCCCCAGCGGCGAACATTACATTATCCACGGGAAGATACCGCGCCAGTTTCCCGATGGTCGTCGTCTTCCCGGTTCCGTTCACGCCGACCATGAGAAGAACGGTCGGCTCGTTCGAGAGATCAATTTCGACCGGGCCTTCGAGCATCTCGGCTGCCTTCTCGATGAGAAGCTCGCGAAGCTCCTTCTCGCTCGTGATGTTCCGTTCGAGGGCTTCCTGTTCGAGCTTCGCCACGAGCTTCGCGGTCGTCGGAACCCCGACATCGGAGGCGATGAGAACCTCCTCGACCCGCTCCCAAAACTCCTCGTCGTCGGCGTCCCGGAACTCGGCGACCGCCGCGTTGAGTTGCCCGACGACCGACTCCCGGCTCCGTTTCAGCCCCTGCCGCAGCCGCCCGAACCACCCGCCGGAAGGTTCGCCTTCGACGGGTTCGTCCTCTTCGACATCCTCGAAAACCTCCGGCTCCTCGACGGCCTCCGGGGCTTCGGAATTCTCGTCGCCTGGAATCGGCTCGTCGGCGATGGGAACTCCCCCGGACTCCGGTGCTTCGGAGCCTTCGCCGCCCGGAATCCGCTCATCGGCGGCCGGGGCTTCCTCGGTCGCCGAGCTTTCGTCCCGCGCCTTCGGCTCGGACATCCCCGACTCGGATGCTTCGGGGGTTTCGTCGCCCGGAGTCGGCTCGTCGGCGATGGGGATTCCGTCTTCGGTCACCGCAGCTTCGCCCCGAGCTTCGGTTTCGGAGATTCCTTCCACCGGGGTTTCATCCCGGAAATCCGACTCGGCTATCTCCTCGGCCGCCGAAATTTCGTTTCGGACTTCGGTTTCGGGGGCTTCCGTTCCTTGTTTTTCTTCGACTATTTCTTCGGTCGCGACGGATGAGCCGGACATTTCCTCCGGCTCGTACTTTCGCTTTCTGAAGAAGTTACGCCATGAGCGTCCCATAGCTTTCGGTTAATCTCCCTGGATACGTTTCGACACTACGGATGTGGCGCCGGAGGCATCTTGAACCGCTCCATAAAGGATGTCCGCCGCCGCCATCGTGCGCTTCTGGTGCGTCACCAAAATGAACCGCCCATTTGCGCGGTGAGAGTCTACCACAGAGATAAACCGCGCCAGATTCACATCGTCGAGTGCCGCCTCCGCCTCATCCAGTATGCAAAACGTCTCCGCCATGTCCCCCCGACTCAGCAAAATACTGAACAGGAACGAGAGCGCGAGCAATGACCTCTCGCCGCCCGAAAGCACCTTCAAAGAACGCCATCCCTTCCTCCCGAGGCGGATGCCGATCTCCACCCCCTCCTCCGAGAGATCGAGCGTTCCCGAAGCCCCCGCCATCATCCTCGGAACCATCTCCCCGAACGTCCGGCTCACCCGAGAGAAAGTCTGCGAGAAACGAACCTCGATCTCCTCGTCAATCGTGCGTATTATGCGGCCAAGTTCGTTGGCGGCATCTTCGGCGTCCGCTCTTTGGGACGATATGGTTTCGTGCCTCTCGCGCATTTCGCTTTCCTGTGAAAGCGCGAGGAGGTTCACGTCGCCGAAGCGCTTGAGTTTGCGTGCGAGTTTGTTCCGTTCCTCATCGGTGGATCCCGGATGTTTGCGAGCCTCGCGCTCCGCGTCTTCGAGGGACGCGGCCCACTCTTCCCGGATTTCCTCGGCGGCGAGGGTGGATGACTCGGCGGCCTGGCGCAATGAATCCTCGATCCTCTCGACGCGCGACCGGGCGGAGGAGACCTCGGCCCGGACTTCGGCGGCGTCTCGGGCGAGCGAGTTTTGCCTCGACGACGCCCGCCGATGATGCTCCGTTTTCTCGGCGCGACTCATGCGGAGCGCGGAGCGACGCCCCCCCGACACGTCCGAAAGTTTCTCGGAGGCCGCCCGTATCCTCGCGGCGAGGCGCGGGGCCTCGTCGGTGTCAGTCGCGGCGGAGGCTCTCGCTTTTTCCAGGCGGGCTTCGATGGCGTTCGCCCGCTTTTCGCCCTCGGAGATCGCCGCCCGCAGACGCTTCCTCTCGCGCCCGGCCTCCTCGGCGGCGGAGTGGGCCGCGTCGTTCGCGGCGGCGGCCGAGGAAAGCTCGCGCTGCGAAGTTTTCATCGCCGCCACCGACTCCGCGAGCGCGGCCTCCTTCTCCGAGCGCTCCCTTTTCAGACGGGCGATTGCCTCGGCCCTCTCGGACGACGCTTCGCGTTTCTTCTCGGCGGATGCGAGGCGGCGGCGGGATTCACCCGTCAAAGTCTCGCGGACGCGGCGCGTCCTCCGGACGAGCGAGGCGAGGGAGCGTCCGCCATTGTTCGCGGCCTCGAGCCGGCCGGAGAGGCGGGAGAGTTCGGCGTGGATATTTCGGAGTTTTTCACCCGGCCCGGCTTCGAGTTCCTCCAATAATTCCATGCCCGCCGCGAGCCTTGCCTCCCTCGCGAAGCCGCCCGACGCTACGAGGCTCACGCTCGTCCGCGTCAGCCGGATGCCTTCCTTTGTGACGGCGACGTGGCCGTTCGTGAGATGGTTCGACTCGGCGTCGTCAACGACGTATATTCCTCCGAGAAGGCGTTTGACCGAGTCCGAGAACCTCTCGTCCACGATGTCCACGCAATCGAGGAGCGGGGTTCCGGGGAGTCCGCCGTGATCCTCGGCTGCGGCTTCGGCATCGAGGCGGATGGCGATGCGCTGCGTCTCGGAAAGCATCCTCACCCCCTCGCCGACATCGCGCGCCAAAACCCCCGCCCCGAACTCCCCGAGAGCGGCCTCGACCGCGTTCTCGAAGCCGGGCCTCGCCCGCACGACCTCGAAAAGCCGAACCCCGGAGCCATGTCCCGGAGCCGCCTCCCGGAGCGACCGAACCCTCGACTCGACGCGCCCGACGACCGCCGAGAGAGCGCCCCGCCGACGGTTCGCCTCCGCCTCCAAAATCCCGACCGACCGCCGATGCTCGCCCACCCGCGAGAGAAGCGACTCCGCCATCTCCCGGGCCTCCGATGAGGGATCCCCTTCGAGCGAACCCGCGAATTCTTCGAGCCGAGCGAGCATCTCGGGCGGGACGGGCATGGCCTCCCCGTCGGCCTCGGCGCCGTCGGATTCGAGGGCATTCAGTCGGGTCGAGATTCCCTCCATCTCCGCCGCGAGGCGCGAACGATTCCGCTCCGCCTCGCCGCTCCTCTCGCGGGCGAGCCTCGACGCCCGCTGCTTTTCGTCCCTCGCCCCGACGGCGGATGAATACCCCTCCTCGACCTTCGCATGCCGCGCCCGCAAAGTTTCGAGACCTTCACCGACGCGGCGACTTTCCGCTTCGAGGCGGGCGAGGGAATTTCGTCTTTCCTCGTCGTTGCCGCGCCCCGCTTCGAGGCGGAACTGTGAGCGATCCGCCCGAAGCGACTCGCCCCGAAGGTTCTCGACACCTTCTTCGAGCCTCTCGACCGTGCCTTCGAGCATCCGAAGCTCGCGCTCGGAATCGGCGAGGTTCCGTTCGAGAGCCTTCTCCTCGCCGCGAAGCCTCTCCTCCCGCGCGGAAATCTCCCCGACTTCGTTCTGCGCTTCTTCGAGTTCCTTCCGCTTCCCATCCACCTCGCGGTTCGCCACACGAAAAAGGTGGGCGAGCGAAAGCTCCCGGAACCTCGCCTCGACCTCGCGGTACTCGCGAGCGGCGACGGCTTCGCGCTCGATCCGACGAAGCTGATCCGAAAGCTCGGCCTCGATACGTCGGCTTTGCTCCAATTGCGCGTCCGCCTTTTCGAGCCTCCGACTCGCCGAGACACGCCGCCTCCGATAAACCCCGAGTCCCGCCGCCTCTTCCAATGCCTGACGGCACGCCTCCGCGCCGCCGGACACGATGGCGTCCACCGCTCCCTGCCGCAGAATACTGTGCCGCCCGAGTCCGACCTCCCCGGCGGCGAACCTCACATTCGCCATCCTCGCCCGCGTACCGTTGATCCGGTACTCCGTCCCCCCGTCGCGCGAAATTCGCCGCGAAAGGGAAACCTCCCCATAAGGAAGCGAAACCTCGCCGGAGGAATTGTCAATGACGAGCGTGACCTCGGCGACATTCGCCGCCGGGAGCGAATCGGAGCCGGAGAAGATGAGGTCGCCCATCGAACCTGCCCGAAGCATCCCCGCGCTTTGCTCGCCGAGCGCGAAAAGAACCGCGTCCGTGATGTTGCTTTTCCCCGACCCGTTCGGACCGACGATGGCGGTGACGCCGCCCTCGATGGGCATCCGCACCGGACGGGCGAACGTTTTGAATCCCTTTATGTAAATCGCGGAAAGCACCTTATCCGGAGATTCTACGCAACTTCCCGGTTAAACGCACAAAGAAAAGTGCCGCAAATTAGGTTTCACTCAATGACGAGTAGCGAGAAGTACACTTCTTTGAGACAATTGTGCTTTACGAATCGTCGGGGCTTCCGGAGGAAATCATGCCTTTCAAATGTACTGTAGACAAGAATGGCGTTGTTGTCGCAATAGAGAGCATGCCAGCAATAAAGTTTGTGCCAAAGAAGTCTGCACAAAAGAAAGCCGCTCCAAAAGTAAACAAAACGAAGCCGATATGGTCGCCTGCGATACGAGAGATCGCAAACGAAAAAGGGGTACCGTTCAAAACGATAAAGAACGTCCTTGAAGAGTCGATACTCGACGTGTACGAGAATCGTGGAGATGTTGACGAGGAGACCGAGGTGATCCTCGACACGGACACAGAAGCGTTCCGCGTCATCAAGAATGGCGTGGACATAACCCCCGAGGACTTCGACTTCACGCGCACCGAATTGGATATGATCTGTCAGAATCTCATTCAAGGTGTCACGAGGTGCAGAACGCGAGGCTCGCCGCCAGACTGACGAATTGGAAGATAGACATAGAATTAGAAGGCGAGTCGGCGCATCATTAGAAGGCGAGTCGGCGCATCTATTCGGTTATTAATCGGCTGATCTTCCAAGATACTGTCAAACTTAAAGCACTACGCACCGACATGCGCCTCCATCCCCGAATGCTGCGGGCCGAACGCCGAGTATTTCGAAGCGACATACATTTCGGGATCCACCCGAGGTGTGCGAAAATGAATGAGTTATGAGCGAGGGTAAAGAGATGAGCCAGGCAACCGACCGCTTCGCCGCTGCGGTGGAGGAGTTTGCCCGCCAAGTCGAGCGGATGCGGGCGCCTCTCCCGGAGTTTATGAGCGAAGAGGATGCCGACAAGTTCGGGAACGAAGCCGTCCATGAGACGCGGCGGAAGAGTCTCGACAATGGAAGTTTCTTGAACGAACCCATCACGGAGGAAGAGGCGCGTGAGTGGGTTCGGCGTCGGGAGGAACGTCGGCGCCGCGAGGGATACCGACCGATTTGAGCGAACCGCTCGTCGTCATTGACACGGGTGTCGTCATTTCGGCCCTCGTCGGAAGCGTGGACGCATCTTCTTATAAAGTTTGCCGGGCGGTGGGAACCGGGCGTTTGAGGCTCGCCGTCTCCGACAGATTCCTCTCCGAGTTGGTTCGAACAGTTCGGGACAAACACGCCGAGGGACGCATCCCGGACGCGGCGCGGGCTTTCGAGATCGCCCTCGACCTCGGCTTCCACGGAGAACATCATGTCTTCGAGTCCCTTCCGTGGCCGAGCGTCCCGGATCCCGGAGATTACTGGATACCGAACCTCGCATACTTCGCGGAGACAGACTTCATCGTTTCCAACGACCCACACATGCTCGATGCCGAACTCCCGATCCCCGTCGAAGTCATCACAGCCTCCGAAATGCGCGACAAGCTCGGGCTATGAAACGGAACGAAAGCGAAAGAGAATTCTACGCTCCGACGTGTACTTCGACCTCGGAATGAGGCATCGGACGCACCCCGAGTATTTCGAGCGCGGAACGGGCGGCGGCTTGCTCGCTCTCCTTTATGGACGGCCCCTCGCCCGTCGCAACCTCGCCACCGTCCGCCGAGACGCCGGAGATGAAGCGGGGGAGGTGCGGCGGCCCTTGTTTGGAGATAACGCGGTATGTCGGGCGGAGTCCGTCGGCTTGCAAAGTTTCTTGGAGGAGCGTTTTCCAGTCGCGGAGTTCGTCGGTGTCCACCTCGGCGGGATTGAAAATCTCGTCAATCGCCCGGAGGACGAGTTTTTGATCGATCAAATACGCCCCGCCGATAATCGCCTCCACCGTGTCGGCGATGACCGAGTCGTTTATGACGGAACTCTCGATCATGTCCTCGATGCCCTCCCCGCGCCCGACCGAGGCGAGGAAGGTCTTTCGCACGAGATGCGCCCGGATGCGGGTCAAGTCGCCTTCGAGGAGTTCCGGGTATCCGTGGAAGACGAGTTCGGCGACGCGGGTGTTCAGGATGGAGTCGCCGAGGAATTCGAGGCGGCCGTTCGAGTCGTACGGGTCGGCGACGCTCGGGTGCGTGAGGGCGCGCTGGCGGAGCGGCTCCGGGAGGATTTCGATCAATTCCTTTATAGACATAGAAACTCCGGTTGCTATTCTACACTCGTGAACGCCACCACCACATTATGCCCCCCGAACCCCATCGAATTCGACACCGCCGCCTTCAGTCCCAGCGCTTTCTGCGACTCCGCTCCGACGTAGTTGAGTTCCTCGCAGTCGTCTGCGAGCTTGTCCAAATTTATCGTCGGTGGCACGACTTTCTGTTTCAACGCGAGCGCGCACATAATGCCTTCAGTCGCCCCGACGGCTCCGAACGAATGGCCCGTCATGGATTTCGTCCCGGAGACGAGAGCTTCCGGCATCGTCCGCTTTATCGCCTTCGTCTCGGGGCCGTCGCCAGTCGGGGTGGACGTTCCGTGCGCGTTCACATGCCCGATGTCCGACAATTCCAGACCGGAATCCTCGGCGGCGAGGCGTATCGCGCGTTCGACGCCCCGGCCTTCCTCGTCGGGGGCGGTTACGTGGTATGCGTCGGTGGTGCGACCGTATCCGGCGACGGCGGCGATGGGTTCCGCGCCGCGACGTTCGGCGTGTTCGGGGCTTTCGAGGACGACCGCCCCGGCGCCCTCGCTCATCACGAACCCGTCGCGGTCCGCGTCGAATGGACGGCTCGCGCGGTGCGGCTCGTCGTTTCGGCGGGAGACGGCGCGGATGGCGCAGAAACCCGCCATCGAGAGCGGGGTTATGGGGGCTTCGGAGGAGCCGGCGATGACCACGTCGGCGTCGCCCCTTCGGATGAGTTCGAGACCCTCGGCGATGGCTTCGCCGCCGGTGGCGCACGCGAGGACGGGGCATTGCGTCGGCCCGGTCGCGCCGAGCATTATGGCGAGTTGTCCGGCGGCCATGTTCGGAACCATCATCGTGATGAGGAACGGGCTGACTCGGCCCGGCCCCTTCTCTTCGAGGACTTTGTATTCGCGCTCCCACGTCGAGATGCCGCCGATGCCGCTCCCGATCACGATCGCGACCCGCTCGGGCCGCTCGCGAATAATATCCACTATTCCGGCGTTTTCGGCGGCCTCCATCCCGGCGGCGATGCCGTACTGGCCGTACCGATCCATGCGGCGGGCGGCCTTCCTCGGCATGAAGTCCGCCGGGTCGAAGTCCGAGCATTCGGCGGCGATGCGCGACGGGTACGGCGAGGCATCGAAGCGTGTGATCTCACCCGCCCCGCTCTTTCCGTGGAGGGCGGCGTCCCAGAAATTGTCCACGCCGCTTCCGATGGGCGTGACGGCGCCCGCGCCCGTTATGAGGGCGTGTCCGCGACCTCGGTTCGAGCCGTTCTGGCTCACGCGGACCGGTGCTCCACCACGTAGTCAACCGCCTGCTCGACGGTGGTGATCTTCTCGGCGTCCTCGTCCGGTATCTCCATCCCGAACTGCTCCTCGAGCTCCATAATAAGCTCCACGAGGTCGAGCGAGTCGGCTTCGAGATCCTCGCGGAAAGACGCCTCCGGCGTCACGTCGCCCTCGTCCACGCCGAGGCGGTCGGCGGCTATCTCCTGAATTTTCTGGAGTGCTTCTTCTCTATCCAAAACTATCTCCCTTTCTGATTCTCCAAGTTTTCATCGGAACTATGCTGGCATAGCGCGTAGTGTAAAACAAGTTTTTACACATATTCCGTCGAGGAACATCGTATCATCGGACCGTCTCAGGCGGAGAGTCGCTTCGCTCCGGGGAGTCGGGAGCGATGGAGGCATTCACCCGGATTCCGCATCACGCGCCCGATCCGCACTCGACGCTCACTGCATCGTCATCCCACCATCCACCGCGATGGTCTGTCCGGTGACGTACCCCGCGCCTTCGCCGCACAGGAACGCCACGACCTCAGCGACTTCCTCCGGCTCCGCGAAACGACCGAGCGGCGTTTGTCCGAGGATGTGATCCTTCACCTCGTCCGGCAAACTCCCCGTCAGTTCCGTCTCGACGTATCCGGGAGCGACCGCGTTCGCCGTGACGCCGCGCTGCGCGACCTCCCTCGCCACGCTCTTCGTGAACCCGACGACCCCCGCCTTCGACGCCGCGTAATTCGCCTGCCCGAGATTCCCGACAAGCCCCACGACGGAGGTTATGTTCACGATGCGCCCCCACCGCGCCCTCACCATCGGGCGCATCGCCGCCTTCGTGCAAAGATACGCGCCCTTCAAATTCGTGCGGATGACGTCGTCGAACTCGTCCTCCTTCATCCGCATCATGATGTTGTCGCGTGTGATGCCCGCGTTGTTCACGAGGATGTCGAGCCGCCTGAAAGCCTCGCTCACACCGTCGAAGAGTGCCTTCACATCCTCCGTCGAAGCCACGTCGCCTTTGAAAATTTCGCACTTCCGGCCCGCTTCCCGGACGAGCTTCGCGGTTTTCTCGGCCTCCTCGTTGTTCGAGCGGTATGAGATGGCGACGTCCGCGCCTTCATTGGCGAGTCGGACGGCGATGGCGCGTCCGATGCCGCGTCCCGCGCCCGTCACGATGGCGACTCTTCCGGCTTCGATCACGCTTCCTCCTTGTCCGCGAAAGCGAACATGAGCTCGGCCTCGCACGCCTTTTCGCCCCCGACCGTCGCCGTTCCCCTCCCGCGACCGACCCTCCCCTTCAGGCGCGAGATCTCGACCTCCATCGTGAGAACGTCGCCCGGCACGACTTGCCGCCGGAACCGAACCTTGTCGATCCCGGCAAACAAAGCGAGCTTTTGGCGATATTCCTCGACCGCCATCACCCCGACCGCCCCAACTTGCGCCATCGCCTCGACGATGAGAACCCCCGGCATCAACGGATACTCCGGGAAATGCCCCTCGAAAAACGGCTCGTTTTGCGTCACGTTTTTCAGTCCGACCGCCCTCACGCCCGGTTCGAGTTCCTCGATGCGATCCACGAGAAGGAACGGGTACCGGTGCGGGATGAGTTCCCGAATATCGTTCGCCATGAGCGGGAGTTTCATGCGACCACCTCGCTCGCGATCTTCCCGTCGAACTTTTTGTCTTTGAAATCCCGGAGCATCCGGATCAAAGTCCCACCCTCCCCCGCCTCGATGATCTCCTCGACACCGAGCTCCGAGAGCCTCTCCACGACCGAAACCCACCGCACCGTGGAGAGCATTTGTTTTTGGAGCGCGGCCCGAAGCTCGTCGGCGTTCGTGAGAAGCGCGCCGTCCGCCGCGCTCACCATCGGAACCTTCGGCCCGCCGAACTCGACGGACGAAAGAAGCTCGCGCATCTCCTCGGAAGCCTCCTCCATGAGCGGCGAGTGGAACGCCCCCGCGACCTCGAGCTTCACCTTCCGCCCCTTTATTTTCTCCGACGCCGTTTCGAGGGCGTCCGGCTCGCCGGAGATGACCGTTTGCCGGGGCGTATTGAAATTCGCCGCGACGACGATTCCATCGGCATTCGCCACGACCTCCGAAACCGCGCCGGGTTCGGCTCCGATTATCGCCATCATGCCGCCCGGATTCTTCCTCGACGCCTCGTTCATGAGGCGGTCGCGCTCGGCGACGAGTCGCACTCCGTCTTCGAGCGAGAGGCTTCCCGAGGCGTATGCGGCGGCGTATTCGCCGAGGGAATGTCCGGCGACGATGTCCGGCGAAACCCCGGTATCCCGGAGTCTGTGAAACAAATCCACGGAGTTCGCGAAGACGGAAAGTTGATACGGAACGTCGCCGCTTCCGATCTCCGCCTTCACAGCTTCTTCGACTTCGCCGGAGATTTCGCCTCCGGCGGTTCCTTGTCCGGGGAAGACTATCGCCCTTCGGTATTCCACATCCCACTCCTCTAAATTTTGTAAAGGTTCGCGGCCCATGTCAGCCCGAATCCGAAGCCGACGGTGATGATGTATTTGCCCGGCTCGAAGTCGTCGAAGATGTCCGGGTACGAGAGCGGGATGCTCGCCGCCGACGTGTTCCCGAAGTGATCCACGTTCACAACGACCCGCTCCTCCGGTATATCGAGCTTCCGTCCCGCCGCCTGTATTATGCGCGCGTTCGCCTGATGCGGGATGACGTATTGAACGTCGTCGAGGGAGACGTCGTTCCTCGCGGCGATTTTCTCGACCATTTGCGGGAACATCTTCACGGCGAACTTGAAGATCTCGCGCCCGTTTTGGAAGAGTTTTTGATCGTCGCCCGGATGCCCGGCTCGCCCGAGCGGAGCCATCGAGCCGTCCGCGCCGAGTATGTGGTCCACGAAGCCGGACTCTCCATCGCCTTTGTCGAGAATGACGGCCCCGGCCCCGTCGCCGAAAAGGATGCTCGTCGAGCGGTCGTTTTCGTCCACGATGTGGGTCATCGCGTCGGCCCCGATGAGGAGGACGCGGTTTGCGGCACCGCTTTTCAGCATCGAGTCGGCGACCGAGGCGGCATATGCG
This sequence comes from Rubrobacter sp., assembly GCA_013695475.1. GTDB lineage: Bacteria > Actinomycetota > Rubrobacteria > Rubrobacterales > Rubrobacteraceae > JACCWD01. Next base: position 22,142 of record JACDAJ010000040.1, on the reverse strand, counting down.
TATCCGGCGCACGCCGCGCCGAGATCCATGGCTCCGACCCCCGTCACCCCGATGGCCTCGCCCACGAGACATGCGACGGACGGCATTGACTCCGGGTTCGTCGAAGTCGCGCACACGATGAGGTCAATGGAGTCGGCGGGGACGTCCGCGTGTTCGATGGCTCGTTTCGAGGCTTCGATGGCGAGGGAGACGCAATCCTCGTCCTCGGTCACGAAGCGGCGTTCGAGGATCCCGGTTCGGGTGGAGATCCAGTCCTCGGTGGTGTCGAGGACTTTTTCGAGGTCTTTGTTCGTCACGACCCGACCACCGAGGGCGCGTCCGGCGCCGATTATTTTTCCGGCGGCGTTCATCGTTCGCTTCCTTTCATGAGGGAATGCGCTTCGGAGGGGACTTTTTCGAGATCGCGAATGAGTACCTCCCCGGCGCCGGGCATCCTTTCAGCGGCGTTCATTGTCCGTCCTTTTTCATGGCCGAACGCGCCTCGGGAGACTCGTCCGACAATGTTCCCCACGGCGTTCATCGTCCGCTTCCTTTCTATCTCGCGTCGGCGCGGGATTCGATCCTCCCGGACGACGTTCATGGGCGGTCCATTTTCATAGCTAAACGCACCTCGGAACGCGAATTTTCGAGGTCGCGGATGAGTCCCTCACCGACCCCGAACATTCCTCTGGCGGCGTTCATGCGCCGTTTCCTTTCGCGGTGGATTGCGCGTCCGAGAGGGCGTTTTCGAGGTCTCGGGAGAGGCTTTCCCCGGCGCGCGATATGCCGAGTATGGCGTTCTCGACGCCGCGGGCCTCGGAGTTTCCGTGGCCGATGACGACCGAGCCATCCACCCCGAGGAGGAAAGAGCCTCCGTAATTCTCGGGATCGACTTGCTCGCGCACCGATACGAGCCGAGGTCGGAGAACCCCGGCGGCGAGTTTGGCGGGGAGGCTCCCGGTCATGGCCTCGCGCACCATGCCGAGGATTTCACGCGACACGCCTTCGGCGGTTTTGAGGACGATGTTCCCGGTGAAGCCATCGGTGACGAGTACGTCGGCGACTCCGCCCCCGATGTCACGGCCTTCGACGTTCCCGACGAAATTGAGGTTCGAGACATCGGCGATGAGGTCATGGGAACCTTTGGCGAGGTCGGTTCCCTTGCCGGGCTCCTCGCCGACGTTTATGAGGCCGACGCGGGCTTTATCTTTCAGTTTGAAAAATCTCTCGGCGAACACGCCGCCAAGAATAGCGAAATTGAAGAGGTCTTGCGGGCGGCACGCGACCGTCGCCCCCGCATCGAGAAGAAGCACGGGCTTTGGAAAAGGGAGTACCGTCGCGATGGCGGGCCTCCGGCAACTTTTCAATCGCCCCACGCCGAGCAGCGCGGCCGCCACCGTCGCCCCGGTGTTCCCCGCCGAAAAGAAAGCGTCGGCCTCGCCTTCCTTCACCATCCTCGCCGCGACCGCGACGCTCGCGTCGGGCCGGGAACGAAGCGCGTGGGCGGGCTCCTCGTCCATCCCGACGGCGCCGCCGGAGTCCCGCACCGATACATTCGATGGGGCATCCGTCGCGTCCGAACCGAGAAGAGGCGCGACGAGGCTCTCCGTCCCGACGAGGAAGATGCGGTCGTCGGGCAGTCGCCTCGCGGCGGCGGTGGCTCCGGCGGCGACTTCGCGTGGGGCGTTGTCGCCACCGAGTGCGTCTATCGCTATCTTCAAAGTGAATTAAGTGAATTGTAAAGGATCACAGGAAAGGCATCGTCGCCGCGAAAAGGAAGACTTCCGCGACGACAAAGCGAGCTTAAATTCGGTGGAGGTTCGGAGGCGCGGGAGCCGTGCTTTTCACCACTCACAATTCACCATCCACCGAAAGGAGCCTATCCCTCGACGGCGACGGCGGTGCGGCCTTTGTAATATCCGCACTCCATGCACACGCGGTGGGGAATACGCATCGAGCCGCACTGCGGACATTCGACGACGTTCGGACCTTTTATGGCGTGGTGCGAACGCCTCTGGTCGCGGCGAGCCTGCGATGTCTTCTTCTTCGGAACAGCCATGTTGCCTCCTGTTTTCTGTGATTATCTGCGATTAAAAGCCGGATGCGAAGAGTCCGTCGAGACCCTTCCAGCGGGAGTCTATCTTATCACCGTCGTCGGGCGGCTCCATCCGCTCGGTCCCCGGCGCGAAAACCTGCATCGGAACCTCCGTCGGGAGAGCCTTCTCGATGTACGCCTTCGGATCGAACTCCCATTCGCGGACGGCGAGCTCCTCGTCCTCCGAGCCGGAGAGGAGATCCGAGTCGCCGAACTCCATCGGAACCTCGATGTCTTCGAGGGTCCGGTCGCATGTGGTTTGGACTATGACCTTCGCCTCGATGTCGAGGTGGAAACCGTCGTCGGGGAGCTTCGTCGCGGAGATGTCCACGCGGGCCTCTCTCACTTCGTGGTGGCGTCCGTGGAGGTCGAAAGGTTCGACGGAGGCTTCGGCGGTGTATTCGCGTATTTCGCCGACTTCGGCGTCGGGGCTGTTTAAGAAAATGAGTTCGTTCATGGGGGTGTTTTACTGCTGCGGGGGGGGTGGCATTTCTTCTTCCTCTTGCTGCGCTCCTTGCAATTTCGAGCGCCCGCGCTGAACGGCTTCGAGGAGCTTCGCGAGGTTGTCTTCGAGGTTGGCGAGAACCTCGTCGGCGTAGTCTTCGGCGCCGAGGCGTATCTCGCGTTCGCGGCGGCGTGAATCCTCCATTATTTCGGCGGATCGTTTCTCGGCTCGCTTGAGAACTTCCTCGTCGGAGGTTATTTTCTCGCCCTCTTCCTGGGCCATGCGGATTATGCGGTCGGATTCAGAGCGAGCCTCGTCGAGCATGGCTTGGCGTTCCTTGACGATCCAGCGCGCTTGCTTGAGTTCCTCGGGGATGGTCTGGCGCATCTGGTCAATGACGTCGAAGGCGGCGTCGCGGTCCACCATCGCGGTGTTCCCGAAACCGGGGAAGCTCCGAGCGTCCTCGACCAGCTCCTCGAGCCTGTCTATCAAAACCAGTACGTCCATAATCTATTGTCCTCTGCCAATCATCATCGCCGTCATATTCTATCGTCCATGCCCGCGTATATCTGCCTGACGCTTTCGAGGATGGTGTCCGGCACCAATCCCCGAACCTCGCCATCGTGGGCGGCTATTTCCCGCACCAGGCTCGACGAGAGGAAGCTATGCTCCGCGTCGGACATTATAAAGACCGTCTCGAACTCGGGATACAGCCTCCGGTTCATCTGCGCCTGAACGAACTCCGACTCGAAATCGGAGATCGCCCGAAGTCCCTTTATGACGACCCTCGCTCCCTGCTCACGCGCGAAGTCTACCAAAAGCCCACTCATCATTTCGACCGACACATTATCGAAATCCGAGACCGCCCGCTCCACGAGAGCCGCCCTCTCCTCCGCCGAAAGCCTCGTCGCGTCCTTCCGGACGTTTCTCCCGACCGCGACGACGACATGCTCGAAAAGCCGCGAGGCGCGCTCGATCACATCGAGATGCCCGACCGTGAGCGGGTCGAAGCTGCCGGGGCAAACCGCCGTCTCCACTATCTCCTCGTCCTTCTCAAAAACAGTCACGAACGTCCCGCCGAAGCGCCGCTCGACTCCTCTCATATCGGCCATGTTTTCTATATCCGCAATCGGAGAGCCGCTCTCGACCACGATCCTCCCGCCCGAAAAAAGCGCGGAACGCAACCGAAGAAGAATCTCCCCGACCTCCGTGGCCGCGATTCTATATGGGGGATCGGCAAAGATCAAATTGAATTGTTTGCCACCGGAGAGAAGCGATTCCACAGTATTTTCGACATCCCCCACGATTATTTCGCCCCGCCCTTCGAGCCGGGCCTTCCGTAAATTCTCCCGGATGACCGCCGCCACCCGCCGATCCCGCTCGACGAAAACCGCCGACTCACACCCCCGACTCAAAGCCTCGATCCCGAGCGCGCCACTCCCGGCGTAAAGATCGAGGACGGTTCCCCCATCGAAAAATTGCCCGAGCGAATTGAAAACGCTCTCCCGAACCCGATCCGAGGTCGGGCGGACTCCTTCGGGGACCGGGGCGAGCCGAACACCGCGAGCCGTCCCGGCGATTATCCGCATGGCGGCTCCTTTCGGAGCCACGGTTTTTGGTTCTTGGTTTTTGGTTTTTGGTTTTTGCGGGCGCCGTTCATTCCCGAAACAGCCATTCGACACTCTCCCCGAGAAGCTCCCGAATCTCACGTCGGAGCGGACGATGCTCGGGTTTTCGGAGGCGCGGATCGCTTTCGACGAGGGCGAAGGCTTCACGCCTCGCTTCGACGAGTATCTCCATGTCGCGGAGGAGCTTCGCCACTTTGAGATCGGGCATTCCGCTTTGGCGACTTCCGAAGAGCGTTCCTTCGCCTCGAATCGCGAGATCCACCTCAGAGAGCCGGAACCCGTCTTGATGCTCGACCATCGCTTCGAGGCGCTTTTCGGAGTCGTCGGTCTTCGGATCGGAGACGAGGAAGCATTTCGGTGGATGAATGCCCCGGCACACCCGTCCGCGAAGCTGATGGAGTTGCGAGAGGCCGAATCGCTCCGCGCCTTCGATCACGATGGCGCTCGCATTCTCCACGTTCACCCCGACCTCGACGACGACCGTGGCGACGAGAACGTCGATCCGCCGCTCCCGGAAATCCGCCATGACCTCGCGCTTCTCCGCCGCCTTCATGCGACCGTGAAGGAGCCCGACGCTCCGATCCGGATATATCTCCGCTTCGAGTTCCTCGAATAATTCCTCGACGGCTCGCACATCTTCGAGAGCCTCGGACTCCTCGACGAGCGGGCATATGACGTACGCTTGCCGCCCGTCGTCGAGTTCGTGCCGAACCGCATCGTATGCGTCGAGGCGGCCGTCCACCGGAACCACGCTCGTCTCGACGGGCTTCCGCCCCGGTGGAAGCTCGTCGATCACCGACACTTCGAGGTCGCCGTAAAGCGTGAGAGACAATGTGCGTGGAATTGGCGTCGCCGTCATGATGAGGGTGTCGGGGGTCGCGCCTTTTTCTTTTATGGTCGTCCTTTGCGCGACTCCGAAGCGATGCTGCTCGTCCACGACGACGAGCGAGAGATCGTTGAATTCCACGCCTTTCTGAATCAGCGCGTGCGTCCCAATGACGATGTTCGCCTCGCCGTTTTGTATCCTCTCGTGCGCGATTCGCCGTTCGGCGGCCCCGAGGGAACCCGTCAAAAGCACGATGTTCACAGGCAAATCCTCGAGGTCTTTCGAGAACGAGAGGAAATGTTGTTCGGCGAGGACTTCGGTCGGAGCCATGATCGCACCCTGCCCGCCCGCCTCGACCGCGGTTAAAAGCGCGGCGACCGCGACCGCCGTCTTCCCGCTCCCGACATCGCCTTGCAAAAGCCTCCGCATCGGTCGCTCCGAACGCATGTCCTCGAGAACCTCAGCGATGGATCTTTCCTGCGCCCCCGTGAACCCGAACGGGAGACTTTTGACGAACCGGTTCAAAAGCAAACCATCCCCGACCCGGCTCCGCCCCTCCTCCGTCTCCTCGATGCGAGCTTTCCTCGCGGCGAGCGCGGCTTGTATTATGAAAAGTTCATGGAAGATGAGCCGACGCATCGCCATTTTGAGCGCGGCTTTCCCTTCCGGGAAATGGACTTCTTGAATGGCGTCGTCGAGGCTCGGGAGTTCGTGGCGGAAAAGAATTTCGAGCGGGAGCGGGTCGAGGATATGCCCCGCCTCATCGAGAGCGCGATGGACGAGAGCGCGCATCCTTCGCGCTTGAATCCCTTTGTTCACCGCGTATATCGGGACGAAGCGTCCGGCGTGCGGCCCGGTGCTTTTCTCGTCGCTCTCCTCGACTATCTCGACGCTTTTCGCGGCGAGTTGTATTCCGTACTTTCTTTGAACCTCGCCGGAGACGACGACTTTCGTATCCGGCAAAAGCTGGTTTTGGAGCCAATGCCGGCCCCACACCGTCGCCGGAATATATCCGGTTCCATCATAAAGTTGCGCGGAAAAGCCCGGAGAGCGACCCCGAACCGGACGTCCGACGGGCTTCATCCCGACCACGCGGGCGAAAATAGTCGCTCGTTCACCGACACGGAGGTCGGATATTTTCTTCACGTTCGAAAGGTCTTCGTGGCGAGACGGATAATGAGATACGAGGTCGGCCAGGGAAGAAATCCCGAGTTCTTTCAAAGCCTTCTCCACCCGAGGCCCGACCCCCTGAATATCCCGAGCCGGAAGCGAGCGAAGCTCGGAGAAGGTGGTTCGACCGGGTGGGAGCGCCGTCTCGATCACGGTCGCTCCCTTCGGTCGCTCCGGTTATTGGCAAAAACCGGGAGCGGAGCGACCAACCAATAACGGCGGCGAAGCCGCCCACGAAGCCGCCTCACAGACAGGCGACCCCATACGTCCCCGGCCCGATGTGGCATCCGACGACGCCCCCGATCTCCGACACAAGCTCCTCTTCCACGCCGAGCCTCTCGGCGAGTTCGGAGACGGACTCCGGCGTGTCCACATGGCCGAAAAAAAGCGTTTTCCCGGCTTCGACGGCGGGTTTGAGATCCTCGACGATCGTGTTCATTTGCCGCTTCCGGCCCCGCACGCGCTTGTACGGGACGACCTCCCCGTCATCCAAAGTGAGGACGGGTTTTATGTCGAGCGCGGTTCCGAATAATTTTTGAGCGCGTCCGATTCTCCCGCTCTTCGCCAAATATTCAAGTGTCCCGACGGCGAAATATATGTCCGTCTTCTTCGCGGCGGCTTCGGCGGCCCGCTTCGCGTCGCGGAACTCGCCGCCGTCGTCAATGACGCGGACGGCTTCGCGGAGGATGAGGCCGGAGCCGATCTCCGCGTTCATCATATCCACGACCTCGACGGGACGCTCGACCATTCCCGCCGCCGTCGTCGCCGACTCATACGTCCCACTGAGTTTGGAAGACAGCGTGAGAACGAGGATGTCGTCGTACGCATCGAGTTCCTCGTACGCCTCGACGAACGCTCCCGCCGACGGCTGCGAAGTCGTCGGGAACTCGTCGGAGTCGCGGAGACGCTCGTAGAATTCCGCGTTCGAGAGTTCGACTTTGTCGAGATAGCTTTCCTCGGCCCCGAAATGGAAGGTGAGCGGGACGATGCGGACGTCCGGGCGGTCGAGCATGCCCGGCATGAGGCTCGTCGTCGAATCGGTCACGATGGCCGTCGTCATTCGGCCACCATTTGCAAAGGATACAAAGGCTGTCCCCCGTCTCTCACATCCACCTCGATGTCTTCGTCAATGTTTTCGATTCCGGCCACGATCCGGTCGAGTTCGCCGTCCTCCATGCCTTCGCCGCGAAGCAAAGTCACGATGTCCGCCCCGTCCGAGAGCATTGTTTCTGCGACTTCGAGGGCCGCGCCCTCCACGCTCTCCTCGACCGACACAAGCTCCCCGTCGAGGATGCCGATGCACGCCCCGTCGGGAACCTCGCGCCCGTTCACGTTCGCGTCCCGGACGGCGTATGTGATCTCCGCCGCTTTGAGATGGGAGCAAATCTCCACCATCTCCTCGACGACCTCATCCGCCTCGCCCTCCGCGTCGAAGCCGACCATGACCGAGAGGCCGGAGGCGATGGTCTTCGTCGGGACGACGTATACATCGGCCTCCACAAGCTCCCCGACTTGCTCGGCGGTCGGAACGATGTTTTTGTTGTTCGGAAGGAGGATGACGGATTCGGCCCCCGTTTCCTCCACGGCGCGGGCGAAGTCGTTCGCGCTCGGGTTCGCGCCTTGCCCGCCCTCGATGACCGCCGCGCCCATCGCCTCGAACAATTCCCGGCTCCCGTCGCCCCGGCTCGCCGCGACGACCGCGAGGTTCGTCGGAGGAGACTCTCTCGACTCTTCCGACACTCCGGTGCGATATTCGACTTGCGCTTCCATGTCGTCAATTTTCACGCCCATGAGGCGACCGAAGCCGCCCGCGTATGCGAGCGCGCCGCCGGGGTTTTGCGTATGCAAATGCACCTTCACGAGGTCGTCGTCGGAGATGACGAGGACGCTTTTGCCGGAGTTGTGGATCTCCTCCTCGAACTCCTCCGCGTCCCCCGAGAATCCCGTCACGATGAACTCCGTGCAATATCCCCACGCCTCTTCGTTCGCGTGGATCGCATCGAGGTCGGGGAGAGCGTTTGCTTCCTCCAAGTCCTCGATCGGCGCGTCTTCTATTTTTTGCCCGCTCAGACACGCATGGAGTCCGTCGAGGATCACGGCGACACCGAGTCCGCCCGCGTCCACAACCCCCGCGTCTTTGAGAACGGCGAGTTTTTGGGGCGTGCGTTTCACGGAGGCGTGGGCTTCTTTCGCCGCCGCCTTCACGACGGAGGGGAGGTCGGAGCCTTTCACTTTGAGGGCTTCGCGGGCGGCGGTCGCGGCGTCTTTTATGACGGTGAGCATCGTGCCTTCGACGGGTTCGCGGGTCGAGGAATATGCTCGTTCGCGCGCGCCGTCGAGTGCGTCGGCGAAGTCTTCGGCGGTGAAGGTGGCGCGTTTGGCGAGGACTTCGCATCCGCCACGGATCATTTGCGAGAGGATGACGCCGGAGTTGCCTCGCGCCCCCATGAGGGCGGCACGCGCTCCGGCTTTCACGGCGGTTTCGACGCTCTCGTACGATTTGCTCTTCGTCTCTTTCAGGATGGATTCGAGGGTGAGGAGCATGTTCGTGCCGGTGTCTCCGTCGGGGACGGGGTACACGTTGAGGGCGTTTATTTTCGTGGCTTGCGCTTTCAGCGCGGCGTGCGCCGCCGCGACTATGAAGGCCATCTTTATGGTCATGGCGACACACCTCCCACGTTCGTCTCGATCCCTTTCCGTGCGACTATGAACACACAGTCTCGTCCGGCTCTATTTCGGTTTTCGGTGATCTGGTACAATCTCCCGTCGGTGCCGGAGGGCGAGAATCGTCCGCTCCGGTCGGTAAATTTGATCGGTATCGTAGCATAGGAGAGTTCAATGGCGAAAGTCTGTTATTCGTGCGGGAAGAGACCGGATTTCGGCAACGCGAGAAGCCACTCGCTGAGGGCGACGCGCCGCCGCCGAAACCCGAACCTCCAGAAAGTCCGCATCCAAGAAGGCCCGACCACGAAGCGCGCGTGGGTATGCACCTCGTGCCTGAAGGCGTTCAAAGTCACGAAAGCGCAGCGAGTCCCCGCCCCCGTCGCGGAGAGCGCGTAGCTTTAGCGATTGGCTTTTAGCCGTCAGCAAAAAAGGAAAGCCACCCTTTGACGGGTGGCTTTCTCTTTGCCGCTCGACGATGGGTGGGACGCGGTCGGCACTCATAAAGGGTTCGCGTGAAGGGTTCCGCATCCGATGCCTCCCGGTCGTGGAGACGCGCCGGAATGTCTTCTCGATTCGAATGCGGGATCCTCGAACCAAACCCGGCACCATACCGCACTCGAATGTCTCAAGCCCGACGATCCAAAGGCGAAGCCCGCCCGTTCCACGACGGCTGAAAGCTATTTATCGGCGGCTGTCGGCTGTCGGCTGTCGGCTAATTTCGATCCCAGACTCGCCATCTCGATGGCCGCCGCCGCCGCCTCGAAGCCTTTGTTCCCGAGCTTCGTCCCGGCTCGCTCGATGGCTTGCTCGATGTTCTCCGTCGTTATGACCCCGAATATGACCGGGACATCCGTCTCGAGCGAGGCGGAGACGATGCCGTTCGCCGCCCCCCCGGCCACATAATCGAAGTGGGCGGTCGCGCCCCGGATGACGGTTCCGAGGCAGATCACCGCATCGTATCGCCCCGACGAAGCCATCTTCTTCGCGGCGAGTGGTATTTCGTGCGCCCCCGGAACCCATGCCACATCCACCGAACTCAAATCTCCACCGTGGCGTTCGATTGCCTCCAACGAGCCTTCGAGGAGCGGCTTCACAATGAAGTCGTTGAAACGAGCCGCCACGACGCCGAAGGATCTCCCCTCGGCGGAGAGATTCCCTTCGATGTGGTTCACTCGGTTTACCCGATCCATCACACCTCTTTCAAAATGTGGTTCATCTTGTCGCGCTTCGTCCGGAGGTACCGCTCGTTGTATCCGTTCGGCGTGACCTCGATGCCGACCCTCTCCGAAACCTCGACCCCGAAACCTTTCAGCCCGACGACTTTGGCGAGATTGTTCGTGAGGAGCCGGACTTTTTCTATCTCCAAATCGCCGAGGATTTGCGCCCCGATGCCATAGTCGCGCACGTCGGGGGCGAGGCCGAGCTCCTGGTTCGCCTCCACCGTGTCGAGTCCCTCATCCTGGAGATGGTATGCCTTCATTTTGTTGAGGAGGCCGATGCCGCGGCCTTCTTGCTGCATGTATACGATGACCCCTTCGCCCTCTTCGGCGATCCGGATCATGGCCGCCTCCAATTGCTCCCCGCAATCACACCGGAGCGAATGGAGCGCATCTCCCGTCAAGCACGCCGAGTGGACGCGGACGAGGACGTCGTCCTTCCCCTCCGGCTCGCCGACGATCATGGCGAGGTCGGTGAGTTCGTTCGTGTCGTTCTCATACGCCCGAACCCGGAACTCCCCGAACGGCGTCGGGAGGCGCGTCTCGGCGGCGCACTTCACGCTCGTCTCGGTGGCGTGGCGGTAATCTATGATTTGCTGGACGGTTACCATTTTTATGTCGTGCTTCTCCGAGAACTCCGCGAGGTCGGGGACGCGAGCCATCGTGCCGTCCTCTTTCATGATTTCGCATATGACCCCGGCGGGTTTCAGCCCGGCGAGGCACGCGAGATCCACGGCCCCCTCCGTCTGCCCCGTCCGGTCGAGGACGCCGTTCGGCTGCGCCCGGAGCGGAAACATATGCCCCGGCATCACGAGGTCGTCCGGCCCGGTCTCCTCGGCGACGGCGACGCGGCACGTGTGCGCCCGGTCCGCGACCGAAATCCCCGTCGTGCATCCCTCCCTCGCCTCGATGGACGCGGTGAACGCCGTCCCGAGAGGCTCCGTGTTGTGGCGGGCCATCGGCGGGATGTCGAGCTTGTCAATGATCTCCCCGTCCATCGGGAGACATATGAGGCCGCGAGCATACGTCGCCATGAAGTTTATTTGCTCGCCCGTCACAAGCTCGGCGGCGACGGTGATGTCGCCCTCGTTCTCGCGGTCCTCATCGTCGCACACGATGACCATCTTCCCGGCCCTCACGTCCTCCAAAATCTCCTCGATGGGACTGAACGGCTCCATGCTTTCTCCTCTCGAATTCATCATACGCTTTGTCTTTCAATCAAAAAATTCCCGATGTGCGGCCCCACGAGCTTCTCGACATATTTGCCGATCACATCCGCCTCGAGGTTCACGACATCCCCGACACGAAGCGATTTCAGGTTCGTCGCCCCCCTCGTGTGAGGAAGGATCGAGACGGTGAACGAGTCATCCCTCACCGCCACGACGGTCAAACTTATGCCGTCCACGCATATGCTCCCCTTCTCGACGGTGTACCGAAGCACGGCCTCGGATGCGGCGAACTCCCACATCTCCGCGCCGCCCTCCGGCACCACGCCGAGGACTTCACCCACGCCATCCACGTGTCCTTGAACGAGATGCCCCCCGAACCTCTTCTCCGCGCTCATCGCCCGTTCGAGGTTCACGAAGCTCCCGACTTCGAGACCGCCGAGGGCGGTTCGCCGGAGCGTCTCGGCCATCGCGTCGAAGGAAAGGCGGTCGCCCCGAGCCTCGCTCACGGTGAGGCAAACGCCGTTCACGGAGACGGAGTCGCCGAGGGAGACATCCGAGGAAACCATCGGCGCGGAGATTTCGAGGCGGAGCATGCCGCCCTCTTCGATCTTCTCGACGCGGCCCGCTTCTTCAACCAGCCCGGTGAACATGCTCCTCCTTCGCTTCGTTGATATCGTCACTTTCGACTTCGTCCTTCGGATAAAGCGTCACGGAAACGTCGTCGCCGAACATCCCGACATCCGCGACCGAAAACCTGAAAGCCTCGGCCATCTTCGAGATCCTCATAGCCCCGATCATGGGTATCCCATCCGCCCCGATGAGCTTCGGCGCATAAAAGAGCGACATTTTATTGACGAGCCGACGCTCCACGAAACTCCGCGCCGTCCCGCCCCCGCCCTCCACGAGAACACCCCGAATATCCCGGCTCCCGAGTTCATTCAATACGAACGGAAGGTCGAGGCCGCGCCACGTCGCCGGAACTCCGACCACCTCGACCCCTCGCTTCCGAAGCCCCTTCTCCCGCCCGTCGAGGTATTTATGGTCCGCGAACACGACGGCCGGAAGCTCGTCGGCGGTGCGGGCGATCCGGCTCTCCGGCGAGGTCGTCACCCTCGGATCGAGGACGACGCGGGTGATGCGCGGCGGCTCCTCATCCACATCCCGCGCGTCGAGCGTGGGGTCGTCGGCCCGGACGGTCCCCGCACCGACGAGGACGGCTCCCGCCTCCGCGCGGAGTTCGTGGGCGCGGCGGCGGGAGTCGTCGCCCGTCACCCACTTCGAGTCGCCCCCGGCGGCGGCGATCCGCCCATCCAAAGTCGTCGCCATCTTCAAATGGACGAAAGGCCGCCCCGTCCGCATGCGCCAGAAAAATTGTTCATTTTGCGTGTCGAAAGCCGAGTCGTGCGCGACCTCGACCTCGACTCCGGCGTCGCGGAGAATGCCGATGCTTTTGCCGTTCATCCACGGATTCGGGTCGAGGTGTCCGACGACGACACGCTCGATCCCGGCCTTCAAAATCGCCTCCGCGCACGAAGGGCCGGGGGTGAAATGGTGGCAATTGCATGGTTCGAGGGTGACGTACATCGTCGCGCCTCGGGCTTTGCCGCCCGCTTTTTTGAGGGCCATCGCTTCGGCGTGGTCGGTGCCGGGCCGGACGTGCCATCCCTCGCTTATGACGGAGTTGCCGCGCACGATGGCTGCGCCCACGAGTGGGTTTGGGGCTGCTGTGAGACGCCCGCGTTCGGCAAGATCGCGGGCGAGATCCATAAAGGAATCCCGTGACACGTTTCCTCTTTCTCCCATCCGGACTATGACCGTCGGCATCGGAATCTCACCGATTCAACCCCGGCTGTTCGACCGGAGTTCGCGGGCTTCCCGAAAAGGTACGTCCTTGTCGGGATCACCGCCGGTGCGGGAATTCCACCCGCCCCCGAAAGTTGACTATCGAGAACGTACCATACGCGAGATGCGTCGGCAAGGAACGGAGAAGCTATCCGGAGGCTCCGCGCCCCGCCGCGATGATCTTCCGCATCTCATCCACCGGGTTTCCTTTGTAAACGGCGGAACCCGCCACCAAAACTTGCGCCCCCGCCTCGACCATGAGGGGGGCGGTCGCCTCGGTTATGCCACCGTCAACTTGGACGGGGAGGTCGTAAAGCTCCTTTATGCGGCGAACTTTGTCGGCCATCTCGGGGATGAAATCCTGGCCGCCGAAGCCGGGGTTCACGCTCATGACGAGGATGAAGTCGAGGTGCGGGATCGCATATTCGAGGGTTTCGGGGCGGGTCGTCGGAGTGAGGGCGGCTCCGGCCTCCACGCCTCCGGCACGGATCATGGCGAGAGTCCGGTGGAGGTGGCGCACGGTTTCGGGCTGGACGGAGATGCTCGCGACCCCGGCCTTTATGAAGTCGAGGATGAGCGAGTCCGGGCGATCCATTTGAAGGTGCGCGTCAATCGGGAGGTCGGTCGCATTGACGAGCGACTCCGCGACCATCGGCCCGACGGTGAGGTTCGGGACGAAGTGGTTGTCCATCACGTCGAAGTGGACGAGTTCGGCCCCGCCGTCCCTCGCCCGCCGAACCTCGTCGGCGAGGTGCGCGAAGTCCGCCGAAAGTATGGACGGCGCGCCGACTATGCGATCCCCCAAATCTCCCCAAAACGCCAAAGTGCATACCTCCTCGAATGTGTTTTCGGACGCGGCTATTTTATATGGAATCCGGACGAACACTTCGAGCGCTTTGCTTTACGTGGGGTCGTGAAATCGTGAGATCGCCCCGCGAGAACGATCCGGCTTCGTGAGTTCGAGAAATACGACCTCACGAAGCGGAGCGACCCCACCATTCGAGCGTTTCTTTGATAATGTGTCTCCGGCGAAAACGAGGGGGAGTATTCGTGGCTCGAAGAAGAAGGCGGGGAAGCTCGAAAAGCCGTTTGCTCGTCGGCGCGGCCGTCATCGTCGTCGTGGTCGCCGGACTCGCGCTCGGCGTCGTTGACATCGAGGGTTTGACGGGCGGAGGCGGCGGCGGAAACGCGGCTCTCACCACCGGGACGAGCGGAGCCGGGAGTCCGTCGGAGGCTTCGGACGCGCTCGCCACACTCGAAGTCGAGCCGGAGGGTTCGATGTCCGGCTATTCCCGCGACGAGTTCCCGCACTGGAGCGGCGCGGACGAGTTCGGGTGGGAGGCTCCCGACTCATCGTGCGACACCCGCGACGCTTCGCTCATCCGCGACGGCGATGCGGTCGAAGTCGGAGAAAGTTGCGACATCGAGTCCGGGGAATGGCTCGATCCATACGCCGGAGAAACCATCACCGACTCGTCGAGCGTGGACATTGACCACATCGTCCCGCTCGCGAACGCATGGAGAAGCGGCGCGGACGAATGGGACGAGCCGCTCCGCGAGGAGTTCGCCAACGCGCAAATAAACCTCCTCTCCACCGACCCCGGCGAGAACCGCTCGAAGGGCGACCGAGGCCCCGAGACATGGCGCCCCACGGACGAGGGAGCATGGTGCGACTATTCGGCGCGGTGGGTCTCCGTCAAATCCGAGTATGAACTCTCCGTCAACGAAGGGGAGAAAGCCGCCCTCGAAGAAACGCTCGCGACCTGCGAGGCTGGATAATGGCCGAAGAAAAATACGCCACCTTCCGGTCAACGACGGGCGGCGTGATGACCGTCGAAGTCGGCTCGATCTCCGGCGACCTCGAAGTATGCACGAAGCCCGTCGAAAGCGGCGTCGAAATAACCATCCGGTACGCCGGGGCGGACGAATGGTACACGGTCGAGGGAAGCCCCGTCGAGGATCGGGAAAGGTGCCACGAGCGGGTCGTCGAACGGCTCACGACACCGGGGAAGAAAGAAGGTTTCAACGAGGAGCCGGTGTCCGTGATGGGCTTTCGCGCATAACTCACTCGATAAGCTCGAAGATGCGGAACATCGGCAAATACATCGAGATTATGATCGCCCCGACCACCGCCCCGACTATGAGGATCATGACCGGCTCGATGATCGAGGTGAGAGATTTGACGGTATTGTCCACTTCGGACTCGTAGAAATCGGCGATTTTGGAGAGCATCCCGTCGAGGTTCCCGGTCTCCTCCCCGACGGCGATCATCCGCACGACCATCGGCGGAAAGACGGGTTCGGCTTCGAGCGGGGCGTGGATCGGGGAACCTTGCCGAATCGAATCCCGAGCGCGAAGGAGAGCGGCTTCGACGACGGGGTTTCCGGACGAAGTGGCGGATATTTCGAGGGCTTGCAAAATCGGCACGCCGGACGAGATGAGCGCGCCGAGCGTCCTCACGCACCGCGCGAGCGCGACTTTCCTCACCACGCCCCCGATGCCGAGCGGTATTCTGAGCGCGAAGCGGCCCCATACTTTTCGCCCTTCCTCGGTTCGCGCCCACCGCGCGACGAAGAAGGCTCCGACGGCGAAAAGCACGAGCGTCGCCAGTCCGCCGAAGCCCGTAAGGATGTCCGAGAGTCCGAGGGCGATCCTCGTCGGGAGCGGAAGCGAGCCTCCGAGGTCGGCGTACATTCCGGCGAAGATCGGGACGATGAAGACGAGCATGAACAAAGCGGCGACGAGCGCGAATGCGAGGACGAAGAGCGGATACGCCAACGCGCCGCGAACCTTCCTTTTTAATTCTTGATCCTTTTCAAGCTGCGCGGCGACGCGGAGGAGAACCTCATCCAAAGCGCCCCCGACCTCCCCGGCCCGAACCATCTCTACGTAAAGTTTGCCGAAGACGACCTCGTGGCGGTGGAGTGCCTCGGAGAGCGACGAGCCGGACTCGATGTCCTTCCGAACCGCCTCGACGACCTCCCGGAGCTTCGACGACTCGGTCTGGTCGGTGAGTATGCGGAGCGAGCGGACGAGCGGGAGTCCGGCTTCGATCATGGTGGCGAGCTGCCGCGTGAAGATGACGAGGTCGTCCGCCCGAACCCCTTTGAATGGAGAGAAAACCTCACGCTCGCGGATTCCTTGCTCGCTCACGTCAATGACGAGGAGGCCCCGGCTTCGAAGGAGCTCGGCGACGGCTTCACGGTCTTCGCCCTCTATTTTGTCGCGGAGGATCCCGCCTTTCGGGTCGCGGGCTTTGTATTTGTACACGCTCATAGTTGACTCCCGGTCGCTCTTTTCCCGGCCTTCGCCTCCCCGTCGAAGAGTCGGCTCATCTCTTCCATGTCCGTGGCGTGCCTCCGAGCCTCCTCCGGCGCGACGAGGCCGCGTTTCACAAGGCGCGCCAAAGCCGCGTCCATCGTCCGCATCCCGAACTTCCCGCCCGCCTGGATCGCCGAATATATTTGATGCGTCTTCCCCTCCCGGATGAGGTTCCGCACCCCCGGAGTCGGGACGAGAACCTCGCACGCCGCCACCCTCCCCCCGCCCACTTTCGGCACGAGGGCTTGCGTGACGACGCCTTGAATCGTGTTCGCGAGTTGCGCCCGAACCTGGTTTTGCTGGTGCGGCGGGAACACGTCTATGATCCGGTCAATCGTCTGCGGCGCGTCCCGCGTGTGAAGCGTCGAAAGCACGAGATGCCCCGTCTCCGCGGCGGTGATCGCGAGCGATATAGTTTCGAGATCCCGCATCTCCCCCACGAGGATGACGTCCGGGTCTTGCCGAAGCACGTGCTTCAACGCGCTCGCGAAGCTGCGCGTGTCGGCCCCGACTTCGCGCTGGTTAACAACGCAGTTTCCGCTCCGATGGAGGAACTCGATCGGGTCTTCGACGCTCATTATGTGGCTCCGGCGCGTCTCGTTTATCCGGCCGACCATCGCCGCGAGCGTCGTGGATTTCCCGCTCCCCGTCGGCCCGGTGACGAGGATGAGGCCGCGGGGCTTCCCGGACATCTCGAAAACGGAGCGAGGCAACCCGAGGTCTTCGAGGCGAGGTATCTCCTCCGAAACGGGACGGAACGCCGCCCCGAGGCAACCCCTTTGAAAATAAGCATTCACCCGGAAGCGGCATATGCCGGGAAGCTCGTATCCGAAGTCGAGCTCGAGCGTCCCTTCGAGTACGGCTCTTTGCCCCTCGGTGAGGATTTCCATGACCATCGCCCGCGTGTCCTCGCGTGAAAGCTCGGGGGCGTCGGCCGGGGCGAGCTCGCCGTCTATCCGAAGCATCGGCGGGGAACCCGCCGTGATGTGGAGGTCGCTCGCCCCGAGCCGAACAGCCTCGACGAGGAGATTCCACAACGAAGCGCGAAGCTCTTCTCCACCGACGCTTTCCATCCCCGAACTCTACGGCCAAATAACATTTTTTGCAAAGTTATTTCGCATCCCGGTTGATGGGATCCACATTCGCCGCACGCCACACGACCCCACACCGAACCCGGCGACGTTCTTCGCGTGGATGCGCCGGTTCGTCGGGAGACGACTCGCCCGGACAATTCATGAGACCGTGTGGGATCGGGAGTGGGGAAAGGCGAAGCGCGAGACGCCCGCGCCTTCGCATCGCCTCCGAGTGCGGAGAGTGGGTTCGCCGGGCGGGGGCGGAATCATCCGGGCGGGCGAGCCGGGAACGTCCCGACTTCCGACTCCCGGTTTCCCCGAAGGATACTTCGTGAATTATCCGGACTCGGCGAGGCGACTATGCTCGCCCGTTCCCGGTGTCGTTTCGCGTTCCGCCGCCTCGCGGGCGAAAACAAAGAGCCACGCGCGTTTGTTCGACGCGCATGGCTCCGGGATGTCCGGCGATCCGGGCGGGCTATGCCCCTCCGAGGCCGGCTTCCTCCTTCGCCACGAGGAACTCGTCGTAGTTGTCCGTGAAGAAGTGTTCGCCCCCGTCCGGCGTTATGACGTAATAAACGAAGTCCGTCTCGTCCGGGTTGACCGCCGCCTCGATGGACGAGAGGCTCGGCGAGGCGATGGGGCCGGGCGGGAGGCCGGTGTTCTGGTACGTGTTGTATGGCGAGTCCACTTCGAGGTCGGGGAGCGAGAGGTTCTCTTTCTGCTCGCCCCGCGCGTATTGTATGGTCGCGTCTATTTGGAGCGGCATCTCGGCCCGGATGCGGTTGTATATCACCGAGGCGATGATCGGCTTCTCCGCCTCGTTGGCGGCCTCGCGCTCGATGAGAGAGGCGACCGTGAGAAGCTCGTACTCGGTGAGGTTGAGTTCCTCGGAGGCGGCCGCGAAGTCAACGTTCTCGGTTTCGAGGAGGTATTGCTCGAGGAGGCGGTTCACTATTTGATCCGCCGTCGTCCCCTCCTCGAACTCATAGCTTTTCGGGAAAAGGAATCCCTCGGTGTCGTTTATCGCCCCGTCCTCGAGGAAGGCGTATCCATAGTCGGTCCGGTTCGCGGCCTCCTCAAACTCGCCCGCCGAAATCTCGCCGTTCTCGGCGACGGCGGAGGCCGTCTCTTCGAGGGTGAGGCCCTCGGGAACCGTTACGGCGAACGTCGGGACGGCCTCGCCCTCGGTGAGCTTCGTCATGATCTCGTCGTTGCCCTCGTCGGCGGCGAAAGCATATTGCCCCGGACGGATCCCGGAACCCTCGCCGCCCATCCTCGCCTGGAGCGTGAAGAAGAACGAGCTTCCGATGACGCCCTCCGCCTCGAGTTTGTCGGCCACGCTCGACAGCGTGTCTCCCTGAACGACTTCGATCTGGACGGATTCACCCGATTCTTCCCCGGCGACCTCGCCGCCACCCCCCGTCGCCGACGACACGATCAAATATATGATCCCGAGGACGGCCACGACGAGAAGGAGACCCACGACGGCCGGGCCGATGTTCGACTTCTTCTTCCGAGGATTCCGTTTCCGGTTTCTCGTCGAAGAGCCTCTCGTCGAAGAGCCCCTCGTCGAAGAGCCTCTTCCCGACGACGCGCCGAGCGCGTTCAGCCGGGAGTCGAGATCCTCGCGATCCCGGCGGCTCCTCTTGTCGTAACGTTTCAAATGTCCCCCCTCGATTCCAGATATTCCTGAAGCATCCGAGCCGCCGCGAGATCGTCCACGCGACCTTCCGCGCGATCCACGCCTCGCTTCGCGCCCCGCTTCTTCGCTTTTTTTCCGCGACCGACCGCGCCGCTTTCCGCCGCCATCCGAGTCGTGAAACGCTCGTCCCACTCGACGAACCTCGTGTCCGGGAACTCATTTCTTAACCCGTTTAGTTTATCCAAAATTTTCCGGGCTTGAAACCCGACCTCCCCACGGAGGTTCTTCGGAACGCCGACCACGACCTCGGAAACTTCATCTTCGCGGACGAGATTTTCGAGGAGGCCGGACAATTCACCGCTCCCGACGACCTCGACCGGACGGGCGATCTGTCGCGTCGCGTCCGAAATTGCGACCCCCGTCCACACATCCCCGACGTCGAGGGCGGCGACCCGCCCCCGCTCCACAGCCACAGACATCGCCTACGAATCTCGCCCGGAACCGAGCCGATCCCTCATAAGCGCGGGTACTTTCCCGAGCGCGTCCGAAATCGCCTCCGGGTTTCCGCCACCGGCTTGCGCCATCGTCGGAGAACCACCGCCCCCGCCCCCGAGAACGCCGGAAAGCTCCTTCACAATATCCCCGGCCTTCACTTTGTCCGCGACTTCCTCATGGAGGTTCGCCACGAGGACGGCCTTCCCATCGAGGTCGGCGGCGAGGACGACGGCGGCGGGACTCCCGAGGCGGTTCTTCACATCGTCGGATATTTGACGAAGCCCCTTCACATCGGAGGCGACGACCTCCCCGGCCACGACCTTCACACCGTCCACCGACTCCGCGCTGTGCACGAGCGACCCGACTTCTTCGAGACCTTTTTTGAGCGTGCTTTCGCGGGACGCCTCGCGTGCCTCGCGAGCCTCGCTTCGCAGTCCGGCGACGGCGTTCGGGAGTTTGTCCACGTCCACGCGGAGCGTCTCGGAGAGTTCCTCGGCCTTCGCGCTCGTCCGGAGGAGATAATAAAGAGCCTCGCGCCCGGTGATGACTTCGATGCGGAAGAGATCCGCGCCGTGCTTCCGGTTCGAGACGATTTTGAAAGCCCCGACCTCCGCGCTCGACTTCACATGAGTCCCGCCGCAAAGCTCCCTCGAAAAACCATCCACCTCGACGACTCGCACGACATCACCGTACTTCTCCCCGAAGAGCATCGTCGCCCCGAGGTTCCGAGCCTCGTCCAAAGTCGTCGAGAAATATCGGACGGGCTGGTTCTCGGTGACTTTGAGTATGCACTGTTCTTGAACGCGCCGGATCTCCTCTTCCCCGACCCGCCCGGAATACCGATAATCGAAGCGGAGCCTGTCCGGCCCGACGTAGCTTCCCGCCTGGACGACCTCTTTCCCGAGAACCGTCCGAAGCGCCCAGTGAAGAATATGAGTCGCGGTGTGATTCGCCTCGATCTGATGTCGCCTCACCCGGTTTATGGAGGCCGTCACGTCGTCCCCGACCCGGAGGGAAGCTCCATTGTCCGGCCTCGTCCGGAGAACCTGATAATCCCCGGCGGGGATCGCATCCACGACCTCGACCTGCCCCGCGTCCGACGAGATCCACCCGACGTCGGCGATCTGCCCGCCGCCCGTCGCATAAAACGGGTTCTCCGCAAGCACGAGATACGTCTCGCCCTCGGCGTCCGGGACGGGTTCGGCGGCGGCGACCCGAGTCTCGATTTGCTCGCGCTCGTAGCCGACGAAGCGGCTTTTCATCTCCGCCCCCCGGAACGCCGCCACGGCCCGGTCGTAAGTTTGGGCGGACGAGCGGGCCCGCTCTCTTTGATCCTCCATCGCCCGCCGGAAACCTTCCTCGTCGAGGACAAAGCCCCGCTCTTCCAAAACGTCCCTCGTAACCTCGACCGGGAACCCGAACGTGTCGTGGAGCATGAACGCGACCTCGCCGGGGAAACTTTCATCGCCCATGCGCCCGATCTCCGCCTCCAAAAGATCCATGCCGGAGTGGTATATCTCGATGAACCGAGCCGCCTCTTCACCCACGATCCTCTTTATGTCCGACCGAGAGTTTTCAAGCTCCGAATAGAAACCGCCCATTTGATCCACGACGGTCTCCGCGAGCGAAGCCGTCTCCTCCGCGCTCATCGAGAGCCGGACATAAGCCTCCCGAGTCGCCCGGCGAATGATGCGCCGAAGCACATACTCACGGCCTTGATTCCCCGGCCTCACACCGTCGGCGATGAGGAAGGCCATCCCACGCGAATGGTCTGCGAGGATGCGAAGCGAACGGTCGGTCGCATCGGAGTCGCCGATACCGACTCCGGTGTATTCCTTCGCCTTCTCGAAGACGGGCGAATACACGTCGGTGTCGTAAATGAAGAGTTCATTTTGGACGGCTTGCGTGGTGCGTTCGAGGCCCATCCCGGTGTCAATTCCGGTCTTCGCGAGCGGGACGAGCGTTCCGTCCTTCCGCTGCTCGTACTGGTTGAAAACAAGATTCCATATTTCGAGGAAGCGCGGCGCGTCCTCGCCGCCGCCGGGCGCGTATATCGGATCGAGGGCCGGATCGCCCTTCGAATATTCCTCGCCGTAGTCGTAATAAACCTCCGAGCACGGGCCGCATGGGCCGGAGTCTCCGGGCGGCCCCCACCAGTTTTCGCTCTTCGGGAGGCCGAAGATTTTATGCTCCGGAACCCCGACCGATTTCCAAAGCTCGCGCGCCTCGGTGTCTTCGGGAACGTCTTCGTCGCCCTCGAAGATCGTGATCCACAACCTCTCCTCCGGGATGGCGAGTTCCTTCGTCAAAAACTCCCACGCCCACTCGACGGCCTCTTTTTTGAAATAGTCTCCGAAGGAGAAATTGCCGAGCATCTCGAAGAAGGTGAGGTGGCTCTCGTCGCCGACCTCTTCGATGTCGGGGGTGCGGAAGCATTTCTGGGAGCTTGCGGCTCGGGGGGTCGGAGGTTTCTCCTCTCCGGTGAAGAAGCTGATGAATTGCTGCATGCCGGCGGTCGTCAAAAGGACGGTCGGGTCGTTGTGCGGGACGAGGGACGAACTCGGATAGGGTCTGTG
>JACDAJ010000037.1 GCA_013695475.1 Rubrobacter sp. | reverse complement strand
CCGCCCCAGCCCGAACAACATCTCGACCCCGGCCCCTTCGTCCGCCGCGAAGACGACATGCCGGACATAGTCCGCCGCCAACTCGAGCTTTACCACGAAGAAACCGAGCCGCTCAAAAAATACTACGGCGAAAAAGGCTGCCTCGAAACCGTGGACGGAACCCGGAGCATCATCGAAGTCACCGAAGACATATGCGCCGCCCTCGGAAACCCGGACAAAAACAATTCTTGAAAATCCGGGAGTCGGGAAAACCCCGGATGCGATGCGTTCGCCACGGAAGCCTCTCCCCGGACAGCCGGGAGTTCATCGGGAGGAAAGCCGAAAGTTCCGAGGGAGAGCGAGTCGAGAACATCCCCGACTCCCGGAGTGAGCGTCAGCGAACGGCTCCATACTCCTCGTCGCCCACACTCTCCATCCAATCCGTGCCGCCATCCGAATTTGCCGCCGGGTTTATGGCGATGTGAACCATGAACGAGTCCGGCGCCGCCCCGTGCCAATGCTTCTCCCCCGGCCCGAAACAGACGGTGTCGCCCTCCGATGCTTCGACGACGGAGCCGTCTTCGTTTCCGGCGCGGCACTTTCCACTCACGATGTGGATTATTTGCCCCTCCGGGTGCGTGTGCCAGTTCGTCCTCGCGCCCGGCTCGAAGAGGACGCGGAAAACCCCGGCCTCGGGCGGTTCGGCGGGGGAGGGTTCCATCCATGCTCGTCCGGTGAACCATTCCTCCGGCGCTCTTTTGCTCACGCTTTCCCCTCTGGACACGATTTTCATGCTCGGCTCCTTTCGGCGAAATTCCAATTTATCGTATATCATTGTCTCGCAAACTACGTGGAGGAACCGACACCGATGAGGACGAGCTAGAAATACATCACACGTCGCGCGAACCTGCGGCGTCGGCTCGCCCCACCGAACCTCCGAAAACCCGAACTACCCCACCGAAGAAGCGCGCCGCGCCGCCCATGAAAAAAGGGGCATCGCATGATCGCAACCTGGCAAAACATCTCCCTCGCATTCCCGGACAAAAAGGTTCTCGAAAACGTCTCGCTCACCATCCACCCGGAAGACCGCATCGCCCTTCTCGGCGACAACGGCGCGGGCAAAACGAGCTTGTTTCGGATTCTGGCGAGAGACATTCCACCCGACTCCGGCACGGTTTCATTCGCCCGTGGCGCAAGCGTCGGATACCTCGAACAAAGCCTCGCCGGGGTCGAGGATTCGAACCTTTCGTGCATGGACGCCGCCCTCAAAGCCTTCGCCGAACTCCGAAGCCTCGAAGACGAAATCTCCGAGATGAACGCCCGTCTCGCCACAGGCGCCGCCGACACCCCGCGCCTCCTCGAAGAACTCGGCGAGGCGCAGCAAAATTTCGAGGCGGCGGGCGGATACGAGTTCCGCGCCCGGACGGAGTCCGCTCTCACGAACCTCGGGCTTTCGGAGGAGGTGTGGCCTCGTCCGGTATCGTCGCTCTCGGCGGGACAAAAAGTGAGGCTCGCTTTGGCGAAGGTTCTCCTCGAAAGGCATGACCTCCTCGTCCTCGACGAGCCGACGAACCACCTCGATGTCGAAGCCCGAGAATGGCTCGAAGGGGAGCTTCGGAATATGGACTCCGTCGCCGCCGTCGTCGCCTCCCACGACCGCCGTTTCCTCGACAACGTCGCCGGGAAAGTCGTCCACCTCGACGGCGGCTCCATGAAAACGTATCCCGGAAATTATTCGGCATTCCGGCGGCAGCGCGACGAGCGGCTCGAAGCCGAGTGGGCGACGTACGAGAAGCGTCAAAAGTCGGTGAAGAAGCTCGAAAAGCAGGCGAGCGCGTACGCCGGATGGTCGAAGAACCGCGAGAAAGACAAAAGGGGAGCCGCCGACAAAGGTTTCGTCGGGCATCGGGCGGCGAAGCTCATGAAGCGTTCGCTCCACGCCCAAAAACGCCTCGAAAAAACCATCGAGGAAATGGAGACGGACAAACCGTTCGAGAAGGACGCCGTGAAAGTCGAGTTCCATGGAAAGAAAGGCCGCACGCTCCTCGCCGCGGAGGGGGTTGCCGTGGGACACGAACATCCGATTGCCGAAAACATCACGTTCGCGCTCGAAGGCGGGGATCGCCTCGCCGTCGTCGGGCCGAACGGGTCGGGGAAGACGACGCTCCTTCGGACGATTCTCGGTGAGATCGAGCCGATGAGCGGGAGAATAAAAACATCTCCTTCGGCGAGCGTCGGTTACTTCGACCAGGAGAACCGCGCCGTCGAGCCGGGGACTCCCGCGCTCCGGGCCGTCCTCGATTCCGGGTGCGACGAAACTCTCGCGAGGACCGTCATGGGTCGCATGCGAATAAAGCGCGACACGGTTCATAAACCGTTCGGGGATCTCAGCGCGGGGGAGAGGGCGAAGGCGCTTCTCACGCGCATGATCCTCGGCGAACACGACCTCCTCGTTCTCGACGAGCCGACGAACTATCTCGACATCGAAACACAAGACGTGCTTCTCGACGCGCTTTCGGGCTTCCCCGGCGGCATATTGTTCGTGGCGCACGACCGGCATTTCGTCGAGGAATTGGCGACGGAGGTTGTCGAATTGGGTGGTTGAAAGTTTCGGTGGGGCGATTTCACGGGGGGCCGTCGGCCGTCCGCCATCGGTTGTCCGCCATCGGTCGCGCGCGGTTTTCTCCCGTAGAATGGCCGGATGAACGTACTTCTCGTCGCGGCGGGCGGCGCCATCGGAGCTTCGCTACGGTACCTCGCCGGAGTCTGGCTCGCCTCGCGCCTCGGCGCGGATTTCCCGTGGGGGACTTTCTTCGTCAACGTCACGGGTTCGTTCCTCATCGGGGTGGTTCTCGTTCTCGTCGAGGGGGATCTCTTCCGGCGGGAGCGAGGCTGTTTCTCGCGGTCGGGGTGATGGGCGGATACACGACGTTCTCCTCATATAGTTATGAGACGCTTGGTTTGCTGATGGACGGCGAACTCGCCAAAGCGTTCGTTTATGTGTTCGGGCAGCTTCTCATCGGGTTCGTCGGGGTGTATCTTGGGGTGGTGGTGGGAAGGCTTCTCGGAGGTGTGTGATGGAATCCGTCGTCGAAGCGACGAAGTTGACGGTGTATATCGGGGACTCGTTCCGGTATCGGCATAGACCTCTTTACCGGGCGGTCGTCGAGATGCTCCACGACGAAGGCATCGCGGGGGCGACCGTCATCCACGGCATCGAGGGATACGGCGGCGACAAGCAAATACACACCGCCCGCATACTCGACCTCTCCTCCGACCTCCCGCTCGTCATCATCGCCATCGACCGGAAAGAGAAAATAGAGGCTGTCCTCCCGAAGCTCGACGAGATGATGGAGAAAGGCGTGGTGACGATGGAGGGTGTGCGGGTCGCCTTTTCGCGCCCGGCCTCGATATGACATCATAGCTCACGCGAGCCGACGCGAAAGAACCTCGCGGAGTTCCGGGTGTTCGGCCTCTTCCGGGATGGCTTTCTCGACGGTGATCCCCGCTTCGCGCCCATCGAATCTCATCGTCGAGATGTGATTGTCGAACCACGGCTTCCGTTCGAGGAGCCGCCACCGGACTTCCGTCCCTTCGACTCCGGCGAGTTTGGCGAGAACCTTCCCGACGAACTCGCCCGGCTTCGTCCATCCGAAGCGGAGGACGAGGCGTTCGGGGAGCGGGAGGTGGTTCCGTATCGGGGAGCCGACGGCTTGGTGGGCGGTGACGCCGCCGCCGAGGTTTATCTCCGCGAGATAGCCGTGATGCACATCCCCGGAAAGCACGGTGACGGAGGCGGGTGGATTTCCA
>JACDAJ010000028.1 GCA_013695475.1 Rubrobacter sp. | reverse complement strand
CTAGCGTTTACAACGCCCATGGTTCCGACTTCGACTTCGATGTCGTGAAAGCCCCCGATGACGCGCCGGAGGACGAAGTCATAGGCCAGTATCCATACTCCGGTTCGTCGGCGGAACCCGGAGACATCATAGAAGTGACCATCAGCGAAGGCTCCGAAGAAGCCTCCACGACGGAGGTCTCCACACCGGAGGTCTCCACACCGGAATTCACGACGGAGACGACGGAGTTCACACCGGACGAGGAATACCCAAATATTTCAAGCGACGATGGGTCTTTGACGGTATCCGTGCCCGCGGAGTGGAACGATATCAATCCCGGCGGAAGATGGATGGAGGACAAACTTCCCGGTGAAGATTTGGGGCCGTTCCTCCTTGCCTCCCCCGACACGGCCTCATACGATCCTTATGGCGGCTCCGATACACCGGGAGTGTTTTTCGCGGCATCCTCGCGCCTCGTCGAACTTTACCCGGAAGACCCCGTGGGATCGGTTCTCAACGAAGCGCTTCCGGCCATTCCCGACGGCTGCACGCTCGCCCCTCTTGATAATGACGACGACGGCACTTACGACGACGGCGCATACGTCGGCATGGAAGAGAAGTGGATCTGCGACAACTACGCCGTACACGATATTGTCGCCATGCCCTCCGACGGTTCTTTCGTGGTGTACGTGCAAATCGTAGTTGACAGCGACACTTCCGAGGAGACCGTGAGCGAAATAGAAAACAGCTTCTTCGTCGAGGGAAGCGTGTGACGCCAAGTCCGGCTGGCCGCTGCGGCATCGCTTTCGAGGGACGGGAAACGTGGAGACGCAGCATGTCTCCACAAAACCGGGCTGCTTGGCGAACGACGGTTTCTTCGACCGGACTCGGTGTGATCCGCGCCATTGCGACAACCTCGCGACCTCGCCGATAACGCCCCGAAGACACGTTTCGATGGACGTATGCACGCTTCGGGTTGCTTTTCGGACTTTTCGGTTTGTCCGCCTCGCCGTTTCCCGGCTAGGGTTTATGACACACGATCGGGTGAAAGTGGCATTCGCGCTTTTTCGAGAGGTTTTCACGGGAGTTCGCAGACTCTCGACGGCATTCGCCGTGAAGCATACGATACATGGATGCGCGCGACATAGACACGAAGGTCGGCAAGGATGCCGGGCGTGGAATCGGCGTTTTTGTCGCCGCCGGGGCGATGGCGTTGTTTTTCGTGTACCGGGCGCGATACGCCGCCGTCCTCAACGAGGACGCCTTTGTTCCCTTCCGGTATGCACGGAGCCCCCTCGCGGGCGACGGTCTCGTCTTCAACCCCGGCGGCGAAAGGGTCGAAGGCATAACGAACTTGCTGTGGACGCTCGCCCTCGCGGGCGCGTCCGGGGCGAGTGGAATGCCACTTCCGGAGGTTTCCGTTTTGAATGCCACTTCCAGAGATTTCCGTTTTTCTGGGCATATTGTGCGGAACCCTGGCCGTTTGCGTGGCCTTCGTGTGGTGCCACGCGGAGCTTCGTGATGCCCCGATCTCCCGGTCGCTCGCCGTCCCGGCCGCGAGGTCTTCATGCTCCGCCGCGAAAACGCGGGCGGAAACTCCGCCTCCCGACCAGAGTGACACGAAACTTGGACGGAGAGCCGCGCATTCGCGCATCGGCGCATCTTCACAGAGACGTGGCGTGCCACGCATCCACGCTCGCCGCGCCTCTCGGAGGCAACGCCAGCCGTGGAATGCGTCCGGGCTTCGTCGCGACACCGCCGCATAGTACACGAGGGCGCAGCCGGGAAAGGCCGAGACAGCACGAAAGATGTGCGCCGGGACACCGCCCGAGGCATACACCGCACGAAAACGCGAAGCGGCCCGAAAGCCGCCTCGCGGAAAAAGCGCACAAAAAAACGGGGGAGTGCAGGCTCTCCCCCGTCTCACCGAAGTCCCCGTGAAGGCGAACCCCGAAAATTCTTCGGGTTATTACCTGCGCCGAAGAACGGCGAAGGTCAAGATACCAGACCCGAGGAGCAGAGCGGCCGCAGGCAAGAGAATGGCCGGGCCACCGCTGTCAGGCAGGTCGCTGTCGCCGGTGCCCATGCCAGAGGTGGTTCCCTCTTCGTCCATGTCGTCTTCCATGCCCATGCTCGTGTCTTCCATCATCATGGTGTCGTCTTCCATGCCCATGCTCGTGTCCTCCATCATGATGGAATCCTCCATCATCGTGGAGTCGTCCATCTCGTCTGCAAACGCTGCAGGCGCCATCATGAGAACGGCGAACATCGCTGTCGCAGCCAGCAAAATAGCTTTCTTCATTGAGTCCCTCCTTCTGTTTACTCTACTTCCAAGCGGCCTGCATTCTTCTCCGTTGAGAATTGCCCATAGTTTACAGACTCCAAACGCGGAAGTCTCTATTATCTTAATATTTTTTAAAAAAATTAATATTGATCGGACATTGCGAGGAAAGCGTCCACAACATATGGCGGGGGCGGTGGGATTTGAACCCACGGGCGTTTTACGGCCTCTGGTTTTCAAGACCAGCGCATTCGTCCGCTCTGCCACACCCCCGCGCATGTTTCCATATCTCGGCGGATTATATGAACTCACATGAAGATGTCGAGCGGAAGAAGCGCCGACACGAGAAGGTTCGGAACGTCCACGACCTGGCTTATCCGCAGATCCACCGCCACCGAGCATATCGCATACGCCTGCTGGCGAGAGAATCCCCGCGTCTCCAAATGCTCGATCATGTTCAAAAGAGCGTTCTTCGCCGCCACGCTCACATCCTCGCTCTCGTTCACGCCATCCTTCCGGACGCTTATCCCCGTCGTCGCGTAAAAACGCCTCGGAACCGCCATCTCCGGCGCGGTGAAATAGTCGTCTCGGTAAAACTGGAGATCGCGTATGGAACGCCTCTCCGCCTCCCCTTTCCGAAGATTGAAACGAACGACCACCCGCGAGCGCATCTCGATGGCCGTCCCGCAAGCCTCGCAATCTCCTTGCGCGAAATGGACGTCGCCCGTCGAAACGAGCGCGCCCGGAACATGGACGGGAATGAGCATCGTCGCGCCGGGCGAGAACTGCTTTATGTCGATGTTCCCCGCGTTCTCGCGCGGCGGAACCGTCCGAAGCGCCTCGGAGGCGACGGGTTCGCTCGATGGGATCGCGCCGTTCGCGTCGGGCGGAAGGGCGACGCCGCCGCGTCCGGCGAGTTCGGCTTCGCGGCGGGTGGCGAGTTCCCGGAGTTCCCGGCTCGGGGCGACGCCGAAAGTGCCGGGGTGTGGATTGCATCGGACGCGCACGCCCGGTATTTGATCCGACTCCGCATACTCGTTCCCATGCAGCCGCCAATGGACGATATACGGGTCGGGGAACTCGTCGCGGAGGAAGCCGAAGCCCGGAACCTCGACGGTATATCCCCATTGCCCCCACGGATCCGCCTCGACATCCACGAGTTCGACCTCGATGAGATCCCCGGCCTCCGCCTCCTTCACGAACACCGGCCCCGTCAACGGATGCACCGGCCCGAGGTCGAGGCCCCCCACATCGGCGTCGCTCGAAGAAGGAGAAAGCTGTCCATCGAAAGCGTCCCGCGTCTCGAAGACGACGACATCCCCCACCTCGACCTCCGCCACCGGCTCCACCGACTCGTGCCACCGATTATGTCCGGTCTCCGGCTCCTCCGCCAACGGCCTCGACTGGTCAATCTCGATGATGTGCTCGACGAGCATCTCTCCTCCTCGAATCGCCTTCCGAAACCCCATCTTCATACAATCCCAAACCCCGCGCCACCATGTCGCTCCGCTCGGGTCGCTCCGCTCGGGTCGCTCCGCTCCGGGGACTCGGGAGCCGCTCGCTCCGCCGTCGAAGCGTCCCCCGACCCCGGCGAGAGCCTCTTCCGCTCGCGGAAGGCGAAAGCCTTTCGGAGAAGGCGGAGCCACTCGGGAAGCGCCGGAGAGAGGGAGCCGGAGGCTTTTGAGAACCGGGAGTCGGGAGTGGGGGGAAAGTTCGGGGGCGATGCTTCCGTCGCCGGAGAGTCATCTCGAATTCATCGGGAATCCATCGGGCGCGAGGGCGGATGCGTCGCGGGAAAGAGAGTCGAGTGCATACCGACCCCCCACTCCCTAAATTTCCGCCGAGGGACAAATATCGTTGAGGAGGCAATCCGGGCAAAGCGGCTTCCGGGCTTTGCAAATCCTCCGCCCGTGGAAGATGAGGAGGTGCGCGAAGAGAGTCCGATCTTTCTCCCCGACGAGCGGGATGAGGTCGCGCTCCACTTTCTCCGGGTTCTCTTCGTCCGTGAAACCGAGGCGGTTCGAGAGCCGCTTCACGTGCGTGTCCACGACGACCCCCTCGTTCACCCCGAACACGTTCCCGAGAATGACGTTCGCCGTCTTCCGCCCCACACCCGGCAAAGCCACGAGTTCGGGCATCGTCCTCGGAACCTCCCCCCCATGATCCTCGATGACGGCACGCGCCATGCCTTGAATGGACTTCGCCTTGTTTCGGAAAAAGCCCGTCGGACGGATGTCTTCTTCGAGTTCCTCGCGGGGGGCGGCGGCGTAATCCTCGGCGGAGCGGTACTTCTCGAAGAGTGAGTCCGTCACTTGATTCACGCGGACGTCGGTGCATTGCGCCGAGAGGATCACCGCCACGAGAAGCTCGAGCGGGTTCGACCATTCGAGTTCGGTGTCGGCGTCGGGATATTCTTTTTTGAGACGGTCAATGACCTCGGGTGTCGGGGCTGTTTTCATGAACCGGGATTATAACGGCGACCGAACGCATAAACCGTCCGCCGGAAAAGGGACTTCGTGGCCGAAAAACTTTCGACTTTCACGAACCACACCGCCCCCGCGAAGAGGCTCCCCGGCTATTTCACCACCACCCCGAACGTTACGGGGGCTTTGTTTCCGTGGAGCGGATGCGTCTCCCGATCTCTCACGACCCGCCACAGGGAAGGCTCTTTCTTTTTCAGTTCCCCGAAGGCTCCGTTCCTCTCCACGTCATCGGCGACGATGAGGCCGCCGGAGCGGAGGCGAGGCCATATTTCGTCGAACTCGAAGCGCATGTTCCGGAGTGTGTGAAGGCTGTCGTGGAGGAAGAAGTCTATTTCGCCGCCGCCGATTTCGGAAAAAAGTTTCGGGAGTATCCTCCGGCTCGAACCGGGGTGGAAGCTCCATCTTTCCTTCGATTTCTCCGGGACGGCGATGGCGTGGAAACGCCGTGTGTTTCGGCGGAGCGGGCGGAGATCCACGCTGTGGAGACGACCCCACCCATTCTCCTCCATCGCCGCGAGAATGAACGCCGACGATACCCCATAAGCCACACCCGATTCGACGGCGACTTCGGGTTTCACGAGGCGACACGCGAGATACGAGAAGCGGGCGAGGAGCGAGTCGGCGGCCCACTTTTTGTGGAACCCCTCGTCCGGCGGGATGTCCGCGAGGAGGTTCCGCACGTCGCTCTCGGCTTTTTCGAGGGCGGGTTCGGAAAGAACTTTCGCCGCGTTTCCACCGAGGGTTTTCTCCACCTCCCGGACGGTTTCATCCCACGATGTGGAATCATAATCCACCCGGTTCACGAACAAACGCTGAAAAAAAGCATCCGCGTATCCGGCGGTCGAGTCGAGGAAGTCGCGGGGATGCCGGGGCGGGGGCGGCTCGTTCGTCGGGTTCATCGAGAGGAGTTTAACCCGGCGGCTCATAGGAAATCCGCGCGGCGGGTATAATGGGGCTTCGACTGAAAACCGCAACGAGAGGTTCACTCATGAAGTGGCTCAAAGTTTATGGTCTTCCGAAACTCCCGCTCTTTCTGGCGAAGTGGGCGATGAAGCTCGGGCTTCCGGGGCCGACGTGGTACAAGTGGAAAGCAGCGAGTGCGGGGACGGGGGTCATCCTCGATGAGATGATCCGGGCCGCCGACGACCTCGGCTACGATGGACAGAAAGTCGGACAACTCGCCATGAGTCGGATCGGCGAAAAACAAGGCTCCGGCCTCCGCGAGCAGCTCGGCGTGAAAACGATGAAAGACACTGTGGACGTCGTCATGCTCGCCAACCGCTTCTTCGACATCGAAATAACGCTGACGGAGACGAAGGACGGGCAATACATAATAAACGCCGACCGATGCCCGTGGTTCGGCGGGATGGGCCACGACGGAGTCCCCGGCTGGGACGTGAAACCGTGCGCCGCTTTCTCGACGTACGAAAAAGCAATGGTCAACGCCATAAACCCGAACGTCACCCTCTCGTACACCGAGAAAAGGACGACGGGCGGCCACACGTGCCGGGGCGTATACAAATACAAAGACGCCGAACTCGGCGACGGCCCCGAAGAAGGAGTCTCCCCGGAGATGGTCTCCATCGGCAAAAAGCCGACGACGAAAAAGGCCGAGAAAGAGAAAGTCGAGGCGAATGCGGAGTGAGCGTTTCGCCATTCGCCCCATGCTAAACTCGCCCCCCCGTGAGATGACATTTCCTCGGGAGGCGACGTATTAATGGAACGCATCGAGATAGACACCGCGAGGGGCAAAGAGAAAGTCCCGCCGGGGCAATATCTCGTCGGGGATCGGTGGCCCGTGCTGACATACGGCCCGACTCCCGACCCGGATCTCGAAACATGGAACTTCACCATGGATGGCCTCGTCGAAAATCCGATCCGCTTTTCGTGGGACGAATGGAACGAACTCCCGACGGTCGAAGTCCTCGCGGACATGCACTGCGTGACTTCGTGGAGCAAACTCGGAAACGTGTGGTCGGGCGTCCCCGCGAAAACCCTCCTCGACATAGCGAAGCCGAAGCCCGAGGCGAAATTCTTCTCCGCATTCTGCGACGGTGGATACACGACGAACCTCCCCGTCGAGGAGCTTTACGAGGACGATGTCCTTTTCGCGACGCACCACAATGGGGAGCCGCTCGAAGTTTCGCACGGGTATCCGATGCGGCTCGTCATACCGCGACTTTATGCGTGGAAGAGCGCGAAGTGGCTTCGGGGCATCGAGTTTTTGGCCGATGATCGCCCCGGTTTCTGGGAGGAGAACGGGTATCACAGCTATGGCGACCCGTGGAAAGAGCAACGGTACAGCTTCAGTTTTTAGGCGACGCCTTCCCGAGATACCCATACCGCGCCAAAAGCGGAAAAGTCAAAGAAGTGACGACGTTCCGATCCCCCGCCGCCATCTCCGTTTTCCATCGGTCGTCGGGACGAAGCTCGACCGAACCCGTGTCGAAGCGGTTCGGATTCCCCGAAACCGTGTGGCTCACGCCGAGCTTCACTTCGTTTTCTCCGGCGAGCGGAAGCTCCGGATCCGGCTCTCCGATGAAGTCGAGGATGCTTCGGAAGCTCTCCTTCGGCGCGGCGATGAAATCCTCGTAGCGGAGGCGCATATATTTGCCGCCCGATGAGCGTCGCCACATCGCTTCGGTGGAAATATTCCATGCGTCCCAGAGAACCGCGCTGTCGGTCGCGCTTTTCTGGTGCATGAACTCGCGGTCTTCGCTGTCGGGCTGTTCCTTCTTTTTCAGCCACGAGTACGCCGCCGCCCTCGGGTCGCGCACGAGATGGAGGACGCGGAGATCCACCTCCGGGATCATGGCGATCGCCCGCCCGTACGCGGGTTCCTTCGATGAATCCACGATGACGCGGCTGTTCGCCACGGACTTCACCGCCTCGTAAAGTCGAGCGGAGGAAGTCAAAAACTTCCCCATCCGCGCTTCGAGCTTTCGTCTCCCGGACTCGGTGAGCATTTGTGGGATGTGGCGAGTTCTCGCACCGGAAAATTGGAGACGCATGATCTCGCGGGCGTCCACGTTCTCCATACCGCCGAATGCTTCGTCGAAAACCGCGTTCCACACAGGGCATTCACGCGATGGCTTCCCGCACCCGCACAATCTATTTTCGATGAGGGCGTGCTTCCATATGAAGTTCATCTCACCGCCGGAGAAAAAGCCGTCAATTTGCCCGAGCGAGTTCGCGAGGATGGTCGAACCGCTCCGCCCGAACCCCGCGATATAAAGGACTTTCATGGCGATTCCCGGTGGATGTTTCGAGGCTTTCGCTTTTCGTGAGGCGCTTCGCTTCGTGAGACGCTCGCTTTCGCTCGCTTCGTGAGGCGCTTCGCTTCGTGAGACGCTCGCTCTCGCCCGCTTCGTGAGGTCGTGACCTCGGGTTTCGTGAGGGATGAGGGTGGCGGGTCATGGGTTTCAGGTTTTCTCCACCCGCCCCTCGCCGACAAAGAAAGTCGTCTCGAAGACGTTCGGCTTCCTGTCCGGGACACGCCATCGGACGTTTTTCCTGAAACCTGAAACCTGAAACCTGAAACCCGGCTCCTCCGAGAATAAATCCTCGCGCAAGCCACCGCGAATTCCCGAAGAACGCCCTCACGAAGCGAAGCGATCTCACGCTCCCACATATGAAACCCGCTCGGTGAGCGTCGCATTACTTCATCCATCGCGGAACCTCGCCGGAAGGTATTTCTTCGCCACGTTCCAAAATGCTCCGATGAACTCCCGGTCGGTTGCGGTGAGGCCGAAGGCGAGGAGGAGGGCGAGGAACGCGACTCCGAAAACGGCTCCGACCATCCCGACCGTGAATATGAGGCCGATGGAGGGGAGCGCGAGCTTCGCGGAGTACGCGAGTCCCGCTCCGACGATTCCGGCGACGAGCGGCTTCCAGAAAGAGAAACTATACGGCCAAAAACCGACG
>JACDAJ010000305.1 GCA_013695475.1 Rubrobacter sp. | reverse complement strand
CCTCCGTCAGACGAGCGCATCGCGGAGAGTGCGGCGGTGATGGCTCCCACCCGACATAGTTCGGTTCGCGGCCCGGCGAAAGATTCATGCGAAATCCGGGTGATGACTTCGCGGCTTTCGTTGCCGGGAATCAGGAAAAAGCGCGAATCGCGCTTCGCGGCAAAGCGGGGCGACGCGCCTCCCGCCCCGATGGAACCATTCACCCGGACTCGTTGTGATCCTTTGCCCATCGGCGTCGAAAGAACATTTTCTGTACGCTTCGCGTAGCTTTTGGCGAGAGATCGGGGAGAAGCATGGGCGGGTATGAGATCGCGGTGATACCGGGAGACGGCATCGGCAAGGAGGTCGTGCCGACGGCGATTCGCGTCCTCGAAGCCGCCGGGGATAAATTCGACATCTCTTTCGAGTTCCGGCATTTCGGGTGGAGTTGCGAGACATATAAGCAAACCGGGCGGATGATGCCCGAGGACGGCATCTCGCAGCTTGCCGGTCACGACGCTATTTTCCTCGGGGCGGTCGGGTTTCCGGGGGTTCCGGACCACGTTTCTTTGTGGGGGCTTCTCATTCCCATCCGGCGGGAGTTCGACCAATATGTGAACCTCCGTCCCGTCCGACTTCTTCCCGGCATAAAGTCTCCGCTCCGCGACAAGGAGCCGGGGGATATTGATTTCTGGATCGTGCGCGAGAACACCGAGGGCGAATACTCGCGCCTCGGCGGACGCTCCGGCGAAGGCACGCCGTCGGAGATGGTTCTCCAAACCTCCGTCTTCACCCGGCGTGGATGCGACCGGATCCTCCGATACGCCTTCGACCTCGCCGAACGCCTCGGAAGGAGGCACGTAACCTCGGCGACGAAATCGAACGGGATATACTACTCGATGCCGTATTGGGACGAGAGATTCCGCGATATTTCCTCCGAGTACCCGGAAACTTCGACCGACGAATACCATATAGACATCCTCGCGGCGCGGTTCGTGATGACACCGGAGAGGTTCGACGTGGTTGTGGGATCGAATCTTTTCGGGGACATCCTCTCCGATCTCGGGCCGGGCGTGACGGGAACCATCGCCGTCGCCCCGTCCGCGAACATTGACCCCGAACGCCGCTTCCCCTCGATGTTCGAACCCGTCCACGGAAGCGCCCCGGACATCGCCGGAAAAGGGATCGCGAACCCCACCGGGCAAATATGGTCGGCGGCGATGATGCTCGACCACCTCGGCGAGGAAAAGGCGGGCGCGGCGGTGATGGAAGCCGTCGAAACGGTGCTTTCATCGGACGAAGCGCCGCTCACACCGGATCTCGGCGGGAAAGCGACGACCGGGGATTTCGGCGAGGCCGTCGTCGAGGCGATACGCTCCCGATAGCCGAAAAACAAAAAGCGGCTCACTGAAACGCGGCGAGTGAATCCCCCTCCGACCTTCCATGCCGGGGCCTTCGCGTCCGGAGCGAATTCCATCGCCGTGTTTCCGGGAAAAGGCGCGAGGCATATGCGCCGGTGAGAACCATGATGCGGAATGCGGGCAACGACTTCGCATCCTTGCCTGTGCGGGAGCCGGAAAGTCGCTCCCGGCGAAGCCGCCTCCGAGGCGGGCGACGGAACCATTCACCCGGATTCCATATGACTTCGCAGCCTTCGTTTCCCGGGAAAAGGCGAGGTTCGCGGCGAAGCGGCAAGCCTCCCGACCTCGCCCGAACTCTCTCCCGAAGCCGAATCGCCCCGACCATCGGCATTTCCCAATAACCAAAAACCAACAACCAATAACCGGAGCGAAGCGACCTTCCATGCCGAGGCGAAATTCTGATAATCTTTCTCCTTCGAGAAAGCGGGAATTGCGAAGGAGGCGAAATCCATGTCCGACGGGCGAGGGAACGATGACATGCGAGACGGGGAGCGGAGCGAGAACCTCGCCGACACCCCGGAGATGGGCGATGCCGTCGAGGAGTCGCGGGTTTCCACCCGCGCATGGGTTGGGAGGTTCCTCGGCCCCGCGCTCGCTGTCGCCGCGTACTTTCTTCTTCCGACGGGGGAGGGCGGGCTTTCGCCGGAGGGTGTGGCGGTCGTTTCGGTGGCGGTTCTCATGGCGGTTTGGTGGGTGACGGAGGCGCTTCCGCTCGCGGCGACGGCGCTTCTTCCGATCGCATTGTTTCCGCTGTTCGGGGCGGTGGAGATCGGGGACGCGACCGCGCCGTATGCGAGCGACATTATTTTCCTTTTCATGGGCGGGTTTATGATCGCGCTCGCTATGCAAAGATGGGGGCTTCACCGGAGGATCGCGCTCCTCACTATCACGGCGGTCGGGACGAACCCGGTGCGCGTCGTCGGCGGGTTCATGATCGCCACCGCCTTTTTGAGCATGTGGGTGTCGAACACGGCGACCACCGTGATGATGCTCCCCATCGGCCTCTCCGTCCTCGGCCTCGTCCTCGATGATTCCGAGGAGAACCTCACCGGAGCCGGAGCCTCGAACTTCGCGGTGTGCCTCATGCTCGCGATCGCGTACGCCGCGAGCATCGGCTCCCTCGCCACGCTCATCGGGACTCCCCCGAACTTGTTCATGGCCGGGTTTTTGCAGGAAACGTACGACATAAACATCGGGTTCGCGCAGTGGATGATCGTCGGCCTCCCGCTCTCGGTCGTGTTCCTTTTCATAACGTGGGTCGTCCTCACGCGCTTCGTTTATCCGCCGGAGATAACCGAGATTTCCGGCGGGCGGGAGCTTATCCGGGGGCAGCTTCGGGAGATGGGTTCGGTGAGCCGGGGCGAGAAGATCGTCCTCGCCATCTTTATAACCACGGCGTTTTTCTGGGTTTTCCGCCAGCTTCTCGCGAACATTCCTTTCCTCGGCGGTTTGGAGGACGCGGGCATCGCCATCGCGGCGGCCATCGCGCTGTTCGCGATTCCGGTGGATTGGCGCAACGGGGTTTTCGCGCTCGACTGGAAGACGGCGGCGCAGCTTCCGTGGGGCGTGCTTCTTCTCTTCGGGGGTGGGCTGAGTTTGGCGGCGGCGATATCCGAGACAGGTGTGGATGTGTGGATCGGCGACCAGTTCGGCGGGCTTGCCGGAATACCGATCATC
This sequence comes from Rubrobacter sp., assembly GCA_013695475.1. Taxonomy (GTDB): domain Bacteria; phylum Actinomycetota; class Rubrobacteria; order Rubrobacterales; family Rubrobacteraceae; genus JACCWD01. Next base: position 466 of record JACDAJ010000305.1, on the reverse strand, counting down.
CTCTTCGTCGTGGCCGTGACCGCCGCCGTCATCTTCCTCACCGAACTGACGAGCAATACCGCGACCGCCGCGGCGCTCCTCCCCATCTTCGGCGGGGTGGCGGTCGGCGTGGACCTCGACCCGCTCCTCCTCGTCGTCCCCGCCGCGCTCGCCGCCTCATGCGCGTTCATGCTCCCCGTCGCCACCCCCCCGAACGCCATCGTATTCGGTTCCGGCCACGTCACGATCCTCCAAATGGTTCGGGCGGGAGTGTGGCTGAACATCATCGCCATCATCCTCATAACCATCGTCATGTACGCCATCGCGGGCTTCGCGCTCGGGGTGAGCTTCGGATGAGGATAGGACTTACGCAGTTGAGCAGGGGTATAGTGGGATAGCCGGAGCATCACGAGCGGGAGTGCGGAGACGATGAACCCACCCAAGGCCGACGAACTGGACTACATCCACTTTCTTATCGCCGCTCAAA
>JACDAJ010000299.1 GCA_013695475.1 Rubrobacter sp. | reverse complement strand
TTCAAACGTTCGAGGAGAGGTGAAAGGCTTTCGTCGTATCGGGTGGCGCCTTCGAGTTCGGAGGCCGCGCTCGCCGTCGCCTCGACCGCGCCGGAGCCTTCTTCCTCGGGGGAGAGGGCGGACGACGCCGAGGCGGCCGATTCGAGGAGGTCGGTGATGTTTCGGAGGCGGTCGCGGTCGCGGTGGAGTTCGTCGAGTTCCTCGGCGGAGAATCCGGCGGCTTCGATCTCCTCGACCTGGTAGCGGAGGAAATCCACCTCCCGGAGACGCGCCTCGGAGGATGTCCGCATCTCATCGAGTTCGCGTCGGTCTTTTTGGAGGGAGCGCCACAGTCCGGCGAGTTCCGTCTTCGCTGTGTGGGATTTCTTGTCGAGGAAGTCGTCCAAAATCGCGAGTTGCTCGTTCGGTTCGGTGAGTCGGGCTTGCTCGCGCTGGCTGTGATACGAGACGAGGTGTTCCCCGAGCGAGGCGAGAGCCTTCACCGGGACGGCCACGCCGCCGACATAGCAGCGGGAGCGTCCTTCTTCCGTCACCGTGCGCCGAAGGACGATCTCCCCGCCTTCCTCGGCCTCGACCTCCTCCGACAAATCCCCGAGAGCCTCCGAGAGAATCTCGTCGCGGTTTTCTTCGGGGAGGATGAAAACGCCTTCGACGGAGGCGCGTTTCGAGCCGGAGCGGACGGTTTCGGAGCGGGCGCGGCCACCGAGGAGAAGTTGGAGGGAGGTTGCGAGGAGGGTTTTCCCGGCTCCCGTCTCGCCTGTGATCGCGTTCATGCCCGGTTCGAGGCGGAGGGTCGCCGATTCGATGAGGGCGATATTCTCGACGGAGAGTTCGGAGATCATGGCCTCACCTTTTGCGCCGGGCGGTTCCACTTCGCCAGCGAGGCTCCGTCCGGGAAAGTATTTCCCGAAGCTCGGGTTACGAAGGCTCGGCATTTCCGCGATCCGCTGTGATGGAAGGCGAAGGCGTTTCGGCGTACGTCCCCGGAAGGTCGGGCGGGTGGGGATCCCATCCGCGCCGTTCCATTGGCGTGAGCTTCGATCATAGCTTGGAGACGCTTGGTTTTCGTGGAAGACCCCACACGCACGCAAATCCCCTCGCTGGCGACGGTCAGAGGAACGTCCTCCGCACCGCTCGCCACCACGTCCATTCGTCGGTCCGGCCTATTTTAACGCTTTCTTCCGAGAGCCTTATTTCGACCACGTCCCCCGACCGGAGGCTCACCGTGTCGCCCCCGTCGAGGGAGAGAACCGCCTCCCTCTCGGAGAGCGTGAGCTTCGTTATTTGATCCTCGCCGAGGACGAGCGGGCGGCTCACGAGCGCGTGGGGCGCGATCGGCACGAGCACATAACATTGCGCGTCCCCGGCCACGATCGGCCCCCCCACCGAGAGCGAATACGCCGTCGAGCCGAGTGGCGTCGCCGCGATGAACCCGTCGCACCGGAAATCGAAAAGCTCCTCGCCGCTGATGGAAAGCTCGACGGAGATGATATGGTGCGTCTCCTTTTTGAGCATCGCGGCCTCGTTAGCCGCCGTGCGCCACTCGCCGTCGCCGACCCGCACGTCGAGCTTCCGGTATTCCTGAACGTGAAGCCCGCCACCGACTATTTTCTCGACCCCGGCCTCCATCTCCTCCGGCTGCATCCCGCTCATGAACCCGACCCGCCCGAAGTTCACCCCGAGAAGAACCTTTCCCGGATAAATCCTCGACGCCCGGAGCATCGTCCCGTCCCCGCCGAGCACGAACACGACATCCGCCCCCGAGTCGCCGTCCGGCTCGCCGTTCATACGAACCTCCGCGACCTCGACCCCGTGCTTCTCGAGCGCCGCGACCATCCGCTTCACATACCCCTCGCCCACCTTCGGACTCACGAGGACGCACGCCCGCCGGATTTTATTCTCCACGGACGACCCCCCGAACTTTCGCCTCGATGTCGAGGGAGTTTTCCGATCCGCGAAAGAGCCGCATCACGTACTCCCGGTTCCCGGACTTCCTTCCGGCGACCGGGGAGCGCATCACACCGACCGCCCCGAATCCACGCCCGGACAACGACTCCGCCACCGAAAACATGACCCCCTCATGAACCGCCTCGTCTTTGACGACGCCGCCCCGCCCGACATGCTCCCTCCCAGCCTCGAACTGCGGCTTCACGAGGACGACCGCCTCGGTGAGCGAAGCCGTCGTCGAGAGAAGGTTCCCGAGCGCGACGTCGAGTGATATGAACGAGAGGTCGGCGACGAGGAGGTCGGGGGCGAAGGGGAGTTCGTCGCCGGAGAGGTGGCGCACGTTCGTCCTCTCCATGACCCGGACGCGCTCGTCGCTCCGCACTTTCCAGTCGAGCTGCCCGTATCCCACGTCCACCGCGACGACCCCGGCGGCTCCCCTTTGGAGAAGCGCGTCGGTGAAGCCGCCCGTCGAGGCTCCCGCGTCCACGCAAAGGCGGCCCTCGACCGGGACGCCGAATTCTTCGAGGGCGGCGTCGAGTTTTTCTCCGGCTCGGGAGACGAATTTATCCCCCGATTCGACGGAGAGTTCTTTGTCCGGGGTATATCGGGTGCCGGATTTCGTGACGACCTCACCGTCCACGCGGACGCTTCCGGCCATGATCACGGCTTGCGCGCGGCTCCGGTTCTCGGCGAGGCCGCGCTCTACGAGGAGGGTGTCGAGCCTTTGCGCGTCAGACTTCACGCCGACTCCGCCGGATGGACGGTGAGGGGTTTGCTCGATGAGAGGCGAACGCCGGACTTCGGGGCGACCTCTCCATCCGAGCGGACGATTCCGGCCATGATGAGTCCGCGCTCGACGAGAAAAGCATCGAGCCTTTGCGGCTTCGCATTCATGCCGAGTCCGGGTGGGCGGAGATGGGTTTGTCCGAGAGGAGCGAGTGCCGGACTTCGTGACGATCTCGCTGTCCGCCCGGATGCTTCCGGTCATGGTGGGAAAGGCGTCGAGCCTTTGTGGCTTCGCTTTCGCGCCGACGACTCCGGGGGACCGGAACCGCGTTCTCCGCGACACGCCCGTCCGTGGCTTCGTGAAGAGGACTCGGCGAGGGGACTTTCCGATGAAATATCCCGACGGCGGCGCGGAGTGTGCGGCGAACGCCGATTTTCTCGACCGGATTCCGTGCCATGCCGGGTTTTCTAACTTCCCCGGTGCCGGACGAAGAGGGCGAGATCCCGGAGTCCCGACGTGTCGCCGTCCACCTTCGAAAGGGCCGACATCGCCCGCTCGACCGACTCGTCGGCCTCCCGGCTCGCCCCTTCGAGGCCGTATACGCCCACGAACGTCGCCTTCCCAAGCTCCGCGTCGCTCCCCGCGCTTTTGCCGAGTTCCTCCGCCGTCGCCGTCGCGTTCAAAAGGTCGTCCACTATTTGGAAGCACAGCCCGAGTTCGTCGGCGTATTCGGAGACGGCGTCTTTCGCTTCGTCGTCGGCTCCGGCGAGGATGGCTCCGATGCGGGCCGAGGATTTTATGAGGGCGCCCGTTTTGTATTTGTGGATCATGGACAACGTGCGCGGGTCGGCATCGCCCCCGACTCCGGTATGCCCGATGTCCATGACTTGCCCGCCGACCATCCCGTTCACCCCGGTCGAACTCGCGAGTTCCTGAACGACCCCGAGGATTTGCCGCTCGCTCCCTTTTTGATGGATGGTGATGAGGGTGAGAGCCTCGCCGAAAAAAGCGTCCCCGGCGAGGATCGCCATCGCCTCCCCGAACTTTTTATGGGCTGTCGGACGGCCTCTTCGGAAATCGTCGTCGTCCATCGCGGGGAGGTCGTCGTGGATGAGCGAGTACGTGTGGATGAGTTCGATGGCCGCCGCCGAAGGAAGAACCGTCTCCGGCTCGGCCCCGAGAACCCACGCCGTCTCCATGCAAAGAGTCGGGCGGACGCGCTTTCCTCCGGCGAGCATCGAATAGCGCATCGCGGTTTGCAAATTCTCGAGTTCCGGCTCTTCGGTGAAGCGGAGTCCTTCGAGGTATTTCTCGAAGGTGCGGCGGTGGCTCTCCCACCGGACTTCGTTCGCCGTCGCCTTCTTTTCAGCCATGCTCGACCTTCTCGCCGAACTGCGACTTCGCCCCGCGGAGTACGCCGCCGACGAACGAGGGCGACTCGTCGCCCGAGAATCCCGTCGCGATCTCGACCGCCTCGTTTATCGCGACCTCGGCGGGGACGTCCTCGACGTGGAGCATCTCGAAGAGGGCGAGGCGCATGATCGCCCGGTCAATGACCGTCATCCGGTGGACGGGCCACCCGACCGAGACTCCCGTGAGCATCCGGTCGAGTTCTTCCTTTTCCCGCTCGACGCCGCGTGTGAGCCGGATGGCGTATGCGTCGGGTTCGCCGCGGTATTCGCTCCACCGTTCGATGGCGTCGCCCATCGAAGACTCGTTCACGTCGCTCTGGTAAAGCAACAAGAACGCCTGTTTCCTCGCGCTTCTCCGTCTCAAGCTCAAACCCTCGTCAGATACTCCCGCGAGCGCGTGTCCACCCGCACATGGTCCCCGGTATTGACGAAGAGCGGAACTTGAACCGTGAGTCCCGTCTCCAGAGTCGCGGGCTTCGAGCCGCCCTGCGCGGTGTCGCCCTTCAGTCCGGGGTCGGTCTGCGACACTTCGAGATCCACATGCGCCGGAGGCTCGACGCTTATGACCTCCCCGTCCGCCGAAAGCACACTCACGGTTCCGTTCGCGGTGATGAAGCCCGCGTTCTCGCCGATGACTTCCTGTGGGATGGGGGTTTGCTCGTACGTGTCGGTGTCCATGAAATAGTGGAGGTCGCCATCCTGGTAAAGATACGTCATCGGACGCGACTCGGCCCGGATGGAGTCCACTTTCTCACCCGCCCGGAAGGTTTTCTCGACGGTCGCGCCGGAGTCCATGTTCCGGAGTTTCGTGCGGACGAAGGCGGCTCCTTTTCCGGGTTTGACGTGCTGGAAATATTGGATGGTGAACCGCTTGCCGTCAACGCGGATGGCGCTGCCGTTTTTGAACTGGTTTGTGGAGATCATGCCGTCCTCTTCCTATGAAACAACTTGTGAGACACCTTTCGAAGCACCGGATGGAACACGCCTTCCCGACGGGGTTCCGGCCGATTCCCTTCAGTCCCGGCCCGGAGCCGCGCTATTATCGCACATGTCGCCCGCTTTCCCGAACCCCCGGAGAAGGCATTGTCCGCCGCAATGGTTCACGGCTCACGTTGTTAACGTCGTGCGACAATGTATGGTTATGGCGATAAGGGGCTTCGCGGACAAAACCACAAGGAGGCTCTTCGAGGGCGGCGCGCCGAGGGGATTCCCCCAGAATGCGAAGGTTCGGGCGCTTGACAAGCTGTCGCAGCTCAACGCCGCCGAGCGGATAGAGGATATGGCCGTTCCGCCTGGAAACCAAATGAAGGCTCTCGGCGGCGACCGTCGGGGGCAATATGCGGTGAGGGTCAATCAGCAGCTTCGGCTTTGTTTCGCCTGGGAAGATGGAGACGCTTACGACGTGGAGATTGTGGACTATCATTAGGAGGAATGACGGTGGAAGATACGACGAGAAGAGTGGAGCCGCCTGTGCATCCGGGCGGAGTGCTTCGCAGGGAGTTTTTGGAGCCTATGGGAATCAGCCGCTACAAGCTCGCGAAGGACATAGCCGTTCCCGCGCCCCGCGTCTACGAGATAATACGCGAGCGGCGCTCCATCTCCGCCGACACCGCGCTTCGCCTTTCGCGCTATTTCGGCCTCTCCGACGGATACTGGATCAACATGCAAGCCCACTACGACAAGGAACTCGCCAAAATGCGGAGCGGAGCGGAGATCGAGAGCCAAGTCAAACCACTCGCCGCCTCAACCGGGGGCTGAGGGCGGGCCCCGTGAGGAATGACCCTCGCGAAATCCGCCATCACACCCGCCCGAGCCGCTCCAAAACATACGACACCGCGACTTTGTACCCGAATACCCCCATCCCCACGACCGTCGCGTCCACCGCCGGGGAAACCACCGAATGCCGCCGCCAGTCTTCCCTGGCGTGGATGTTCGAGAGATGCGCCTCGACCTTCGGGACCTCGACGGCCTCGAGCGCGTCGTGGAGCGCGTACGAATAATGCGTCCACGCGCCGGGATTTATGACGAGCCCGTCGGAAGAACGCCCCGCCTCCCTCACCCACCCGACCATCTCGCCCTCGTAGTCCGTCTGGCGGAAGTCGAACTCGACGCCGCCGGGGAACTCCGCCGAAATCCACTCTTCGATGTCCGCGAGCGTCCGGCTCCCGTATACCTCGGGCCTCCGCGTCCCGAGAGCGCCGAGGTTCACCCCGTTGAGAACGGATATTCTCTTCATCTTCCCTCCTCCAAAGTTTCCCGCACTTCCCCGTCCGAGACGGCGACCCCCCACCTCGGACTCCCCGGCTCTTCGAGGAGGACGAACTTGTGGCCGCCTTCCGAGCCTCGCTTTTTGTCCCGCCCCATCGCCGATATGACCCCGTCCGGGTGGATGTCCGCGGGAATGGTCGTCGGGAGCCTCGCTGACGCCAGTAATTCCTCGTGGAGCTCGACGAAATCCGCGCCGAGCTTCCTTCGACCGAGCCTCGCCGCCGCGCACATTCCGACGGATATCGCCTCCCCGTGGGACATCCCGTATCCCGACACCGCCTCGATCGCATGTCCGATGGTGTGTCCGTAATTGAGGACCGCCCGAACACCGCCCTCCCGCTCGTCGGAGGCGACGACCTCCGCTTTGTATCTCACCGCGTGTATTATGAGTTTTTCGAGGGAGTCGGGATCTCCGGCGAGTGCGTCGGGGACGGCGAGGAGGTCGGTGAGGTATTCGCGTCCGGCGAGGAGGCCCATTTTTATGGTTTCGGCGAGTCCGTTCGAGGTTTCGTTTTCGGGGAGGGTGGTGAGGAAGTCGAGGTTCGCGGCGACTATCTCGGGCTGGAGGAAGGCGCCGACGAGGTTTTTGCCTTCGGGGAGGTCGAGGCCGGTTTTCCCGCCGACGGAGGAATCCACCATCGCGAGGAGGCTCGTCGGGAGCATGGCGAGCTTTATCCCGCGCATGTACGTCGCCGCGACGAAGCCGCCGAGGTCGCCGACGACCCCGCCCCCGAGCGCGAGGAGCGTCGCGTCGCGGGCGAGGTTCGCCCGGGCGAGGGAGCGAAGAATATCGGCATACGCCCCGAGGCTCTTCGATGCCTCGCCCGCCGGGATCTCGAGCGTCTCGACGACATTCCATCCGGCCTTTTCGAGGGAGGATCGGA
>JACDAJ010000247.1 GCA_013695475.1 Rubrobacter sp. | reverse complement strand
GTGTCGGCGGTGCCGCGGGTCGGCGGTGCCGCGTGTCGGCGGTGCCGCGTGTCGGCGGTGCCGCGTGTCGGCGGTGCCGCGTGTCGGCGGTGCCGCGTGTCGGCGGTGCCGCGTGTCGGGAGAGCGGTTCGCCTCCGGCTCCCTCTCTCCGGGACTTCGCGCGCGGCTCGCGCTCTCCGGCGGCTTTCCGCTTTCTCGCCCGGAGGAGTCTCTCACCGTGGGTGGGAGCGTTTGATGGCGTGTGCATCGGCTTCGAGCCTTTCCCCACTCCCGGCTCCCCGGAGCGAAGCGGCTCGCCGCGGGAGGAGGGTGCTTCGACAGCGGACGCATCGCCTCCGCCTCCGGGCATTTCCCGACTTCCAAAGCGAGCGGAGCGGAGCGACCCGGACGATCCGAATTCCGTATAAAATGCCCGGAATGGAATTCACGAAAATGCACGGATGCGGCAACGACTTCATCATCCTCGACTATGGCGAGGCGGACGGGCGCGAGCTTTCGGAGGTCGCCCGGAGGGTTTGTGATCGCCACTTCGGGGTCGGGGCAGATGGGATTTTGGTTCCCGCACCGTCCGAGTCCGCCGACATCCGCATGATTTATTTCAATTCGGACGGCTCGCCTTCGGAGATGTGCGGCAACGGCATCCGGTGTCTCGCTCGGTACGCGAGGGACAAAGGACTCCTCCGGTCGAACGAACTCGCCGTCGAGACGGGGGCGGGGGTGAAGAACGTCGTGCTTCACTCCGACGGCTCGTCGCGGGTGGATATGGGGCCTCCGGCTTTCGAGGGTGAGGCGGCGTCCGGGCCGCACACTTTTTTGCGGGTTTCGATGGGAAATCCGCATGCGGTCGCTTTTCTCGAAAACAAGCCGGAGATCGAGACATTGAATCTCGGGCTGCTCGGGCCTCGGGTGGAAAGGGATCGGGAGAACTTCCCCGAAGGCACGAACGCCGAGTTCGTCCACATCCGCGGGAGGCACGACATAAGGATGCGGATATGGGAAAGGGGTTCGGGAGAGACGCTCGCCTCCGGATCCGGGTCGTGCGCGGCAGCGGTCGCCGCCATCCACCGAAACCTCGTGTCCGGCCCCATAAAAGCCCACCTCGACGGCGGCGTCGTGGAAGTCGAGTGGCGCGGAGAAGGCTCCCCCGTCCACATGAGCGGCCCGGCGGAATACATATGCGAGGGGAGACTTTCGGAAGGGTGAGCCTTTCCGAAAGCGTATGTCAGCCCGCTTCACTTTCAGCATTTTTGGGGCCGATGCCTCGGCAAAGTATGCCGACCACGGTTTTTAGCTGACAAGCGAGCGAGGCGCGCTTACCGGCGTTTTATCTCCACGAGGCCGTATCGGGCGGCGAAGACGAGGGCTTGGAGGCGCGAGTGCGCTCCGAGTTTGTTCAAAATATTGACCATGTGGGTTCGCTCGGTGTCCACGCTCATGTGGAGGTATTCGGCGATGCCTTTGTTGCTCAGTCCATCGGAGAGGGCTTCGAGGACTTGAATTTCGCGCCTTGTCAGGCGCTCGATGTTCTCTTTGACTTTCCGTTCCTGTTCGCGATCCTGGTTTGCGAGACGGATCATCTCGACGAGTTCCTCCGGCGGGATGAGGGTTTCGCCCTCCGAGAGCCGTTTCAAATACTCCACGATTTCGTCGAGGTCGGCCGCTTTGTGGAGGACGGCTCCGGCTCCGGCCTCGACAGCGCGGGCGTGTTCGGCCCGGTCGAGGCTCGCGGTGAGGATGAGCGCGGCGAATTCGGGGTTTCTCTCGCGGAACTCGGCGATGAGATCCATACCCTCGCCGTCGGGCAGATTGAGGTCGAGGACGCCGAGGTCAATGTCGTCCTCCGCGAGCTTCGAGGCGACTTTCCTCGCCTCGGCGAGGGATCCCGCCTGTCCGGCGACCTCGAAGCCGTCCTCCATGTCGAACATCATCGCCAGAGACTGGCGGAAGGATGAGTGATCCTCCACCAGGAAAATACGCTTCGTCTTCACCTTCTCCAAAGTTCCGCTCCCAAAAATATCTATTCCTATACTCTAACTATAAATTCACGGTGGCGAGGGATCAAGTTATCCGCCCCGCATCCCAAAGCTCCGCCATGGAAACTCTGAGGACGACGCGCGTCCCCTCCCCCACTCCGCTCTCGACCTCGATGCGCCCCCCCAATGCCTCGGCCCGCTCGCGCATGCTCGAGAGCCCGACCCCCGAAAGACTGCTCCGCTCGAAACCCTTCCCGTCATCGGCGACTTCGAGAACCGCCTCGCCACCTTCGACGGAGAGGGAGACGGAAGCTCTTTTTGCCCCGGAGTGGCGCCTCACGTTGGCGAGAGCTTCCTGTGCGACGCGCGAGACCTCCGCCGCCCCGAGTCCCCACAAATCCTTCGGGAAATCGGCGGCGACGGAGAACTCGATAGTTCTTTCGGGCGCCATTTGGCGATTCAGCTCGACGAGGGATTCGATGGATCTGGCGAGGGTTTGCTCTCGGACGCTTTCGAGGCGGAGGTCGTATATGGCGTCGCGGAGGCCGCCGACCGCCCGGCGAAGCGCATCTATTTGCTTTCCCTCCTCCGCGCGCCTCTCGCCGCGTATTCTTCGTTCGAGCTGCATTGACTGGAGGGTGTATGTGAGGTCTTGAAGGACGCTGTCGTGGAGGTCGCGTGAGATCCTCCGCCGCTCGGCCTCGCGTATCTCACCGAGCGCCTTCTCGGCTCGCTTCCGCTCGGTGACATCGTGGGCGACTATGCACACCGCGTCGCGCCCCCGGTACGGGATCAAGCTCGTCCCGACCTCGACGGTGGCGTGGGTGCCATCCCTCCGGCGATAGAAACGCTCCCCGATCCTCATTCCGCCGTCCGCGACGATGCGCCCCATATTCGCGTCCACCTCGTCCCTGTCGTGGGCGACGAGGTCATAAAGCGTCATGTGCCGAAGCTCCTCGGCGGAGTACCCGAGCGAGCCGCCGAGGGCATCGTTCGCCTCAAGGATATGCTTCGTCGCGGCATCCACGACGAAGATGTTCTCGGTCGCGTTCTCGACGACGGATCGGTACAAAGCCTCGCTCTGCCTGAGGGCGTCTTCGGCCTCCTTCCTCGCGGTGACGTCCTCCATCGTACCTTCATAGCCGATGGCCTCCCCGTCCGGGCCTCGGACGACGCGCCCGGCGACGGAGACCCACACCGACCCCCCGCCTCTCCGGCGCATCTCGACCTCGAAGCCGGTGACGGAGTCGTGGCCGCGGGCGAGGCTTTTGAATTCCTCCCGGCGTGCGGGATCCACATAAACTTGCTCCGCGATGTCGGTCACGGACGCTATGAGCGACTCCGGCGTGTCGTAGCCGAGCATCCGCGCCAACGCCGGATTCGCTGTGAGGAGCTGCCCCTCGGGGGTGGACTGGTATATACCCTCGATCGAGTTCTCGAAGATGCCACGATACTTCTCCTCGGCCTCGCGAAGCGCCTTCTCGGCGAGCTTCCTTTCGGTTATGTCGCGCTGCGTCCCCCATATACGCACGAGCCGCCCGTCCTCGATGAAGCCGACGAAGTTATTGAGGAAGTACTTCGTCTCGCCCCATCGGTCTATCTCACGCGACTCGGAGTCGGTGACTTTGTAGCCGTTGAACATCGCCCCTTTGAGAAACTCGATGTTCTCCGGAACCTCCGGCGGGATGAGGTCTCCCAGCCGAAGCCCGACCATCTCCTCGGCCCGCTCGAAGCCGTACATCCTCGCCATCGCGTCGTTGCATTCGGCGAAGGCGAGATGCTCGTAAAGGTGCGAAAACTGCTCCTCGTCGGGCAAATTTATGTCCATCGGCACTTCGAGTTCGGCGCGCCATATGCCCTCGGTGCTTTGGGCGATGAAGGTTCGGTACCGCTCCTCGCTGCGCCGAAGCTCCTCCCTCCCCCGCCGCCGCTCGCGCCGATTCTCAGCCTCCCGAAGCTCGCGCTCGATGGCCGTGTTCAGGCGGGCGAGGTTGTCCTTCATGAAATAGTCGTGGGCGCCGGCGCGCATGGCGGAGACGGCGGCATCCTCGCCTATTTTGCCGGAGACGATTATGAAAGGCACATCCATGTAGCCTTTGCGGTGGAGTAGTTCGAGAGCCATCGAAGAACTGAAAGCGGGCATCGAATGGTCGGAGATGACGATATCCCACTCTACCCGGTCGAGGGCTTCCTCCATCGCCGGAGCGGTATATACACGTTCGAGGTTCGGGTCGTATCCCCCGCGCTTCAACTCCCTCGCGAGGAGGAGAGCGTCATCCTCGGAATCCTCGACGAGGAGAACCCTAAGCCGCTCGCCCATGCCAGCCTTCCATCTCCAAACGACTCTCCCGGCTACAAGAAACTCCCTTACCAGACACAACCATTCTATTTCCCCCGACATCCCCCGGCAATCGCCCGGAACGACGCGCATACGATAAATCGTCGAATAAAAGAATACTATGCTGGAAATTCCCGAAATTTCCCCGAAAAATACGTAAATTGAGTGATGTGCGGATCAATGAGAGGGGGCATAATAATTTCCAGATTAAACGGGCCGGCGCCCTATCTCCCCCCTCCTAATTGCCGGCCCGTTCCTTTTTGGAGATTTCAAGCGACGGGTATCAGGAAAACTTTTTGAGGCACGAACATTCGCCTTCCCCGCCAAAACCCAAAGCCTGAAGAAAAGAAGTCTTCCTGAAAAAATCACTCATTTGAGTGATTTCCTTGCGGGGTTTCTGGAATTATCCTTCAGTCACGAACCAAAGTGGGGACCGACGCATGATCCGGCGATTGGAAAACGAATGATGGAGGAGACCTTGCTAAAGCACAGCGACATGGGCAGGCAAACAATTAAGATACGTTCGAGGGATTCAAAGAGCCGCGCGTCGAGGCGAGTATGGGCGAAGGCTTCGGGCGAGGCTTGAATGGGACACTATACTCAAACTGTGGAAAAGTCTGATTCGAGGAGAGACCTTGGCGGCTTTGGCATGAGAGACAAAGTGATACTCCTAGTGGAGGACAACGCCGACGACGAACTCCTCACCCTCCGCGCGCTCAAGAAAAACAACGCCACGAGCGAGGTGGTCGTCGCCCACGACGGAGTCGAAGCCCTCGACTACCTCTTCGCCACCGGAGATTACAAAGGACGCGACTCGGCGATAATGCCGCACCTCATCCTCCTCGACCTCAAGCTCCCGAAAGTGGACGGCCTCGAAGTCCTCCGCCGCCTCCGCTCCGACGAGCGCACAAAGCTCATCCCCGTCGTCGTCCTCACGTCGTCGAGGGAAGAGCAAGACATGCTCGACAGCTACGGATTCGGCGCGAACAGCTATGTCAGGAAACCCGTCAACTTCGAGCAGTTCACGAGAACCATCGAACAACTAAAACTTTACTGGCTAGTCCTCAACGAGAACCCGCCCGAGAACGCCTGAGCCGCTACGCCTTCGGCTCCGCCGCGATTTTAGCCGTCAGCTTTTTGTGACATCGCCCACGCCCGCTCGACCCCGAGTCAAAGTTCGTGACATGGCTCCGACCGTCTCCGCGTGACGACGAGTCCGGTCGAAGGAATCGGCATTCGCCGCGCATCCCGAGATCCCAATGAAACATCACCTCGCACACGTCGTTCCCGACGGAAGCCCCGGCTCGGGACGGGCGCGTCGCGGAGGACGCACCATGGTCGCCCGGACTCGATATGACACGTCGCCCACCCGCTTTGGCTGAAATGCCGACGAGCGAAGCGCGAAGCGGGCCTTCACCCTCCGGCTTGAAGCTCGTCCACGAATTGGCGCGCCGTGCGGCCGCTCCTCCCGGACTGCCACCGGTCCCACAAAAGAGCCTTCTCGACAAGCTCCTCCTCCGACGCCTCGATGCCGCGCTCTTTTACCAAGCCGCGCACTATTTCGAGGTACTTTTCCTGATCGGGGGTCGGGAATGTCACTCGAAGCCCGAAGCGGGCGGCGAGGGACTGCTTTTCGTGCATCGTGTCGTGGGAATGGATGTCGTCGCCGCCCCGCTCGGAGAACGACTCCCGGATGAGGTTCCTCCGGTTCGACGTCGCGTATATCCGGACGTTCTCCGGCGGCGACTCGACGCTCCCTTCGAGGAGCGCTTTCAGCGATTTGTATTCGACCTCATTCTCCTCGAAAGAAAGGTCGTCCACGAAGACGACGAAACGGAGGCCCCGCTCCCGCACCGCGTCGAGAACCATCGGAAGCTCCCCGAGGTCTTCTTTGGCGACTTCGATGAGGCGGAGTCCGTCCTCCGCCATCTCGTTCGAGACGGCTTTCACCGTGGAGGATTTCCCGGTTCCGGGAAGTCCGTAAAGGAGGGCGTGGTGGGCGGGGAGCCCTTTCAAAAAACGCCGGGTATTCGCGACGATCGGGGTTCGCTCCCTCTCGTAGCCGATGAGGTTTCGGAGCGAGACGGGATCGGGGTGCGCGACGGGTTTGAGCGCGCCTTTGTCCCACCGGAAGGCGCGGAAACGCCCGAAGCGGCCCGCTCCGTGGCGTCGGAAATGCTCGACGAGAGGCTCGGCGCACTCGCCCCAGTCGTCGGTGGAAGCGAGGATGCTCGCGATGGCGCACCTCGGGGAGCCGTCGTTGCATCGTCCGGGGTCGCGCCACGGAACCCACATCCCGCCGAGGCTCGGGACGGCCCTTTCGACCATCTCGAAGAGGGTCACGGAGTCGAGGTCGAAGAGGAGTTTCAAAGATCGAAGATCCCTTCTCGCCTGTTCCATGAGGACGGGCGGGACTTCGTCCTTCTCCGCGCAAAGGCTGAAAGGGTTTTCGCTGTCGAGGATCTCCGACACCATCCGCGACTGCCACGCATCCGGCAAAAGCGGCTCGGTCTCGACGGCGAGCTCCTCCCATAGCCGGGCGAGGAGTTCCGCGACCTTCCCCTCCTCCGGCCTCTCGTCGGAGACGAGGTACAAAATGCCGAGCATCCCCCGAGCCGAGGGGGCGTCGAGGGAACTCCGCATCACGGCGAGGCCGCGCTGTCGGAGCAAAAGCCTGTTTATCTCCTCTTTCCTCATCCGGGCAGACACTTTAGCAAAGTCGCTCCGCCTTTGGCTCCGCTCCGGTTATTGGTTACGGGTTGTTGGTTATTGGCAAGAACTAAAAACCAATAACCAACAACCAATAACGGCGAGCGACGCTCGCCTCACGTATATATGTCCCGGCGACGGAAAACGACGATGGCGAGAAGCGCGAAGAGGACGGCGACACCGGAGACGCCGAAGAAGTTCGCCCAGTCAATGCCGTCGGTGATGGCCGCCCCGTAATAATAGAAAACCGAGAAGTCCCGATAAACTTCGAGATCCGCCGAGACCCGCCCGAGCGTGTCCGCGAGATACATCGCGAGGAGAACGAACCCGGGGACGGCTATCGCCAATGCCCGCCGATGAAAGATGGCCGAGCAAAGGAGGGCGAGTCCGCCGAAGAACATCGAGAGCGGCCACAAATTCAAAACACCTTCGACGCTCGCGGCGAAATCGAGTTCGACATCCATGAGAATCGCCGACCCGTACATGAGTCCGCCCATTATGGCGACGATGAAGAGGAGCGAGACCGCCGTGGCGAAGAAGCTCCCGACGACGAGTTGCCAGCGTGGGATGGGGTTTCCGAGGAGGACGTCAATGGTGCCGCGCTCCTCGGCCCCGGCGATGGCGGACGAGAGCGCGAGTATCGGGAAGAAGGCGATGGCGAGTGGGATGAGGTTGAAAATCTGGCCGTGGAGGAAGCCCTCGATGGTTCCGAAGTCCGAGATCCCGAAAGCGTCCATAAGCTCCGGCGGATACGCGGACATTATTTGCTCCATCCGTTCGGGGTCGCCGAACGAAAGATACGAAGCCACGATCGCCGCCGCATACGCCCCCAAAACCCCGCCCCATATAAGGACGCTCTTTATTTGAAGGCGCATCATATACGCCGCGAGCGTCCCGAAAGTCCCGGTCGTCTCACGGAGTGCGATCCCCTCGCTCATCTCTCCTCCTTCCCGTTCGCTTTGCCGTAGTACGTGAGGAAAATTTCCTCCAGACTCGGCCTTTCGTATTCCATGTTCACGAGCTTGTGTTCGCTCGCGAGCTTCACCATCCGATCCGGTTCCGAATGGAGCGTGAAGGAAAGCTCGTCCCCCTCAGCCTCGAAATCCTCGACGCCGGAGAGGGTACGGAACGGGCGGGGATCCACACTCTCGCCAAACGTGAGCTTCACGTGCCGGAACGCTTTGTCAATGAGGCTCCCCGTCGGCTCCACATCCACGAGTTCTCCGCCACGGATGATCCCCACCCGGTCGCAAACCCGCTCCACTTCCGAAAGCACGTGCGAAGAAAAGAAAACAGTCCGCCCTTCTTCTTTCACTTCGGCCACGATCTTCAAAAACTCTTCCTGAACGAGCGGATCGAGGCCGCCCGTCGGCTCGTCCAAAATCAAAAGCGGCGGACGGTGGAACATCGCCTGAACGAGGCCGATCTTTTGTTTGTTCCCCCGCGACAATTTCCGCATCGGCCGCTTCATCTCCGCCCCGA
>JACDAJ010000264.1 GCA_013695475.1 Rubrobacter sp. | reverse complement strand
TCGAGGTCGAGGCGCTCGGCGATCCTCTCGGACAGCTCCGGATAGCCTTGCCCGGAAAAGAGCATGAGCCGTTTCTCGGCGTTGTGGGCTATGTGACCGTTTTGCATCTCTTTCTATCCCTCCGTCTCGGAACGTGGACGACCATTGTTCGGCATCTTATCCTCTTCATCGGATACCTTCCCCGGAGCGTCCCGGATCACACGCGCCGGAGCCCCGACCGCCATCTTCCCCGCCGGGATGTTTTTATTGACGACGCTCCCCGCCCCGAGATACGCCCCCGCCCCGATCTCCACCGGAGCGATCAAATTCGTGTTCACCCCCGTGAACGCGCCGTCCCCGATCTCGGTTTCGCTTTTATTCACTCCGTCATAATTCGCCGTGATCGTCCCAGCCCCGATGTTCACCCCCTCCCCGATCCTCGCATCCCCCATGTACGAGAGATGCGGAACTTTGCTCCCCTTCCCGACCGTCGTGTTCTTGACTTCGCAATACGCCCCGACCTTCGACCCCTCTTCGAGAACCGTCCCCGGACGAAGATAAGCATACGGCCCGACCGAGGCGTTCGAGCCGATCCTCGCCCCGCGTCCGACGGAATGCTCGACGAGCGCGCCGTCGCCGACCGTCGTGTCCATGAGGTCGGAGGAGGGGCCGATCACGCAGTCCGAGCCGACCTTCGTGTATCCGCGAAGGAAAGTTCCCGGCAAAACCACCGTGTCGCGCCCGATCTCGACCGTCGCCTCGATGTGCGTCGAGACGGGGTCGCGCACCGTGACGCCTTCTTTCATATGCGCGTCGAGGATGCGGCGGCGGAGGATCTCCTCCGCGCGGGCGAGTTGCGCCTGGTCGTTGACGAGGTTCGCCTCTTCGAGGTCTTTGAGATGGTACGTGACGGCCCGGCTCTTCTTCCCGATGATCTCGAGCGCGTCCGTCAAATAAAGCTCGCCTTGCTCGTTCTCCGACGAAAGCTCCCCGAGCGCCCACCGGATCTCCGAAAGCTCGAAGGCATAAAGCCCGAGATTCACGAGATTGTTCGCCCGCTCGCTTTCCGTCGCGTCCCTCTCCTCGACGATCCTCACGACCCCGGCGTCCTCTTCGACCCTTCCGAGTCCGCTGGGATCCGGCAATTCCGCCGCGAGGACCGTCGCCCCGACGTCCGCCGCGCGGTGCCTCTCGACAAGCTCCTCCAAAGTCCGGTCGGAGATGATGGGACCGTCGCCGTTCACGACGAGGAGCGTCCCCTCCCCGTCCCCGACGTTTTCGAGAGCGCCCCGGACGGCGTCCCCGGTGCCGAGCTGCGTTTTCTGGAGAACGGGTTCGCAGTTCTCCGGGAGCGCGGCGCGAACCTCGTCGGCCTGATGGCCCACGACGACCATGAGCCGGTCGGGGAGGAGTGAGTTTATGGCGGAGACGGCGTAATTGACCATCGGCACGCCGCACAGGGTATGGAGCATCTTCGCCCGGTTCGACTTCATCCGGGTCCCCTTGCCAGCCGCGAGTACGATGGCGACGAGGGAAGAGTCTCGTCCGTTGTCGTCGGACATCTTTCGGGTGTTCTCCTCGGAGTCGGTGGCAACTGACATTCGCTGGGGCGGCAGGATTCGAACCTGCGATCCCGGGACCAAAACCCGGCGCCTTGCCGCTTGGCTACGCCCCAGTGCGACGCTATTTTGGCTGCGCGTTGGGGATTATACCGATTGAGTGGGCGGGTATCAGGTTTGCGTCGGGGAGCCTCTTCGCAAGAATTCTTCGATCACCACTCTCCCACCGGGAGCCGCCTCAATATACAGAGATCCACCTTGAAGGAGACCCATACCGATGAGCGGCCCTCCGTCGCTTTGCTGAACTTCGATCCCACGCCGCTTGCCATGCCACACGACCCGAGCGCGATAGATGCCGACCTTGACCACACTTCCGTCAGCCAGAATGACCTCTCCATATCCACGCAGCGGAAGGGAAAGGGCACGGATCGAATCGGCGGGGAGCGTGAGGTATTCGGTGAAACCCGTGTCTATAACGGCTTCGACTTCCCTTTCGCGATCACCGCCGCCGAGTACGGTCAGGAATACAAACGCTTCACAGCCATCAGCGGAAATTCGACCCTCGATCATGAATCTTCAGCGAGGCGCGCCGGGACGCGAGCCGATACGGTACGGAGCGCGATGTCCGATGCGAGCGACGTAATGCACACCGTCGGGATGCTTCTCTTCGGCGAGGTCGAATGCCTCGGAATCGCTGTCGGCGATTACGTAATCGCCAGTGACGACATCCACCACGATGAACTTCCCCCCGAAATCGGACTCGACCTTCGAGCGAATGTCGCGCTCGTAAATCTCCCGCCCCCGGCGAACGACCTCTTCGGCTTTGTGATCGAAGTTCTTCACTGCGAAGTCCATTCTACCCGAAGCGTCAAAGAGGAACCGAGGACACGAAGTTATTCATGGCGAGGAGCGATTCACGAAATCCACATACTCACGCCAAGCCCGAACGGCCTCCCGACACCCCTCCGGCAAGTTCATGGACTCTATCTCCCTTTCGCCGAAGAACCCCACCCCTCGATGCTCGTCGCTGTGTTTCATGCCATCGAAACTCCCCGCGAAACACCCATAAACCACGATGAGGACGAGCCTCCCCTCCGCAACCTCATAAACATACGCATCGAGGAGAGGCCCGGCCTTGACACGCAAATTCAATTCCTCGTATATTTCTCGCTCGGCGCATTCTCGAAGTTCTTCCCCCGGCTCGAGCCTCCCTCCCGGAAGCTCCCATTCACCGCGCTCGTTCTTGAGGAGGACGACTCCTTTCACGGAGACGGGGAAGTTCACGAATGGCCGACGACTTCCACGCCCCCCGCCATCGGCTCGAAGACGCCGGAGAAAGGCGCGTCGAGCTTCGATAATGACGCCTCCGCTTTTTCTCTCGCATCGAAGATTCCATATACCGATGTCCCGGTTCCACTCATCGAAGCCCCGAGTGCGCCGCTTTCGAGAAAAGCGGATACGTATTCACCGACCTCCGGGACGAAGTCGGCGGTGATGAAGTCGAGGCCGTTGCCGACTGACGCTCCGAGTGAGGCGAGGCCACCGGAACGGAGCGCGGAGATCACGTTTTCCGTGTCCCTCCGGCTTTCGCGCGCGACTCCGTCGTATGCCCGGTACACCTTCGCCGTGTTCGCTCCCGAAGCGGGTTTGGCGAGCGCGATGAAGTGCGGCGGCGGAGCGGGGATCGGAGTCAAAACATCCCCGATCCCCTCGCCGAGTATCGTCCCCCCCGAGAGGCAAAACGGCACGTCCGCCCCGACTTTCGCCGCGATGGCGCGGAGCCTTTCGTCGGGAACCCCGAGTCCGAACATCTCGTTCATCCCGACGAACGCGGCGGCGGCGTCCGCCGAACCTCCCCCGAGTCCCGCCCCCGAAGGCGCGTTCTTCCGGAGCCGCACCCGAACCGGAAGCTCCCGTCCGACTCTTTCGCAAAGAGACCGCCACGCCCGGTACACGGTGTTCTCTTCGACCGGGCAAACTTCCCGAGGCTCGACGGAGAGTGAAAAGCCGCGGTCGGCCTCCTCGATCTCCACCTCGTCAAAGAGCGAGACGCTTTGCAAAACTGTCCGTGTCTCGTGATACCCGTCCCTCCGGACCCCGAGGACGTCGAGCGAATAATTCACCTTCGCATAAGCCCGGAGCGCGATGCTTTTCAAGAAAGCCTCCGATAAAGACCCACGAAATCCTCCGGCGAAAGCTCCTCCGCCCGCGCATTCTCCCCGAATCCGAGCGAGGCGAGCGCGTCCGAGACTTTCGCTTTCATCGCACCCGGCAGATTGTTCGCGAGCCTCTTCCTCCGGCTCGAAAACGCGGCGAGGACGAGTTCTTTCACGCCCTCGTATTCGCCGGGCGCGAGTTTCGCATCTCTCCGTTTCATATCCACGACGGCGGAGTATACGCGAGGCGGCGGCTCGAAGACCGTCGGCGGGACTTTGTGGACGACCTTCGGCTCGGCGAGAAGCTGGATGAGGATGGCGTATCCCCCATAGTCCTTCGTTCCGCGCGCCGCCGCCATCCGCCTCGCCACCTCGAATTGCACCATGAACCGGAGGCTTCCGATATACGGACACTCTTCGAGGATGCGAAGCACGAGCGGCGACGCGACGTTGTACGGCAAGTTCGCCGCCATCCGGTTCGGACGCGGCGAGAGCGAATCATAGTCGAAGCGCGCGGCGTCCCCGATGTGGACCGCGACGTTCCCGAAATCCCGCGTCGCTTCGCCGAGCGCGTCCATCACATCCACATCCATTTCGATGGCGTGGACGAATGAGGCTCGCTCGGCGAGATGCCTCGTCAAAAATCCCCGGCCCGGCCCGACTTCGAGGACGGTGTCTTCCTTCGAGACACCTTCGGCGACTATTCGGGCGGTGTTCGGGTCTTTCAGGAAATGCTGTCCGAGGCGTTTCTTCGGGTGGCTTCTCATGCGGATCCCGGTCGGTGGCTCGCCATTCGGGCGGCTTCGCGGCGGAGTGAGTGAAGGTGGCTCCCATCCATCAGCCACGTTCCGTCCGGGACGGTATTTCCCGATGCCCGCCGGAGGCGAGAACCCGACATGCTTTGTCCGAACCCGGTGTCAATCCGACGACTTCAGACTTCGAGCGGGAGGCGGTAGAAATTTCGGGTGTTCCGGGTGGTGAGCGTGGCGAAATCGCCTTCCTCCATGCCGAGTTTCCCGGCGATGAAGCTCGCCGTGTGGACGACGTTCTTCGGGAAGTTCGGCTTTCCCCGGAGGGGTTCGGGACTCAGGTACGGGGCGTCGGTCTCGACCATGAGGCGATCCGGGTTTATGAGGTGGAGGGCTTCGGCGGTCCGGCTGTTTTTGTACGTGACGTTTCCGGTGAGGCCGATGAAATAATCCCGCTCCCTCGCTTCTTCGATCTCCCTCTCCCCACCCTCGAAGCAGTGGAGGACGACGGGGACGCGGGCGCATTGGAGGACGTCCATCGTGTCGTCGAAGGCTTCGCGGGTGTGGACCACAATGGGAAGACGCACATCGTTCGCGAGAGAGACGACATCCTCGAAAAGCGACTTTTGCGCGTCGGCGGGCGAATGGTTCCGGTAATAATCGAGGCCGACCTCCCCGAGCGCGACGATGCCGCCGCCGGACGACGCCATCTCCGCGAGGGCTTCGAGGCTCTCGCTCGAGTGGTCGTCGGCGTTGTGCGGATGTATCCCCGCGACCGAATAAACATTCGGCATCGCGGACGCGAGCCTCATCCCCTCGCGCGAATCCTCGATGTTCATCCCGATGTTCACGACAGCCCCGACCCCCGCCTCGGCGGCTTCATGCACAGCCTCCTCGGGCGAAGCCTTCAGCCGCAAAAGGTGTGTGTGGGAGTCAATGAGCATGGACGGATTATATCCGACTCGACGGAGGGTTCATCGCCACGCCCACGAGCCGCCCACCCTCGTACTCGCACCGGGACCCCATCGGACTTTCGGAGTCGAGCATCGCCGGGAGAAAACGCGGGATATTTCCCACGACCGATTCATTCTCCGGATCACAGACCCACGAAAGAGGCTTCCACGCGAGAATACCCTCCGGCGTCTCGCCCTCCGGCGCATCTCTCTCCGCCTCCGCAATAAAAACGTGCATGCCCCGGCTCTCGCTCGTCGAGTCGGCTCCGAGGTTCCATGTCACGATTCCCGTATATCGGAAACCCTCCGACACGTCCGCGTTCGCCTCTTCCATAACTTCGCGGCGGACGCATTCTGCGGGGGTTTCTCCGGCTTCGATCTTCCCTCCGAGGCCGTTCCATAGCCCTTCGTTCGGGGGATGTTTCCGGCGGAGCATGAGGACGGAGTTTCCTCGAATGCAAAAACATATGGTGTATGGGATGTCGAGCCGTCGGAATTTCAGGCGACCTCGCCCGGCTCGTGGCGAAGGATCATGAGTTGTCCGGCTTCGAGGGCCAAAGATGCGTACGTGCGACCTTCGTTGTCGCTAAACTCGACCTCGAAGACATGTGGCGCGAGGGACTCCACGACGGTGCCGACTTGCCCGCGATAGAGGCCGTGCGGCGGAAGATCCTCCATGAGCGCCACAACGTCCAGAATTTCGACCGCTTTGTCCATGCTTCTCCTAAATCACATAGCAACTCGAAAGCCTTCCCCGCTGCGTATCATCCATGCGCTGCGAATCACCGCGCTTCCCGCCCGCGTTCGCATTTCGAAGTCTAGCACGTACCGTTGACCGTACTCATCCCCTTCGGCGGCGGCGACCGCATCGGCGGACCGGGCAGCCGACAAAAGCACGCCTTGCAATTCTTCGGCGACCTCCCGACCCAAACCAAGCGCGGCGGAGAAAACCCTCGCTTTATGCCGACCCTTCGGATGACTCGGATCGAGACAATAATCGCGAAGTTTGCGTATATCCACGACGGCATTCTCGGAGTTTGGCAGCTTAATGCGCTTTCACCCTTTCGCCAATCCATCGTATACCTCCCCCTTCGGTCGTCCGGTCTCCCTCGCCGCCCGCGCCGCCGCCCGAGACGGACTCTCGCCCTCCGAAGCATATCTCCTCGCAAGCTCCACTGCGGAATCGAGATCCACGCTTTCCTCCTCGGGGCCGCCCCGGACGACGATGACTATTTCCCCTTTCACATCGCCCGAGAAATGGCCGGCGGCCTCCGAGGCTTTCCCCCGAAATACCTCCTCGTGGAGCTTCGTGAGTTCGCGGCAAACCGCGACGGAGGCTTCTTCCGGCAATTCACCGAGCGTCCTCCGGAGCCGCCTCGGAGACTCGAAGAGGACGAACGTCGCGTTTTGGCGTGAGATCCTCTCGAAAAGCCCCGCCCTCTCCCTCCCCTTCCTCGGCGGGAAACCGACGAAAACGACCTCGTCCACCGGAAGCCCGGAGGCGGCGAGGGCGGTCGTGAGGGAAGACGCGCCCGGCAAAACCTCGACTTTCGCACCGGCTGCGACGCACGCCTCGACGAGCCGGTATCCGGGGTCGGAGACGAGTGGCGTTCCCGCGTCGGAGACGAGCGCGACGTTCTCCGTTTTCGCCCTTTCGGCGAGGCTTTCGGCGAAGCGCTCCTCATTGTGTTCGTGGTGGGAGACGAGCGAGTTCTTTATCTCGTAGTGGGCGAGGAGCTTGCCCGTCCGGCGCGTGTCCTCGCACGCGATGACATCGGCTTCCCGGAGGACGCGGAGGGCACGGAGTGTGATGTCCTCGAGGTTTCCGATCGGGGTCGGGACGACGAAGAGGGTCATGGGGTCGCTTCGCTCCGGTTTTTGGTTTTTGGTTTTTGGTCTTTGGTTTTTTCCAATAACCCGTCCCCTCGAAGAACTCCGCGTACCCCGGCGCTCACGTCCGGCCTCCCGAACCTTCGCCGAGGACGTATCCACCGCTCGCGTCCCTCGCGAGCGCGGCGGCTCCGAGGACACCGGATTCCGGGCCGAGGGTGGCGGATCGTATTTTCACGAGATCCCTCGATGGGGAGCGGGCGCGGAGATGGACTTCGCGGCGGGTGGCGGCGAGGATGAGCTCCCCGGCCTCCGATGCCCCGCCCCCGACCGCGACGACCTCCGGGTTGAAAATATTGACGAAGGATGCCACCCCGACTCCGAGCCACGTCCCCGCCTCTTCGAGGACGGAGAGGGCGGCTTCGTCGCCCTCCCTCGCGAGCTTCGTGGCGTCCTCGCCGAGGACTTTCCGGGTGGCGGCGAGTCTGCCGAGGGCGGAGTCGGTTCTCTCGGCGGCGGCTTCGTTGGCGCGGCGGGCGATGGCCGAGCCGGATGCGAGCGCTTCGAGGCATCCCCGGTTTCCGCACGCGCACCTCGGCCCGGTCGCGTGGATGGTCGTGTGTCCGAGTTCGCCCGCCGCTCCGTTCGCGCCACGAAGGAGTACGCCGTGGGAGACGACACCGCCGCCGACCCCGGTTCCGAGGGTGATGAACACGAGGTGGCTCGCCTCGCTCCCCGCCCCGAAGCGGAACTCCCCCCACGCCGCCGCGCTCGCGTCGTTCTCGATGGTGAGCGGAACCCCGATCCGGTCTTCCAACTCGTCTTTGAGGCGAACCCCTTGTATAGCCGGAAGGTTCGGCGAAAACACCACCTTATTCTCCTCGGACAAAATAAGCCCCGGAACCGCGAGGCAAACCCCGCCGACCTCCGCGCCGCCCCGAACCTCCGAAATCGCCCGAAAAATATTCTCGACGAGAACCTCCGGCGAACCCGCCGAAGGATACCGGACCTCTTCGAGGACGCGGCCTTCCGGGGTGACGACCCCGGCGGCGATCTTCGTCCCGCCGACATCCACGCCGATGGAGTTCATAAGGGCCGGGAGCCGGGAGCCGGGAGCGGGGAGTCGGGAATACTCTCGACTCCATCTCTCCCACGCCAAACCGGCTCCCGGCGAATTCGAGTGAAGGCTTCGACCTCGAACGAAGCGATCGCATGCTTTTCCCGACTCCCGACTCCCGAAGCGCCGCGAAGCGGCGCGGCTCCCGACTCCCCGTCTCTCATCGCTTCCAGTCCACGATCTCAAGCTCCGTCTGCCCCGAATATCGGCTTTTGTAAACGGTGAACGCCGCGTCGAAAGCTCCGTCCGGGAGGGCTTCCGGGTCGCACGCGAGCTTAGCCTTCACGCCGCCGGAGAGGGTTATGATGTTCATGCCGTCCCATATCTGGCGGGAGCCTTCTATTTTCAATCCCTCGCTGGCGAAGACGGGTTTGTGGTTTCCGCTCCCGAACGGTGCGAGGCTCTCGTGCCAATCGAAGGCTCCGTTCGAGACGATGTCCACCGGAACCTCCGCGTCTATCTCGATGGCGGGGTCGAAGATTTCCTCGTTCTCGGTGTGCTGTTTTCTCACCGCCTCGTTGACTTTCTCGACGAAATCATCGAAGCATCCGGTCTTCACGGAGAGTCCGGCGGCTTTTCTGTGGCCGCCCCACGGCCCCATGAAATCGCTCGCCTCGGCGAGGGCGCCATACAAATTCACGTCCGTGTCTCCGGCGCGGGCCGAGCCACCGTATGATCCATCGGCGCGGCGATTCAAAATGGCGGCGGGACGACCGGATGCGGAGGCGACTCGCCCGGCGATGAGTCCGGCGAGGCCGCCGATCTCCTCGGTGACGACTATTTTGAAATCCTGGCTCGTCTCGACTTCGGCCATCGCCCGCTCGACGGCTGCGACGGTCCGCTTTTGCCGCTCGTAATTTAGCTGGTTGAGTTCGGAGGCTATGCGAAACGCCTCCTTCCGATCTTCGGTGAGCATCAAATCCAATGCGGGGCGCGGGTTTTTTATGCGTCCGATGGAGTTTATGCGCGGGCCGAGCTTCCAGCCGAGATCCTCCTCGCTTATGCCGCCCCGGACTTTGGCGACTTTCACGAGAGCTTCGATGCCGAGCCTCGCCTTCCTCGCATCGAGCGTCTGATTGAGATATTTCAGCCCCATCGAAGCGAGGGCGCGGTTGTCTCCGACGAGCGGCGCGATGTCCACGACCGTCCCGACCGACACGAGGTCGAGGAGCCGTCCGAGGCGCTTCCTCGCGTCCGAGTCGCCGAGTTCGCGGGCGACGGCCCACGCGAACTTCCACGCCACTCCGACTCCCGCGAGCGGGTCGTTTTCGTCCCAAAGTTTCGGGTCGAGGACGGCTACGGCGGAGTCGGGGGTTTTCTCGGGGGGAATATGGTGGTCGGTTATGATGACCTCCATCCCGAGCGAGTTCGCGGCTTCGACTTCCTTCCAGTTCGAGATGCCGCAGTCGGCGGAGATGAGGAGATCGACACCTTCGCCGAACATGTCCCTCACATACGGCTCGAGAAGCCCGTACCCGACTTGCCGGGTCGGAAGGCCGACGACGACGTTCTCCGTATAGTGCGAGAGCGCGGTGTACAAAGTCGCGGCGGAGGTCACGCCGTCGGTGTCGTAGTCTCCGAAGACCCCGATCCTCTCCCCGTTCTTTATGGCTTTCGCGACCCGCTTCGCGGCGACCTTCCACGGCTCCTCGTCGGGGAGCGAGATGTCTTTGAGCGAAGGCGAGAGAAACCCCGGAACATCCTCGGGGAGTATTCCCCGGTTTGCGAGAACACGGGCGCAAAGTTCATCCACCTCCGCGTCTCGGACGAGGGTAGAGACGGCGTCGGTACCGGGTTCGGCGAAATGCCAGCGGGACAAAAAGTTCCTTTCAATGGATGAAACGTGCGGCAATTATACGCATCATGGCGTTGACGATTTGGAAGGGTGCGGGTAGCCTTCATACATGGCGAACGTATCATTCGATGAGCTTCTCAAGTTGAGCGTACCCGAGCGAATCCAACTCGCCGAGGATCTCTGGGACAGCATCGCCAAAGAGTCCGAAGCATTGTCTCTCACCGACGCGCAAAAAGCGGAGATCGAGCGCCGCCTCGCCGAACACGAGCGCGACCATGAATCGGCGATCCCGTGGGAAGAGGTTCGCGAGCGGCTTCGCAAGCGGTTCGAGTGAATCGCAATGTGGTCTTCCGCCCGGAGGCCGATCTCGAGATAAACGAGGCGGCGGACTGGTACGAAGCACGCGGACAAGGACTCGCCCCCCGAATTCTTCCGCATCCTCGACGCATGTATCGAGTCCATTCGACGTGATCCGCTTTTAAACCCCGTCGTCTATGGCGAAGCTCGTCGTGCCGTGTTGAGGCGCTTCCCGTATAGCGTGATCTATGCGGTTCGCAACGAGGAAATCATTGTCATCGCGTGCATCCACGGTCGGCGCGACCCAAAAAGTTGGCGGGATCGCCTGTGAGCGATCCCATCGGGCGGCGGTCGAGCGATATTTCCTCGATGCCCTCGATCTCTTCCTCGGAAAGGCCGTCATAAACCCGCTCCGCAAGGGCGAGTACGTCATCGGCGTCCACTTCGGCCTCGACCGTGATGCGGACTCGCTGCCCCTGTGCGAGCGGGGCTTCGGGGGCTTCCAGCAAACGGAACTTTCCGTCCTCGAAAATTGCCTCCAAAGTCTGCGCCATATTCGCCTCACATTCCATGCGCCGCCATGTTTTCGGATTATACGACCCGCTTCGCGCCGCCAACCATCCTCCGGCTAAACCAATGGACTCAATGAAGCGAGCGCCCTTTCGACGACCTTCGCCGGGAGCGGGCGGTTTTCCCATTCTTTCAGAGTGAGTTCCTCGGTGTTCGTTTTGTCGAGTTCGAACATGCGCTCCATTTGGGAGGCGAAGCCTCTGTCGTAGACTTCGAGGTTCACTTCGTAGTTTCCGAGGAGGGAGAGGCGGTCTATGTTCGCGGTTCCGACTGTGGACCATTTCCCGTCTATGGTGGCGGTCTTCGAGTGGATCATGATGTGCTCGTAGCGGAAGATCCGGACTCCGGCGGAGAGAAGCTCGTAATAATGCCTTCTTCCGAGCCAGTCCACCGTGACGTGGTTCGACTCCTTCGGAAGCACGATTTGAACGTCCACGCCGCGCCTCGCCGCCTCGATGAGTCCGGCCCGCATCGCCCGGTCCGGGACGAAGTATGCGTGGGTGAGGTATATGCGCTCACTCGCCCGGTCTATGGCTTCGATGTACATCGCCCGTATCGGGAAGATGCGAAGGTACGGGTCGTTCCGGTGGAGGACGAGGTGCGAGTTCCACGCCCGTTCGCCGGGACGTTCGATCCTCGGCAGCGAATCCCCATGGTGGATGTTCCAGAAATCCACGAAGGCGTTCTCGACCTCGCTCACCTCGTCGCCCCGGATGCGGAGGTGCGTGTCGCGCCACCCGGCGGCATACAAAGACCCGATGTTGTATCCGCCCATGAACGCCACGCGCCCGTCCACGCAAAGAATCTTCCGGTGGTCGCGGAAGATGCTTCGGGGGTCAATGAGCCGCCCCGGCCCGTCCACCGGACGGAAGTGGAGGGTGTGTATCTCATCCGGGAAATCCTTGAATTTCGAGGGGACGACGAGGTTCGCGAACCCGTCGAAGATGACGTATACGTCCACGCCCTCGCGTGCTTTCCGGGCGAGGGCTTCGACGAAACGTTGTCCCATCGCGTCGCCTTTCCATATGAACGTTTCGAGGAAAATATGCTTTTTCGCGGCTTCGATCTCCTCGATCATGGCCTCGTAAAGCTCGACTCCATACGGATATAGTTTGAGCCTCCCATCCCCGATCCCCATGCCGACCTCTTTTTGCCCCTCCCACGGAAACCCCTCCCGAGGCTCCTCGCGGCGCTTTCTGAGTTGCGCCATCGCCACGAGAGCGGCGACCGAGAGAGCCTGAAAAGCGGTGAGGGCGACGAGGAACCGGACGAAATACCTCCGGACCCGCGCCGAAAGGAACCGCATCCCACGATACGCGTCGCGGAGGGACGAGAATATGGAAGAGACCTCGGCCCGTTTGCCCCCCCTTTTCAGTTTACTTCCCCCGATTTCGGAAGCGGGCGACGAAGTCCCTCGCCTCTCGGGAAGCCCGCTCTTTTATGTCCTCCATCTCGCCCTCCCCGACTTTTTGGTGGCCGCGCTCGAAATAAAGCATCGTCGCCCGTCCCATCGCCACCGTCCCGGCGTACCCGACCGCCGCGGCCGCCGCCCATCCCCCGACCGGGACGAGCTTCACGACTTGCCGGGTGAGGGCGCGAAGCCCGAAACCCGCCGCGAGGACGCCGAGGAGTTCGCGGGCGCGTTGGAAAGAAAGCTCCTCGCCGTGGGCGGCGGCGATGAGGAGAACCATCCGACCTTGGTTCGCGGTCATCGCGGGCATGTCGGCTCCCGGAATCGGGATCGCCCCGATGAAAGCGTTCTGCCTCGCGTTCTTGTAAATGAGGTCGTTGCAAACCGCCCGCCGGAAAAACGGATACGCCTTCGCCAAAGGCACCCGGAAATCATCCTCGACCGCCGCGACTATCCGTTTCGGGAGGGGGCCGTCGGAGGCTCCGTCGAACTCGATGTCGCCCGCCTCGATGTCTCCGACATCGTCCACGCCTTTGCCGGAGATGCGGAGTTTGCCCGAAGGCTCCATTTCGAGGATGATCTCCGCGCTCCTCATATTCCTTTGCGCCCCGATGGCGTTCGCCAGTTTCGCGGCTTCCGGCGACTCACCGAGGACGGCGACGGTGGCGGCCTCTCGCGCGGCTTTCCGGGTCTCCTGAAAAGTTTTGTAAAGGTTCCTGAAATTGTTCAAAGCGTCTCCCTCGGTACGGTCTTCCGCTCCATGCTTTCCCGGCGCGGCTGAAATTGATTCCTCTCCCTTTTAGGATATATTACGGAAAGGCAAAGGAAGGGTTTCGTACAGCGTGTCAGAGGAGAGTTTGCAACCTCAGCGGGACCTTCGGGAAATAGACGAAGTACAAGAACTCTTCGAGGCCGGCCAGGAATCCGGCACCCTCGAGTCGAGCGAAGTCCTCACCCTCCTCCAGGAAGTGGATCTCTCGACCGCGGAGATCCACAAAGTCTACGGACTCCTCCGCGAAGCCGGAGTCGAGGTCGTTGACGCGGGCTTCCTCTCCGACGCCCTCCACAACGAGGCCGAGGACACCCACATCGTCGAGGAAGTCATCGAGAGCGACTTGAAAGCCCGGTACACCGGCGACGCCGTCCAAATGTACCTCGATGAAATCGGCAAAACACCGCTTTTGACGAAACCGCAGGAAGTGTATTTGGCGAAGCGCATAAAGCGCGGAGACAAACGGGCGAGAGCCCATCTCACGCGCTCGAACCTCCGGCTCGTCGTCTCCATAGCGAAGAAATACGCTGGGCGGGGCGTCTCCCTCCTCGACCTCATTCAGGAAGGGAACATCGGGCTGATGAGGGCGGTCGAGAAGTTCGACTATCGGAAGGGATTCAAGTTCTCGACGTATGCGACGTGGTGGATCCGCCAGGCCGTAACCCGCGCCATCGCGGATAAAGGACGGACTATCCGGGTTCCGGTCCACATGGTCGAGAAGATAAACAAATACTACCGGGTGCATCGGTCGCTCGCCTCGGATCTCAACCGCGACCCGACCGACGACGAGGTCGGGCTGGTCATGGAGCTCGACGCCGAGGAGATAAGCCGCATCCGGCGCGTCTCGCGGCGGTCCATCTCCCTCGAGACCCCGGTCGGGGAAGACCACTCCTCCGAACTCGGAGACTTCATAGCCGACGAGGACTCCGACTCTCCCCACGAAGTCGCGAAATCCTCCCTCCTCCGGGCGAGGATGCGCGAAGCCCTCAACGGCCTCCCCGAGCGCGAGCGGATGGTTCTCGAATACCGTTTCGGCCTGACGGGCGGCCAGCCGAAAACCCTCGAAGAAGTCGGCGAGCGCTTCGACGTCACACGGGAGCGCATACGGCAAATACAATTGACCGCCCTCGCCAAGATAAAGACGAGCGCCCACGCCGCCGGGCTGCGCGACCTCCTCGACTGACTCCGGATCCAGCCGTTCGCTTCCCGAAACCCGAACCGTGGCGACACCCACCGACTCGCCCCCGGAGAACGGCGCTTCCGGGCGGCGAGCTTCGTTTCACGGGAGGCGTTCGACCGGAACCTCTCTACGACGACAGCGGCGGGCCGCTCGCGGGGAATTCTCCAACCACATCCCGAACCGCCCCTCCGATCACCCTCTCTCGCGCTCGGAGCCGCGATGCTCGGAGCCGCTCCCCTCGTTGCCGGAGTCGTCTTCCTCGCCGGGAAATCCATCCCTTTTCGTCGGTTCGACGTTCGGGTCGTTTTCGGGATCTCCGGTCCTGTTCAGGTCTTCGTCGGTCACTGACCTCCCGACGACGGCGGCGATGAGCGGTATCGCGAGCAGCGCGACGATTGCGATCAAGATCAAGGAGATTATCGCAAGCGACAAGGTTCCTCCTTCCAAGCCATGAAGCCGCCGGACGCGCTCCTCCGGCGGCTTCGGTTCGGCGCGCGGGGCTAGTGGCTCGGGGTTTGCTCCCCGGCCCCGCCGAGCTCGCCGTTCTCGACGATCCGGGCGAAGTTCTCGAGGTCTTCCTTCATGTTCTTCTCGGGGTTCGAGAGCATGTTCGCCGCGACCTCCCCGATCTTGCCGCCGGGCGGGTCGGCGTAGTTCATCGTGACCTCGATGCGGGTGCGGGCCGGGGCGACCTCCTCGAACGTCGCCTCGCCGCTCGTCATGACCTCGCCGCTCTCGGTGTTCCATCCAATGCCGCGGTCGGGGTTCATCTCGGTCGTCCTCGCATCGAACTGGACGCTTTTGCCGAGCGGCCCCTTCACCTGCCAATGGCTCGTGTCCTGCCCGGTCATCCGAACCTCCTCGACGTTTTGCATGAAGTTCGGGAAGTTCTCGAAGTTCGACCAGTAACGATAAACCTCCGCCACCGAAGCCTTCACTTCTATGCTTTCATTCACGCGCTGAGACAAAATACGTCCTTCCTCATGTCGTAAGTTTCCTGCAATTCTGTGTGTACCCGACGACGTGCGAGGCAAACGTCGAAGCGAGCCAAAACGCGAACCCCGCCGCCCTCGAAAAGTCTGGCGGCGCGAACAGTCAGGGCGCGAATGGTCGGAGCGCGAATCGCGGCCCCCCCTCGCCCCCGAAAACCGGAAACCTCGACCGGACTCGACGCCATACGGAATCCGGGTGAATAGCTCCGAACTCGGTCGGCGGCGGGGTCGGGAGCCGCGCGCTGTCGTTCGCTTCGGGAGTCGCCGACCGACGACGGAGACGGCTTTCGGGAAGTGATCACCCGTATTCCATATCACGGTGGTTTGGTGATGATGGGCGAACGAGTCGAAGCTCTCCGGGGGAGCGGCCATTCTGGCCGCAATTCGAGGTTCGCCACCCAGCGGGCAGGATGCCCGCGCCCCCAGACGACACGTTCCAGACCGATCCAACAAACTACCAATCATTCGCCTGAACGAGGAAAACACGCCCCTCTATCCGGCGGCGCCATCCGCTGGAAGCTAGTCGCGCGGCGAAGCCGCCACTTCTTCGAAGGCGCGCTCCAACTGCGGGTCGCGGTCGAAGGCTTCGCTCTGTGAAAGCTCGTCGAGTTCGGTCGGGGCGACGAGTTCGCCGTCTTCTCCGAGCGCGACCTCGATGTCCGGGTCAATGCCCGTCTCGCGGATGAAGTCGCCGTCGGGGGTGAGCCACTCGGCGATGCCGAGGAGCATGGACGAGCCGTCGGAGAGCTCGAACTCCGAAAGTACGGTTCCCGTCCCGAACGTCGTCTCCCCCACCATCGTCGCGCGGTCGTTGTCTCGCAAAGCTCCGGCGAGGATCTCCGAGCTCGACGCCGAGCCTTCGTTTACGAGGACGGTCATCGGAGCGTCGGGGAACTCGGGTTCGCCGGAAGTCTCGACTTCGCTCCGCTCCCCGTCGGCCTCCCTCCGGACATATACGACGCTGTCTTCCTCCATGAAAAGCCCAGCCATCTCCACGGCCTGGTCGAGGCGTCCTCCGGGATTGTCGCGGAGGTCGAGGATGAACTCTTCGGCCCCCGCGCTGCGCGCCTCGGCGAAGACGCTCGCGAGCTCCTCCGCGCTGTCGTTCGAGAAGGAGGCGAGCCGGACGTGCGCCGTGCCGCTGTCGGGGATCATCTCCCAGTAAACCGAGGGGGAGTTGATCTCGGAGCGGAGGAGGTCGAACGTCATCTCCTCCCCGTCCCGCGTCACGGTGACGCGAACCTCGCTCCCCTCCGGGCCGCGCACCATGTCGGCGATCTCCGACACATCCTCCCCGGCGATGTCGTCGCCGTCAACGGCTATGACCACGTCGCCGGACTCGACCCCGGCCCTCTCCGCCGGGGAACCCTCGATGGGCGACGAAACCACGACCCGATCCTCGCGGTCTTCGATCTGTATCCCGACCCCGACATACGTCCCCGAAAGCCCCGCCTGATTGTCCTCGCGCTCCTCGGGGGTGAGGAAGCGCGTATGCCCCTCGTCCCCGAGCGAGTCGAGCATCCCCTCGATGGCGCCATAAGTCTGACGCTCGGGGTTTATGGATTCTTGATCCACATAATCCCCCCGAACCGCGTCGAGAGCCTCGGCGTACACCTCGACGCTCTCGAGATCCGCCTCGGAAAGCGAGGCCGGACTTTGCGAAACCCCATACGCATACCCCGCCCCTCCCACCGCCGCAACGAACAAAGCGATGAAAACGAAGCGAGCGAGGGGGGAATTCCGCCGTCCTTTGTTTTTGGTTTCATTCCACACGGTGTGATTGTACTTTACAGGCTTCGGGCTTCAGTTTTTTCGTTTCGGGATTCCCGCGTTTCGGGATTCCCGCTGGTTTTCACGCGATCCAAACTCCACCGGAACCCTGAAATCTATTTGAAAAATCCCCACTCGCCGACGTTCCACGCGACGGACCTTTGCGGCGTTTCCGGCTCGGGGCCGGAGAGGGTACTCGACCATGCGTACGAATCGGGCCATACGTGGAGCGGGAGGAGCGCGTCCTCGGAGGCCATGATGCGCTGTGTCTGGGCGAAGTATTGTTCGCGGTCTTCCATCTCGGAGAGGCTGAGCGAGACGGCGCGGGCTGAGTTGTCCGGCAAAAACGGCGTGATCGCCTCGTACTCCGCCGGAGACGCGAAGTCCATCATCGCGAGGTCGAAGTCGCCGGAGGGAAACACGTCCCGAAAATATTCGTCCGGGGCGAAACCTTCGGCCTCCGCCGGAATCCCCGCCGCTTCGAGTTGCTCGACGACCGCCTCCGCGGCTTCGTCCCGCGCCGGGCCTCCGGTGGGATACGCGAGCGTGAGCGGCTCGGCGGGAATGGCAGAGGCGGCAGACTCCGAGCCGCCCCCCCACCCGGACTCCGGCGGCGTGGCTCCGGGGAACACGGAGCCGGTGGGGTCGAGGCCATCGGAGAGCATGGCCCTCCGGTCGAGGCTTTCCGCAGCGGACTCTCGAAGGTCGTCATTCATACGGCGCGAGTTGAATACGAGAACTTCCGTCCGGTCTCGGTGGGCCTCGGAGCGGAGGAGGCCGCCGGAGTCGGGAGCCGTGCCGGGCTGGGTGAAGAAACCGAAGTCGGCGCGACCGGAGGCGAGGCTCTCGGAGGCGCGGTTCGGGCCGGCGAACTCGACTTCGAGTCCGTCGAGGCGGGGGAACTCGAGCATGGCCCGCCAGTATCGGGCGTTCGCCGTGAAAGCGATGCCCCCCTCCGCCATCTCCCCGAGGAGGAACGGGCCACTCCCGACCGGGTCTTCGTCGAGCGGGAGGGAGTCGAAATCGCGCTCCCCGTAAACGTGCGCGGGAAGCACGGGCGCCGTGAGGAGATTCTGCCACTCCGAGTACGGGCCGTCGAAGACGAGCGAGACGGTCTTCGGACCCGTCACCTCGACCTCTTCGAGGCGGGTGAAACCGGAGTACATTGGGGAGATCCGGCCTTCGTCGGCGAGTTCGGCGGCTTGTTCATACGTCCATTCGACATCCTCGCCCGTGACGGGTTCGCCGTCGGAGAAGGAGGCGTTTTGGCGGAGGCGAAGTTCGACGGTCATCGGATCGAGGCTCAAAGTCCCGTCGCCGTACGAAGGCATTCCGGCGGCGAGGGCGGGGCGATGT
Source organism: Rubrobacter sp. (assembly GCA_013695475.1). GTDB lineage: Bacteria > Actinomycetota > Rubrobacteria > Rubrobacterales > Rubrobacteraceae > JACCWD01. The sequence continues at coordinate 9,702 of JACDAJ010000264.1, read as the reverse complement.
TCGCCGGACGGGGCGAGGGCGAGCGGGGCTTCGAAGACGACGCCGTTCAAGTTTTCCGCGCCGCGGCATCCGGGGAGGTACGGATTCAGGCATCCGGGCCGCATCGAGACGGGGAGGGACATGCGGGCCGTGCCTCCCTGTCCGACCTGGCTGACCGGCTCACTCTCGCGTGGCTCGATGTACCGGGGAGGCTCGTCGGTCGTCTCGGAGCCTCCGCCCGAGGCCGCGACATATGCAAAAACGGCAAGCGAAACCGCGAGGAAGGCCATGATGCCGAACGTCCTTATTCTTCGCGCCATGCGCCATAGTTTACCCGCTGCCCGGAATTTGATACGTAGGCTCGCTTCGCTCGCGGTTATTGGTTCGTGGTTATTGGTTATTGGCGAATACAAAAACCAACAACCAACAACCAATAACCGGAGCGACCGAAGGCGAAGCCGAAGGGAGCGACCCGAGCGAAGCGGCTTATCCTCCGGCGTGGTACGGCGACGAACTCGCGGACTTCTCGATCCTCTCACCCTCCATGACCGGGAAGAAGCACGACACCCGGTGCTCCCCGGTGTCCGGACCCCCGCTCTTTATCTCGTGTTTTTCGAGGGGCGGGGTGTTCTCTTTGCAATATTCGCGCGCCCTCGGGCAACGGGTGTGGAAAGAGCATCCCGAAGGCGGATTCGACGGGGAGGGGACGTCGCCCGCGAGGACGACGCGCTGGCGAGCGCGCTCTTTTTCGGGGTCGGGGATCGGGATCGCCGAGAGAAGAGACGCGGTATACGGATGGCGCGGCTCCGCGTAAAGCGTTTTCCGGTCGGCGACCTCCACGATCTTCCCGAGGTACATCACCGCCACCCGATCAGAAATATGCTTCACCACGGACAGATCATGCGCGATGAATACATAAGTGAGGTCGAACTCCTTTTGCAAATCCTGAAGAAGGTTCACGACCTGAGCCTGAATCGAGACGTCGAGCGCGGACACAGGCTCGTCGCAAATAATGAGCTTCGGGTTCAGCGCGACGGCCCTCGCCACCCCGATCCGCTGCCTTTGCCCGCCCGAGAACTCGTGCGGATAACGATTGTAATGCTCCGGGGAAAGACCGACTATCTCCAATAATTCTTGGACGCGCTTTTTCTTGTCGCCTTCGATGCGGTGCGTTTTCAGCGGCTCGGCGATGATGTTCCCGACGGTCATGCGCGGATTCAGGGAGGCGTACGGGTCTTGAAAAACTATTTGCATGTCGCGCCGGACTTTGAGCATGTCCTTCCGATCGAGCTTGAGAACGTCGCGCCCCTCGAAGTTCACCTCGCCGTCCGTCGGCTCGAGGAGGCGGAGGATCATTCGCGCCAAAGTGGACTTCCCACATCCCGACTCCCCGACGAGGCCGAGCGTCTCGCCCTTCCTCACGGAGAGATCCACACCGTCCACGGCCTTCACATGCCCGACGGTCCGCTTCAAAATCCCGGCTTTTATCGGGAAGTGCATCTTCAAATTCTTCGCTTCGAGGAGGTTCCCGTTCGGGCTTCCGTTCGTGGCCGCGCCAGCTTCGGTCATCCCTCGACCACCCCCAGTTCGGCGTCCACTCTTTGTTTGCTTTCTTCGAGTTCGTCGGCCGAGAGGATGCACGCCGCCGCGTGTCCGGGCCGCTTCTCTTCGAGGCTCGGGTCTATGTTTTTGCACTCGTCCTTCACGAACGGGCAACGGGGCGAGAAATTGCATCCATCGGGGAGGAAGATGAGCGAGGGAGGGGAGCCTTTTATCGGGAGGAGACGGACTTCTCCGGCTGTGTCGAGGCGCGGGAGCGAACGGAGGAGCGACCACGAATACGGCATGAGCGGGTCGTAGAAAACCGGGTCGGTCGGGCCTTGCTCGACGGCGCGTCCCGCGTACATGACCATGACTTTGTCGGCGAGTTGCGCGACGACTCCGAGGTCGTGTGTGATCATGACGATCGCGGTGCCGTACTTTTCCTGCAAATCAATCATGAGTTCGAGAATTTGGGCTTGAATCGTCACGTCGAGGGCGGTCGTCGGCTCGTCGGCGATGAGGACTTTCGGGTTGCATGAGAGTCCCATTGCGATCATGGCCCGCTGTCGCATCCCGCCCGAAAACTGGTGCGGATACTCCCTCGCCCTTTGCTCGGGGTTGGCGATGCCGACATCCCGCAAAACCTGAACGGTCTTCTCTTTCGCCTCGTGCTTCGAGACTTTTTGATGGATGCGGATGGCTTCAGAAATCTGGTTTCCGACGGTGAAGACGGGATTGAGGCTCGTCATGGGGTCTTGAAAGATCATGGCGACATCGTTGCCGCGGATTTCCTGCATCCTCTTCTCCGAGGTTTCGAGGAGGTTTTGCCCCTCGAATAATATTTCCCCCTCCGGGTACTCGACGGGGGGTTTTGAATTTAACTGCATTATGGAGAGTGCGGTCACGCTCTTTCCGCTCCCCGACTCCCCGACGATGCCGAGGGTCTCACCCGCCTCCAAAGAGAAGGAGACCCCGTCCACGGATTTCACGACACCGTCCTGAGTTTTGAAATGAGTTTTCAGGTTGTTCACTTCGAGCATTGCCATGATTTATGACCTCGTTTTTTAGCGGTATATGTCTCTTCGGTGGGCGACTTTCAGTATTTCGACGATTTGCCTGTCGTCGTCTATGCCATAGATGACTCTGTAATTGCCGACTCTGATGCGCCAATCCTCCCGATCCCTCAGCCTTCGGCAACCTGTCGGGCGAGGGTTTTCGGCGAGGCTGTCTATCGCACAGCTCACACGCTCGTGAGCGTTTTCCGGGAGCCTCGCCACGGCGCTCCGCACTTTGCGCTTGAAGACGATCTCATACAATTCCTTCTCGCTTCAGTCGCACCCGCTCTTCCTCGATCTCCTTCTTCGCCTGCTCCCACGGAATGAACTCGTCCTCGCCACTCTCGATCTCACGCCGAGCCTCTTCGGCGTCCCGGATGTCTTCGAGTTCTTCGAGCGTGTCCATGATCCCCTCGAACTCCTCGATGGAGAGGATGACTCCGACGCGCCTTCCGTCTTCGTCGGTTACGTATTGTATGTTCGGATTTTTGTTCTCTTCGGGCATCGCCATATTTTATTCCACCGACTTCGGGTCGAGTGCGTCACGGAGTCCGTCGCCGAGGAAGTTGACGCACAGCGCGGTTATGACGATCATGGCTCCGGGGAAGACGGTCAGCCACCATTGCGTGGTCATCGTGGCGCGGGCGTCTGTCAGCAAGTTCCCCCACGACGGGGTCGGCGGCTGTATCCCGAACCCGAGGAACGAAGCCGCGCTCTCGAGGAGTATCGCCAAAGCGACGTACAAAGTCGCCTGAACGACGAGAACCCCGACGACGTTCGGGAGGATGTGGCGGAGCATGATTTTGAAGTCCGACACGCCGATGGCCTTCGCGGCCTGTACGTATTCCTGATTCCGCACCGCGAGAACCTGTCCGCGAGTGAGGCGGGCGATGGCTCCCCACAAAAACAGGACGAGAACCATCGTCATCGTTATGGGCGTGAATTGGAAGATGCTCCCCGCGACGAGGAGGAGCGGAATAAGCGGAAGCACGAGGATGAAGTCCGTGAACGACATGAGTCCCGTGTCCACGCGCTTTCCGTAATATCCCGCCAAAATCCCGACCCCCGCGCCGATGGCCGTGCAAAACACCCCGACCCCGAGTCCGACCATGAGCGAGACGCGCCCCCCGTAAAGGACGCGGGTGAGTTCGTCGCGCCCGAGGCGGTCGGTTCCCATCGGGTGTTCGAGGGTGGGGGCGCTGTTTATCGCGGTGAAGTTTTGCTCGTTGAAGCCGTAAGGTGTGATCCACGGCGTGAAAATCGCCGAGAGATAAAGGAGTATGAGAACCACTCCCCCGGCGAGGGCGAGGCGGTGGCGCCGGAAGCGGTGCCAGATTATCTCTCGCTGCGCGCGCCCTTTGACTTTGCCGTACTCCTCCGCACCGGCGGCCTCAACGGCCGCCCCGCCCGCCGATCCGACGGACATCCGGTCTTGCTCGGCCATTAGAAAGAGACCCCCTTACGCATACGTGATCCTCGGGTCAATGAGACTGTACGCGATGTCGGCCACGTAGTTGAAGAACACGACGAGGACGGCGGTGATCATGAGCAAAGTCTGCGCCACGTCATAGTCGCCTTTGTACAAAGCGTCCGCCAAAGTGAACCCGAGGCCCGGCCACGCGAAGACGGTCTCCGTGATGATCGCCCCCCCGAGCAAAACCCCCATCTCCAATGCGATGAGCGTGACGACCGGGATGAGCGCGTTCCGGAGCGCGTGCTTCAAATAAACCCGCGTTTGACTCAAACCCTTCGCCCGCGCGGTTCGGAGATAATCGGAGGAAAGAACATCGAGCATCGCGCTTCGTTGGAAGCGGCTGTACGAGGCGATGCCGATGACGGAGAGGGTTATGACCGGAAGCGTGAGATGCTGGAGCATGTCCACGATGCCGCCGCCCTGCGTACTCATTCCGGAGGTATAAAAAACCCTCGTCCCGGCCCACGCGGTGAGGTATACGCCGAGGACGAGTTGGAGGATGAGTCCGAGCCAAAAGCTCGGCATAGAGTATCCGACGAACGAGAAGAACGTCCCGACGTTGTCCGCCGCGCTGTATTTGCGGATGGCGGAGTATATACCGAACGGTATCGCGATGATGACCGTGAAGACGAGCGACGACCCCATGAGGAGTATCGTCGGCCATACGCGGGGGGCGAGGACGTTCGACACCGGAGACTGATTGTTCACCGAGAATCCGAGGTCGCCCTGGAAAAAGCCCCCGATCCATATGAAATACCTCTCATACAACGGACGGTCGAGACCGTATATGGAGGCGATCTCGTTGATTTGCTCCGGCGTGAGGCGAGGGTTTGTGCGGAGGGACGTGAGCGGATCGTAGCCGAGGTTCACGAGCGTGAAGATCACGACGCTCGCAAGAAAGAGAACCACGACGCTGAAGATGAACTTCCTTATGGTGTACGCGAGCAATCCTTATCACCTCCGTTGCTTTATAAATCAGGATATTAAACTATCCGAACACCCGACGCTCGGACGGCTCCCACTCCGAAAAACACCGGGACTCGGGAGTCGGGACGCACCCGACTCCCCTCCCCCGGACACCTCCGCCTCCACGCTCGGTGGGGTTCGACGAAGGCTTCGGCGACGGGGTTCCGCTCCTCGTCATTTCCGGCTCCCCATAGCCTCACGGCGGGGTTCCGGGAGCCGTTTCCGACCCCCGGATTTCGAAGGGAAATTTATCCGAGGCTCCATGTCCCGACGTTCCAGAAAGGCCCGGCGACGGTCGGGTTGACTTCGGGGCCGGAGAGTTCTTCGGCGAAGGCGTATATCTCGGGCCGCTGGAAGAGCGGGACGAGGGGGCAGTCCTCGGCCATTTGCTCCTGCGCCTGCTGGAGAAGCTCGGCCCGCTCGTCCTCGGCGATCGTGACATCGGACTCGTCCATGAGTTCGGTCGCCTCCTCGCTCTGGTAGCGATACGAGTTCTGACCGTCGGGGGCGACGTTGTTCGCGCTGAAAAGCGTCGTTATCGAAGGCTCCGGTGAGGAACTCCACGCCCACTGCCCCATCTCGAACTCCCCGGAGGGGAGGCGATCCCCGAAGAAGCTCTCGGCGGAGGAATTGTTTATGGTCAGCGTGATCCCGACCTCCTCCATCTGCGCCTGAATCACTTGCTGAGCCGTCTCGCGAAGCGCGTTCCCCGAGGTCGTCGAGTACTCGATCTCCGTTGACGCGCCCTGGCTCGCGGCTTGCTCGACAAGCTCGGCGGCCGTGTCCGGATCGTACTCGTAAATCTCCCACGCCGGAGTGTAAAACGGTTCTTGCTCGGGGACGAGGACGCTCTGGAGCGGGCGCGCGTCTCCGCCGAGGATCTCGTCCACAATCTCCTGCCGGTTCACCGCGTGCGCGAACGCCCGCCGAATGTCCGCATTCTCGACGATCTCGGTATTGAAAGCGAGATGCTCCCACTGCGACCCGAACTGAACCTCGGTCGTAACCCCGTCATACCCTTCGAGCTCGTCTATAAGCCCGATGTCCGGCGGCGGGTTTATGAACTGAACCTCACCCGCCTGCAAAGCCGCTTTCAGCGAGTTCGTGTCGGGGATGAAACGGTACACGATGCGCTCGATGGCGGCGGGTTCGCCCCAGTAATTCTCGTTGCGGACGAGGGTGAGGTCTTGTCCCTTCCTCCACTCTTCGAGCATGAACGGCCCGCTCCCGACGACCTCGTCGTTGAAGCGCGTGTTGAAATCCTCGCCTTCGAGGATGTGCCTCGGCAAAATCGAATCGTCGAGCATGTCCATCCACCGCGCGTCCGGCACGGAAAACGTGATCCTCACCGTCCGCTCGTCGGGCGTCTCGAAGGTCTCGATGCTCTCGTGGATGTCGCGGTAGAGAATCTGGTTCTCCTCGTCCATGACGACCTCATAGCTGAAAAGACAATCATCACTCGTCAGCGGCTCCCCGTCCGACCATACGAGACCTTCGCGGAGCGTGTACTCGATGGTCAGCGGGTCTTCGCTCACGACCTCCGGCATGTCCTCCGCGAGGAGCGGCGCGAAGGAGAAGTCGGGTTGTATGCGTAGCGGCCCCTCTTGAATGGGAGTCCATACGTTCGAGGTGGCTACGAGGTCGCCGCCGACGATGAGGCCGTTGAGGATGGCGGGTTCTTGATCGAGGGCCACCGTCAGCGTATTCGCGTCGCCGCCATTGCCACCGCCGCCGTTGCCGCCGCCTTCACCTTCGCCGCCGCCTCCACCGCCGCCGCATCCCGCGACTCCGAGTAATGAGGCTCCGGCGAGTCCGGTGCCGCTGATCTTCAAGAAATCCCTACGGCTAAGCCTTGCTCCGGATTCACTCATCTATGCTCCTCTCGATTTTCCGCTTCGATTGAAATCGAAGTGTTTTCCCAATGGGACATCCCCTTTTGATGACGCGAACTATACATTAACTCCGTTCGCGTTTTCTCGGAAAACCTCCCGCCAACTTTCGAGCGAAAAGTATATGGGGAGCCGCCGAGAAATTGCAATGCCAAGCGAAATCCTTCTCCCCCCGGATAAAAACAAGCCCCCGACTAACCCCGATTTTCCTCCGACATGAACCTCAAAACCGCCCGATCCACATACCCCCGACCCCGCTCGCGCTCCTCGAAATTCTTTATCCGAACATACCCTTCGAGCGCATCGAAAAGAGCCGCCTCGTCCGTCACTCCTTCTTCGAGATGCCCGAGCCGGATGAGATGCGACGCGACTTCCTCCCGGACTTCGCCCTCGATGGCGACTTCTTCCCTCGTGTCCCCGAAATACAGTTCATGGAGATTCCGGAGCCGGAGGAGTTCGTGTATCGGCTCGGGATGGTCGTCCACCCGCAAATCTATCTCCCGGTCATTGTCGCCGCCGTATCCCCCGCCCTCCCGAACCACGAGAAGAGCCGCCGACTGCCGACCGCGAGCATCGCCTCCGGCTTTTTGTCCCGCGTCGAGCGCGGCGAGGAGGCGGCGGGCGAAATCCCCGGTGGCCGTCTCGAACGCCTCCGCCATCGCCTCGACGGTCTCCCTCCCGACGAGTATGTTCCCCTGCGCGACGAAGTTCTCCCCGACACCCCCTCCCGCCCACCCGAAGCACTCGCCCCCGGTGAAAGTCGCCGCCCCGCCCGAAGCGTCCACCACGCCAATCTGGCGATGCTCCCGGTCGGCGTCGTCCCTCGTCAAAGCCTCGACCGTTTCTTCGGCGGAAGCACCGTTCGCCATGAGTTCGAGACCCCGTGGCCCATAATTCACGTTCGCCATCGCCTGTGTCGCGACGGCTCCGACCCCGGCCTTCGCCCACGGGACGACGGCTCCAACGGCCAAAAACTTCGACTGGACGGCTATGCCGAGGGATTCGGTATCCGGGTCGAGGGCGGCTATGGAGAAGGTGGAGACGACCTTCATAATTCCATGGCTCTTTTCAAACCCGAGGAGAACGCGGCGATGTCCACATCATCGAGCCTCCCGAGCTTTCGCCGAATGATGGAAGTTTCGACCGTCGCAAGTTTCGACTGTGCAAGCGAAGGTTTGAGAAGCCCGGCTTCTTTCCATCTCGCAATGCGGTGGTCGCCGGGATGCGGGACGGCACCGAGATTTCCCGTCACGGATGCGATTAGCACATCCGGGGTCGTGCGATTGTATTCCTCGCCTGAGATGACGACCGCCGGGCGAAGTTTGCTTCCCGAGCGGTTCGTGAAGTCCATCGAGACGAGAACGATATCGCCCTTATCGTAGCTCGTCATATATCGAGTCTTCCTCGGAGTCCCAATCTCTGGCGAAGGCCGCGAGAGAAAGCCTTGTGAGATCCTCATCCTCCCCATTTGCGCGGGCTTCCTCCGCCATCACAGCTTCGAGGACACCGACCACATAGTCCCTCACCGTCATATCACGCTCGGTCGCGGCAATCTTCACTTTCTCGTGAAGGTCCGACCCGACTTCTATGGACAGACGCATTGCCACCCCTTTCTCCGAAACTCCGTTTGGCGAGATGAGCGCGGACACGAGAATGTTCGGAGAGCGGCTCGACTCCGCGCCGACGCTGCCACTCCTCCACCCTCGCGAATATCTCACCGAACGACTCGCCGCTCCGAGCCTCCGAGGCGATATATCGCCGGAGAGCCTCCTCGATGACCTCGGACTCACCCCGCCCCTCCTCGGCGGCGATCTTCCTCACCGCTTCGAGGAGTTTCCGATCCACTTTGGTTTCGGCGCGCTTTAATTCCATGACCGGATTTTACGTCAATTCACGCAATGACACGCCGATACCTCGCGCCATACGGGTTCGACGTGGGGACATCTTTTTTCAAGCATTCTCGGAGAATCTCACGAGGGATTCCGTGGCTACCACGAAGCGGTTCGGAAGATGTTTGGCGTGACATTCGAGCAATCTTCGCAAAACTTCGATTTTATTTGTGGCTCGCTCGTTTCTGAGGCGAAGGAATATGACTCCCTTGTGTGAGCGGCCTTCCCTGAAAACCTTCTCTCCGAAGTCTTTGTCGTTTGTGATCACGATCCATTCCTCGGCGAACGCTTTGGCGATGATGTCATCGTCATCGGCTCCGCGAGACTCATCGAAGACGGAGAAGACTTCATGCCCTCTCTCCTCGCGCAACCACCGCGCGACCGCCGGGCCGGTACACTCGTCCACCAAAAAGCGCAATTACTCGGGACTCGTAAAGAGAGGCACGAACGTATGATCTTCCAAAGATTTCTCCGCGAACAAAAGACACGCCCGAATATCGTCCTCCTCGACCCCCTCGTACTCGTCCATGACCTCCTCGAAGCTCGCCCCATGCGCGAGCAAGCCGAGGACGTACGCGACACTGAGACGAGTTCCCTTTATCACGGGCTTCCCCGTCATTACTTCCGGATTGACGCTTATGCGCTCAAGCAGTTCATGATCTTCCATAGTCGAACCTCCGCCCCGGATTTTACACCTCTTAACTCACGCAATGACACGCCGATACCCAATGACCTTCGGAAACCTCGCGCCATACGGGTTCGTCGCGCCCGCACGCATCGGTGGCGTGGGGGCACCGCGTTCGGAAGCGGCATCCCGACGGTGGATTCACCGGGTTCGGGACGTCGCCTTCGAGCATGATCTTGTTTCGTCCATGCTCGGAATCCGGGTCGGGAACCGGAACCGCCGA
>JACDAJ010000259.1 GCA_013695475.1 Rubrobacter sp. | reverse complement strand
AAGAGGCGGCCCCACGAGAGTGCGAATGGAAGCGAGCGTCGAGGGCGCGCGTCGCGGAGGTTCTTCGAGGATGGTCATGGTTCACGCCACGTCGGCCTTGACAAAAGCGACCTTCTCATGGAAGCAGTCAGAGCCGGAGAGACACTCGGGACAGAGATGATCTCCCTCGAAGTAAGTAAGGGAAGCATGATCCTCTGTAACCTCCGTAAGCTCGCGCCAGAAGTGCCGGACGCCGCAGCCCTCGCACGCACCGGAGTAGCGGAGCATGTAGAGGACGGCGTGGCGGTGCTTGCATCTGACATTACGCTGAAGCGAATCCTCGCAGCTACACGCCTCGACGGGCCGCACCGTGACGACGTAGGCGGCGGAAGGCTTCGACGCCGGGACGGAGTAGCAGCCGGGGGAGAGCTTCTTTATCTCCCGCAGCTTCGCTGGGTTCGTGGCGATGGCTACGCCGCAGCTATAGCGGGCCTCGTCGGCGGTGTGGGTTTCCCCGGTGCGGGTGCGCGTGGGTTGCGCTAGACTCGACTCGATCACAAGTAGCTCCTTGTGGTCCGGCCCCTGGGGAGTTACCGCTCCGCCGGGGGCTTCTTTATTCGACACCTTTATGTTATCAAAGAACATTTGATTAATCAAGGTTTATTTGATAAAATCTTCGGGAATTCGTAAACTGCGGCGATGGTTAGGGAGGCTGACTTGAACAGGGTGGAGGTGCCGGAGGGGTTCGAGGTTTTGGACGCGGAGGCGTTGGCCCGGCGGCTGGGGCTTAGGAGGCAGACGGTACAGGCGTACATGGCTCGCGATTGGTGGCACTTGATCCCGCGTCCGAACCGAAAGCTGGCGGTAGGGCCGATATGGTACGAGGCGAGCGTCCGGGAGTGGGAGTCCAGAAAAGGAGGCGACGGTGGGTAAGGCGGGCAAGGCGAAGGGCCGGGCGAACGGCGACGGGGACGTGTACCCGCGCAAGAACAAGGCGGGGCAGATCGTGAGCTACCGGGGGGCATACGTGGCTCCCGACGGCAAGCGTCGCTACGTCTCCGGCAAGACGAAGACCGAGGCCCGCGAAGCGTTGGCGAAGGCTCGGGCGGACGCGGCGGGCGGTGTTGTCTTCGACGCCGGGAGCCTCACCATTGGCGAGTACCTCGACCGCTGGCTCTCCGATTCCGTCCGGGATACCGTCCGCCAGCGCACCTATGAGCGGTACGAGTCCATAGTCCGCGTCCACATCGTCCCGGCGTTCGGGCGCATTAAATTGAAGAGCCTCACTCCCGCAAACGTCCGCGCCCTCTACCGCGACAAGCTCGACGGCGATCCCGAGCGGGGCGTGAAGCCGCTCTCCCCGCGCACGGTGAACTATATCCACGTAACACTCCACAAGGCTTTGGGGCAAGCGGTGTCGGACGGACTCATCCCGCGCAACGCCGCCGATGTGAAGGCTCCGCGCCCCGACAAGCCCGAGATAAAGCCGCTCACACAGGATCAGGCGCGGAAGCTACTCGAAGTGGCACGGAACACCGATGAGCGATTCCACGCCCTCTATACGCTCGCCCTCCACTGCGGACTCCGGGAAGGGGAGTTGCTCGGCCTGATGTGGGACGATCTCGACCTCGACGCGGGGACTCTTCAGGTTCGCCGCACCCTCTCGGAGACGAGGACGGGGCATAAGTTCGAGAAGCCGAAGAGCGGGAAGGGGAGATCCGTGAAGCTCTCCCGGAAGGCCGCCGAAGCGTTGCGCCTCCACCGGACGCGGCAGAATAAAGAGCGGCTCGCCGTCGGCTCCCTGTGGGAAGATAACGACCTCGTGTTCCCTACGCGGATAGGCACGACCATGCGCGGAACGAACCTCCTCGGGAGGCACTTCAAGCCGCTCCTAAAACGCGCCGGACTGCCGGATAAGCGGCTGCATGATCTCCGCCACACATGTGCTACGATTTTGCTCATGGCTGGCAAGCATCCGAAGTACGTTCAAGAACTCCTCGGACACGCCAACATCTCGATCACGCTGGACACGTACAGCCACGTTATCGAGGGCATGGATGGCGGCCTCGGGGACGCTATGGACGAGGCTCTTTAGCGGTGCTTTCGGGTGCGTTCGCGGCTCTATTGCTGCCGCATTGCTGCCACCGGGGTTTCCGGCTCGGCCCCGAAGCGGAGGAATCCGCGTATATAAGCCGAATGCGCCCGTAGCTCAGGGGACAGAGCAGCGGACTTCTAATCCGCTGGACGCAGGTTCGAATCCTGCCGGGCGCGCTGATTCGGGGGAGTCTGTCGAAATCTTTTTTAGTTGGTAGAATTTCCGCAGCGCATCGGCGTTCCGGTCGGCGTGGTGATCGTAGCTCAGCAGGCAGAGCATCGGGTTGTGGTCCCGAAGGTCGCGGGTTCGAGCCCCGTCGGTCACCCTCTTTCACCCCGCCAGCCGGCGGATTTGCCATAGGCTCCCCGGGCGATTAAACTTCCTGCTTATGTGGGATTTTGGTAGGTATACGGTCGGTGGTTCTCGGAGGCGGCGGAAGGGACGCATTCTTTTCGCCCTTGCGCCGATCGTTGTTTGCTTAGGATTTTTGTTTTCGGGGGATGCTCTTTCAGGGCTTCCGGTGTTCGAGAGGATGGACGGCGACTCTGCGAAACCCGTGGAGCGCCAAACTTTTGAGAGGGAAAAGCCGGAGGAGGAAGGGGCGTTCAACGTGCTGGCGGTCGGGGTGGACCGCAGGCCGGACGGAGACCCCGAAAGCACGGGGGTGCGCGCCGACGCGCTCATGCTCGCGAGGGTCTTCCCGGAGACGGGAGAGGTTCGACTCGTCTCCATACCGAGGGATTTGTTCATCGAGATATCGCCGGGGGTGGAGGACAGGGTGAACGCCGCTTACGCGTTCGGCGGCATCGAACAAACCGTGCGGGCCGTGGAAGACCACACCGGGGCGGAGATAGACAACCACGCGGTCGCGGACTTCAAGGGTTTCAAGGAGGTGGTAAATGCTATGGGCGGCGTCGAGGTGGATGTCGCCGAGGGTGGATACCCGGCGGAGTCGGGGATCGAGGAGGGGAGGCAAAGGCTCAGCGGGAGGCAGGCACTGCTTTATGCCCGGTACCGCGGCACGCCCGGCGGCGACCTCGACCGCATGGACCGTCAGCGTGAGATCCTCTCCTCCCTCCGCGCACAGGCTTTCACAGCCACCTCGGTGGTGAAGCTCCCGAAGATCGCTCGGGTCGCCGGAAAGAACACAAGCACCGACCTCGGCTTCGAGGAATCGGTCGCGCTCGGGAGAACCTTCCTCAGCCGCGGAGGCGACGCGCCGCTCGAAACCGGGCAGCTTTCGGGCGAGCCGACCACGCTCCCCGACGGAAGAGAGGTTCTCATCCCCGACGACGAGGCGAACCGACTCATGATCGAGGATTTCCTCCGCTGAAAACCGGGGGCGGGGTGTCGGGAGACACTCGCTCCATATCCGGCTCCGCCCGTTTCGGGGGTCGGGATGTTCTCGGCTCGATTTCCTGGCGCGATCGCATTCCCGATGAGCTTTCGATGATGCCGGATCCGGGTGGAAAGTTTCGTGCGGGCGGGACGGCTGCCGCGGAGAGAGAACCATTCACTCGGATTTCATACCGAGTCGGCTCGGCCAGCCGCGCCTATTTCGAGGGCGGCTTTACTTGGGGCGCGGGCATCTTGCCCGCATGAAGAAATGTCGAATCGAATAACCGGACTCGGATTTCATGTCGCTCCGGCGCTCCTCCGAAGGGCCGCTCCCGAATGGGTGGAAAATCGGCGTTCGCCACGCGATTCGGGATGCCAATTCGCCCGTCCGAGACGTTCCGATGGAATGCCTCTCGGTGGAACATGTCCTCCGAGCCGGGGCGTTCTCTTTCGAGGAAGGCATTCCGCGATTCATGAGGAACCCGGATAATCGCGGGAGTGGGGAGTCGGAGGGTTCCGGCTCGCCCCCTTGCCGCGCCCCGCATCTCCGCCCGTCGAACTCTCGCTCGGCTCGAGGCGAATCTCCGGGGCGGACGCTTCGCCTTCGGGCTTTCTCCCACTCCCGAATCCGCCGAAGTCATACGGAACCATTCACCCGAAATCCGTATCATACGGACACAGGCATGGAACCGGGATATTGCCGGATGCCGTATGAATTCGTCGGCGGGAAGGTGCCCGTTTTTGGCTGACTGCCGATTGCCGAAGGCTGAAAGCTATAAAATATCCGCCCATGGGAATCGCTGGAGACATCGCCTTGATTCTCGTCGCCGCCCTCGTTGGCGGGATCATCGCGCAAAGGCTCGGGCTTCCGCTCATTCTCGGGTACATCGTCGCCGGGGTCGCCGTCGGCCCGAACACCATCGGCCCGTCCGTCGGGGAGACCCACGACATCGAGCTTTTGGCCGAGATCGGGGTCGCACTCCTTCTTTTCACCATCGGCCTCGAATTCTCGCTCAAAGAACTCGCGTCCGTCCGGAAGGTCGCGCTCATCGGAACCCCGATCCAGCTTGCTTTGACTATGGCTTTCGGATACGGACTCGGTCAACTTCTCGGCTTCGGGTGGCAGGAGGCGGTGTGGTTCGGCGCGATTTTGTCCGTGTCGAGCACGGCGGTCGTACTCAAAACTTTGTCCGAGCAAGGCGTGATGGGGACTTTGTCGAGCAAGGTCATCATCGGGATGCTCATCGTTCAAGATCTCGCCATCGTGCCGATGATCATACTTCTCCCGGAACTCGGGAACATCGGACAAGGCCTCTCCGAGGTCGGGATAGCCGGTGTCGAGTCGGCCATTTTCATCGCGGCGATGGCGATTTTCGGCGTCCGCATCTTCCCGTGGCTGATGGGGCGCATAGTTAGCTGGGGTTCACGCGAGTTGTTTCTGATTTCCGTCGTCGCCATCGGCATCGGCATCGGATACGGGACGTATCTTTTCGGACTTTCTTTTGCTTTCGGGGCGTTCGTGGCGGGGATGGTTCTCAGCCAGTCGGAGTACAGCCACCAGGCTCTCGCCGACGTCTCGCCGCTCCGCGACGTGTTCACGATGCTCTTCTTCGTCTCCGTCGGGATGCTCATAAACCCGAGCGCCCTGTGGGAGCAAGCCGGGGTCATCGCCCTCGTCGTCGCCTCGCTTTTCGTGGTGAAGGGACTTATTTTCGCGGGAATTTCACGGGCTTTCGGGTACGGGAACATCGTGCCGTTCGCCGTGGGACTCGGGCTTTTCCAGGTCGGGGAGTTCTCGTTCGTGATCGCCCGCCTCGGGGTGAGCGAGGGTGGCATCTCACAGAACACGTATTCCATCGCGCTCACCGCCGCCGTCGTGACGATGGCTTTGACTCCGTTCGCGACGCGGCTCGCGCCGATTCTTTATGGACGGTATCGGGAGCGGCGGCCACGGGAGCTTATGAGTTCGTTCAATGTGCCGGACTCGGGGATGAGCGATCACGTCGTCATCGCGGGATACGGTCGAGTCGGAATGTTCGTCGCGAGGCTCCTCGAACGCCTCGACAAAAACTTCGTCATCATCGAAAACAACCCGGCCCGCTCCGACGCCGCCCGCGAGGCCGGATACCCGACCGTGTACGGCGACGTCGTCGCCGACCCGGTTCTCGAGGCGGCGAGCGTCGGGCGGGCGAGGCTCGTTATTTTGACCATACCGGACGCTTTGAATACACGCCTCGCCGTTGACCGGGTTCGCAGCCACAACGACGATGTGCGGATAGTCGCCCGTTCAGAGCGGGTCGAGCAACTCGAAGAACTCGGGAAGCTCGGGGTTTACGAGGCGGTCCAGCCGGAGTTCGAGGCCGGGCTGGAACTCGGGCGGCAGGCTTTGTCGCAACTCGGGGTGGGGGCGGAGACGATTCAGCGTTTCTCCGATCAAGTCCGAAGGGAACTATACGCGCCGATGAACGACGGAGCGGACAGCGACGGACTCCTCTCGCAATTGCGCCGCACGTCGCAGATGATCGAGACCGAGTGGATGCGCGTCGCCGAGGGAAGCGACCTCTCCGGCAAAAGCATCGCCGAATCCGAAGTCCGAACGAAGACGGGAGTATCCGTCGTCGCCGTCGTGCGGGAGGAGGAAGTCATCCCAAGCCCCGCCCCCGATGCGACGCTCGAAGCGGGCGATGTCGTCGGCGTTCTCGGGACGACGGATCAAAGGAGGGCATTCCGGGAGACGTTCGGGTGTGTGCGGGAGGAGATGCCCGCTTTTTAGCGAGGTCGCGCCCGGCTCCGCGACCTCGCTAAGCGCTCGAACGGACTCGGCGTCAGTCGTCTATGTCGCGGTCGATTTCTATGTCGAGCGCGCCGTCATCCAACTCCGCTTCGAACTCCCACTCCTCGTCGCCGCGCCTGAAGTCGATGTCTATTTCGTCGCGATCCTCATCGTCTATCTCGAAATTCCATCCATCGTTGGGCCGCACCTCCACCAGAACGAGGCCGCCGTCCTCGATCCTAAGCTCCACCTCGCCGGCGTCCCCAACCTGATATACCTCGTTCCCACCATCGCCGGAGCCGCCGACATTCCCTCCATTGCCGCCCGAATCGTCGTCGGACGCTCCGCCGTCGGACGCTCCGCCGTCGGACGCTCCATCGTCCGAGCTGCTGTCGTTCGCGCCGTTGTCCTCGGACGCCGCCGGTTCCTGCTGGGCGTCTTCCTGTTCGCGGGGCTGCTCGATAACATTGCCGCCGCAGGCCGAGAGCGCAAACATCACGAGCGCCAGAAGCGCGACGAGGACGAACGTTTTTCCTCCGAGGACGGAGATGGTCGGTTTACTCACGGGCAAAGCCTCCTTCATTGGTCGGGGCGTGGAAAAGCAAGAGCCGGACGGTCCGTGATCGCTCTTTCCGTGTTCCTCGCCGCTTTCATGGTCGAACCTCGCTCGGATGCGAGGTGCTCGTTGGGTTCATGATAGTCCATCGTGAAAAGGGCGTGGACTCGTATTAGAGTTTTCTAACTCGTATTAGAGCTTTCTAACTTCGGGGCGTACATGGTGGTCTATGCTCGCCCGAGGCGACCTTACGCCCTCAGCGTAATGGGGAAGGAGCCACCATCGCTGCTGATATAATCCGGCCACGGCAAAAGGGAAAGTCGGGGTTATGGAGAGCGGAATCGGGCGAGAGTGGTGGAACGGTAGACACGCTAGATTTAGGATCTAGTGCCGCAAGGCGTGCGGGTTCAAATCCCGCCTCTCGCACTTTGAGTGCGAAGCGGTGGCGGACGCGACAGCGAAGACGAGAGAGAAATTGGAGATCATGACGGCGAACATCGAGAAGCTGGAAGACAACAAGGTGAAGCTGAACGTCGAGGTTCCCCCCGAGCAGGTGAAAGAGGGGATCGAGGCGAAGGTGCGCGAACTCGGCAAGCAAGTCCGAATCCCCGGCTTCCGCCCCGGGAAAGCCCCCCGGCGTATGATCGAGAACCATGTCGGCCGCGACTACGTGTATATGGAAGCCCTCCAAGATGGCCTCCCCGGATGGTACTCCCAAGCCGTCATTGACTCCGACATCCGCCCGATAGATAGGCCGGAGATCGACTTCGACGACCCTCTCGACGAGAAAGAGGGCTTCAAATTCTCGGCCACCGTCGAAGTTCGCCCCTCGGCGACGCTCGGTGAATACAAAGGACTCGAAGTTCCGAAGCGCGAGGTCGAGGTGGACGAGTCGCAGGTCGAGAGCCAGATGGAGGACCTTCGCGGGCAGTTCGCCACGCTCGCCGCGGTCGAGGATCGCCCGGCCAAAGAGGGCGACTATGTCATCATAGATTTCAACGGCGAGAAGATGACCGGGGGCGAGTTCCCCGGCGGCGACGCCGAGGACTTCATGATGGAGATCGGCAAGGGCGAGATGATCCCCGACTTCGAGCAAAACCTCGCCGGAATGAACGCCGACGAACGAAAGCAATTCGGAGTCACCTTCCCGATGGACTACCAAGAAGAGTCGCTCCGCGGCCAGTCCGCCCTCTTCCGGGTTCACATGAAGGAGATAAAAGAGCGCGACCTCCCGGAGCTCGACGACGAGTTCGCGAAGGAGTCGAGCGAGTTCGAGACCCTCGATGAACTGAAGGGCGCGATGCGCGAGCAAATCCAGGAGGGTATGAACCAGCAAGTCGAGGGTGAGTTCCGGAACAGCGTACTCGACGCCGTGGCGCAAAATGCGACCGTCGAGGTTCCGCACGTCATGACCCACGACAAGGCGGACGAGATGGTTCGGAGCTTCGAGCGGAACATCGCGTCGCAGGGGATCACCGCCGAGCAGTATTACCAGATCACGGGCGCGACCCGCGAGGATTTCGTCGAGCAAGTCCACCCCGAGGCCGAGGACACCGTGAAGAAGGAACTCGTCCTCGACGCGATCGCGGAGGCGGAGGGCATCGAGGCCGACGAGGACGAACTCAACCACGAACTCGGACATGTCGCCGAGGAGTCGGAGCGTCCGGTCGAGGAGGTCATCGAGACGATGCGCGAGAACGGGACGTACGCGCTCCTCCAGGAAGAGATGGCCCGGTCGAAGGCTCTCGACTTCCTCGCCGAGAACGCGAAGGCCGTTCCAATGCCCGACGAACCGGAGGAAACCGAAGAAGACAACGAGAGCGACGACGAAGTTCCCGGAGCCGGTGAAGAGCCGGAAACGGGCGAGGCCGTCGTCGAGGCGAAGGTCGAGACAGGAAACGAAGAGACGAACGAAGGAGAAAAGTAGTGAGTTACTACGATCCGCAGGGCGTTATTCCGTATGTGATCGAGCAAAGCCCCCGCGGTGAGCGGGCGATGGACATTTATTCGCGGCTCCTCAAAGACCGCATCATCTTCCTCGGTACCCCGGTGGACGATCAGGTTGCGAACGCGATCATGGCGCAGCTTCTCCACCTTGAGAGCGAAGACCCCGATCAGGACATAAACCTGTACATAAACTCGCCGGGCGGCTCCGTGACGGCGGGACTCGCGATTTACGACACGATGCAGTTCGTGAAGCCGGACATCTCGACGACGGCCCTCGGCATGGCCGCCTCGATGGGTGCTTTCCTCCTCGCCGCCGGAGCGAAGGGCAAGCGGAACGCGCTTCCGAACACGAGGATATTGCTCCACCAGCCGAGTGTCGGTGGTTTGGCCGGACAGGCTTCGGATGTGGAGATCCACGCGAAGGAGCTTATCGCGACGAAGCGCCGCCTCAACGAGCTTCTGTCCGAGAACTCCGGGCAGCCTTATGAGAAGGTCGAGACGGACACCGACCGCGACTACATCATGGGGCCGGAAGAGGGCATCGAGTACGGCATCATAGACAACATCGTCAGCAACCACTAAACAGGCGGGACACGAAAGCCATGCCGGAGGAGAGTGCGATGGAGAGGCGGAGAAGATCGGCGGGAAGGTTCTATTCGTCTCCTCCGGCGGGGCGTTTCGACGGGCGGTGTTCGTTTTGCGGGGCGGGGCCGGATCTCGTTCAGGCAACGGTTCGAGGGCCGGGCGGCGTGGCGATTTGCGATGGGTGCGTCGAGTTGAGCAGCGAGATAATCAAGGAAGAGCGAAAGTCGTCGAAGGGGAGGATATAACCCTATGAGGGACCCGTCAGATCAGTTGCAGTGTTCGTTTTGCGGCAAGAGCCAAAGGCAAGTCCGGAAGCTCATCGCCGGACCCGGAGTGTATATCTGCGACGAGTGCATCGAACTCTGCAATGAGATCATAGACGAAGAATTCTCCGGCCCGGAAGTCCTCAAAGACGACGACCTCCCAAAGCCGCGCGAGATAAACCGTATTCTCAACGAGTACGTCATCGGCCAAGAGGACGCGAAGAAAGTCCTCGCCGTCGCCGTTTACAACCACTATAAACGCATCCAAATGGGCATTGACTCGACCGACGGAACCGAACTCCAGAAATCCAACATCCTCATGGTCGGCCCGACCGGGAGCGGGAAGACGCTCCTCGCGCAAACCCTCGCCCGCATCCTCAACGTGCCGTTCGCCATCGCCGACGCGACCGCGCTGACGGAGGCCGGGTATGTCGGCGAGGATGTCGAGAACATCCTCCTCAAGCTCATCCAAGCCTCCGACTTCGACGTGAAGAAGGCCGAGACGGGGATCATCTATATCGACGAAATAGACAAAGTCGCCCGCAAGTCGGACAACCCGTCCATAACGAGGGATGTGTCGGGCGAGGGCGTTCAGCAAGCTCTCTTGAAAATCCTCGAAGGCACTGTGGCATCGGTGCCGCCGCAGGGTGGGCGGAAGCATCCCCACCAGGATTTCCTCCAGATTGACACGAAGAACGTCCTCTTCATTTGCGGTGGAGCGTTCGGCGGACTCGAAGAAATCATCGGGCAAAGGATCGGGAAGAGATCCATCGGCTTCGGGGGCGACGTCGAGAATGGCGTGGAGGACGAGAAGGACGCGCTCCTCAAGCACGCGCAGCCCGAAGACCTCCTCAAATACGGCCTCATCCCCGAGTTCGTCGGACGTTTGCCGATAGTTTCGACTTTGCGGAACCTCGAAGAAGAGGATCTCATCCGCATCCTCACCGAGCCGAAGAACGCGCTCGTCCGTCAGTATCGGCAGTTCTTCCGGTACGACAAGGTGGATCTCAACTTCACCGACGATGCCCTCTCCGCCGTCGCCGAACTCGCCCTTGAACGCGGAACCGGGGCGAGAGGACTTCGGAGCATACTCGAATCCACACTCCTCCCGACGATGTACGAACTCCCGAGCCGCTCCGACGTCACGCAATGCATGGTGGACGCCGACACCGTGAAAGACGGTGTGAAGCCATCGCTCGTCACCGGGTCGGACACCTCGAAGTACACGTACGACGAAGAAGAAACCGCCTGAAAATTGGGTCGGGCCTCGGAGATACCGAAAACATACGACCCGCATACGGTCGAGGGGCGGCTTTACGAAGAGTGGGAGAAGGCCGGACTATTCGAGGCCGATCCGAACCCGGATAAAGAGCCGTATTCCATAGTCATACCGCCCCCGAACGTAACGGGCGCGCTCCATATGGGACACGCCCTCAACGGGACGATTCAAGATACTCTCGCCCGCCGCGCCCGGATGAAAGGGTATGAGGCGTTGTGGCTTCCCGGTGTGGATCACGCTTCCATCGGCCTCCAAAATGTCGTCGAACGAAAGCTCATGCTCGAAGAAGGAAAGACGAAGTGGGATGTCGGGCGCGAAGATTTCGTCGAGATGTGCCGCAAATTCGGCGAAGAATCGAAGGACACCATGCTCGGGCAACTCCGCCGCCTCGGAGCCTCCCTCGACTGGCGACGACTCCGGTATACGATGGACGACGGATACGTGGACGCCGTCCTCGAAGCCTTCATCCAACTTTACAACGACGGCCTCATATACCGAGGCAACCGCATAACGAACTGGTGCCCCCGCGACCGCTCCGCCATCTCCGACCTCGAAGTGAACTACGAAGAAACGAACGGAAAACTTTACGCTATTCGGTATCCGTTCTCCGACGGAAAAGGCTCCGGCTCGGACGGAAGAGACTTCGCCGAAGTCTTCTCGACGAGGCCGGAGACGATGCTCGGCGACGTCGCCCTCGTCGTGAACCCGGACGATTCCCGGTACACGGAACTCGTCGGTCGGAAGGTTCTCGTGCCGTTCGTGGAGCGGGAAATAGAAGTGTTCGCCGACGATTATGTGGAACCCGAGTTCGGGACGGGGGTTCTCAAAGTGACTCCGGCGCATGATCCGAACGACTTCGAGATCGGGGAGCGAAAAGGCTTCGACCCCGTGAATATTTTGAACCCGGACGGAACCATAAACGAGAACGGCGCACAGTTCGCCGGACTTTCCCGCGAGGACGCACGGAAAGCACTCGTCGCCGCGCTCGACGAGGAAGGGCTTCTCGGCGAGGTTCGGGATTATACGTTCCGGGTCGGGACGTGCGATCGGTGCGGGACGGTCATCGAACCGTGGCTCTCGGAGCAATGGTGGGTTTCGATGAAGCCGCTCGCCGAACCCGCCATCGAGGCTTTGAAAAACGGGGAGATCACGGTTTATCCCGACTCGTGGCGGCGCGAGACGATCCGGTGGCTGGAAAACATCCACGATTGGAACGTCTCCCGCCAACTTTGGTGGGGACACCGCATCCCCGTGTGGTACGGCCCCGATGGCGAGGTTGTCGCCTCGAAGGAGTCTCCCGGCGAAGGCTTCGAACAAGACACGGACATTTTAGATACGTGGTTTTCGAGCGGACTGTGGCCGTTCGCCACGCTCGGGTGGCCGGAAGAGAACGAGGGACTCGAGTATTTTTATCCGACGAGTTTGCTTTCGACGGCGCGGGAGATCATGTATTTATGGGTGGCGCGCATGGTCATGAACGGCATAAAGTTTCGGGGCCGAGTGCCGTTCGAGAAAATAAACGTCCATTCCATCGTCCTCGCCGAGGACGGGACGAAGATGTCGAAGTCGAAGGGGAACACCATAAACCCCCTCGAACTCCTCGACGAATACGGCACCGACGCCGTCCGATTCGGGCTTCTTTATCAATCTTCGACACAGGATTTCGCCTATTCGTACGAGCGGGCCTCGATGGGACGCGCCTTCGTGACGAAACTATGGAACGCGATGCGCTTCATAACGAGTGGGAACTTCGAGGGCGAGGGTGCGATGTCGGCCTCGGATCGGTGGATCTCCTCCGGTTTCAATCGCCTCGCCCGCGACTACGACGTCCTCCTCGAAGCGTGCGAGTTCTCCGAGGCGATGCGCCGCGTATACGACTTCGCGTGGCACGAGTTCGCCGACTGGTACATCGAAATAGCGAAAACCGCCCCGTCGAGCGAGACGCCGAGGATTCTCCGCGAAGTCTTCCTCGGCATAGTGAAGCTCATCCATCCGGTCATGCCCTTCGCCACCGAGGAGATGGCGAAGATCCTCGGCGAGGACGAATATCTCGTGCGGCAAAGTTTGCCGATGTACGATGCCGCTCTCGAAGACGCGGACGCGGAGCGGATGCTCGACCGGACGAAGCGTGCCGTGTCGGCGGTTCGGGCTTTCCGGGCCGAATCGAAGGTGGACGGCGAACTCGAAGGCCGCGCCCCGGAAGGTGTCGAGCTTTCGGTGTTCGCCACGCTCGCCGGGGTGAGGCTCGTGGACGAGGTGGACGACGCTCATCGGGCGACGCTTCCGGCGGGCGACGATGTCGCGGTCGAGGTTTCGCTCACCGAGGAGATGCGGCGCGGCGAAATAAGCCGCCTCGAAAAAGAAGTCTCCCGCGTCGAGGGCGAGGTCGTCCGGGCGGAGAAGAAGCTCGGCAACGAGAAGTTCGTGGAGCGTGCGCCCGAGGAGGTCGTCGCCGCCGAGCGCGGGAAGTTGGAAGCGAACACGAGGATGCTCGCGACATTGCGCGGGCGGCTCGACGAATACCACCGCTAATTTTCGGGGGACGAGAAAACTGCACGCCACGAAGACTTTCCAGAACGTAACCGAAGAACTCGACAGCCGCCTGTTCATCACGATGGGATTCGAGCGGATCGAGGAATTATTGCGGCTCCTCGGAAACCCCGAAAATAACCTCCGTCCCGTTCAAATCGTCGGGACGAACGGGAAAGGCACGACCGCCGTCGCCCTCTCCGCCGCGCTCGAAGAGGCCGGGGAAAGCACGGGGACGTATCTTTCGCCGCACCTTCTTTCGTACACCGAGCGGGTGATGATCGGGGTTCGGCAGTCGTCCGAGGAGGAGTTCGCGCTCGGGATGGGGAAGGCGCTCGACGTCTCCGACGAGCATGGTGTCTCCGCGTCGCAGTTCGAGCTTCTCACCGCCGGGGCGGTCGGGATGTTCCGCGACGCGGGCGTTCGATGGGCGGTCATGGAGGCCGGACTCGGGGCGAGGCACGACGCGACGACCGCCGTCGGGCCGGAGACCATCGTCCTCACGAACGTCTCGCTCGATCATACGGAGTATCTCGGGGAGACGGTCGAGGAGATCGCCCGCGAAAAACTCGCCGGAATCCCTCGCGGCGGAACGCTCATCCTCGGCTCCGACGATCCGAAACTCCTCGATATCGCCCGCGAAGAATGCGAGTCGAAGGAGGCTCGTCTCGTCCATCTCGCGTCTTCGGAGGAGGAGCTTTCCGGCAGTCTCCTCGTCGGGCTTCCTCCTTATGCGGCGAAGGATGTGCTTCTCGGGTTCCGCTCGGCGGAGGTTTTGCTCGGAAGGGAACTCGGAGACGGTGTTCTCGAAAAGGTCGTATCCCGGATCCGGGGTGTTCTCCCGGGTCGGTTCGAGGTGCGGGAGGTCGAGGGCATTCCCGTGGTTATTGACGGCGGCCACAACGTCGAGGGGGTTCGGGCGGCGGTGGAGGCTGTGAAGGAGGTTTACGGAGCGCGGCCCATCGGGGTCGTGTTCGGTGTGTTGCGGGACAAAGACATACGAAGTATGCTTACCGGGTTGCGCGAAGAGGCTCGGGTGCTCGCGCTCACGCTTCCGGAGGGCGGGAGGGTCGCCGAGCCGGAATGGGTTTCGTCGGAGTTCGATCCCCGCGACAGCGCGGGAAACGAGGCTCTCGTCGAGCCGGAGATAGGGGCTGCGATCGGAAGAATCGTTGGAGAGATGAAGAGATTGGATGGCGTCGTGCTCATAACGGGTTCCCTTTTCACCGGGGCCGCCGCACTCCGGTGGATGGGCGGAGACGGACGATGAAGGTCAGCGGGGCATGGAAGCTGGCGATATTCCTCGTCGTCGTCGCGGTCGCGTCGTTCGCGCTCGGATACTATGCGGTTGCGAGGTTCATACT
>JACDAJ010000245.1 GCA_013695475.1 Rubrobacter sp. | reverse complement strand
CCCGACTCCCGAAACGAACGGAGCCGAAGGCGGCGGAGCCGGGTACGGAGCGAAGCGCCTCCCGACTCCCGGCATTTGATAAAGTGAAGCCATGTCCGAGCCGAAAGAACCGACCCGGTACACCGTCGCCGAGGAGATCGCAAACAGCGTGACCCACGGCGTCGCACTCGCGGCGGCCATCGTCGGGACGGCTCTCCTCCTCGCGTTCACAACCTCGAACGGGGACGGGTGGCAAATTGCGAGTTCCGCCGTGTACGGGACGACGCTCATCGCGC
The DNA here is from genome assembly GCA_013695475.1 of Rubrobacter sp. Taxonomy (GTDB): domain Bacteria; phylum Actinomycetota; class Rubrobacteria; order Rubrobacterales; family Rubrobacteraceae; genus JACCWD01. The sequence goes on along the minus strand of JACDAJ010000245.1, from coordinate 4,832 downwards.
TTTTCGCGGCCTCGACGATGTATCACGCTTTTCGGAGGCCGGAGATGAAGCGGATCCTCCGCGTCCTCGATCATTCAGCGATATACCTTCTCATCGCCGGGACGTACACTCCGTTCGCGCTCGTCGTTTTGCGCGACGGATGGTGGGGATGGGTTCTTTTCGGGGCGATATGGAGCTTCGCGGCGGCGGGCATAGTTTTCAAAGTCTTCTTCACCGGGAGGATGAACGGGCTTTCGACGGCGATATATGTACTCATGGGGTGGATGTGCGTCCTCGTGGCGAAGCCGCTCGTGGAGACGCTTTCCGTCGAGGCGCTCGTGTGGGTCGCCGCCGGGGGAATGGCGTATACCGTTGGGATCGTTTTCTATCACAATCGGCGGATACCGTATTCGCATGCGGTATGGCACGTTTTCGTCGTCGCGGGGAGCGCGTTCCATTTCCTTGCGATATGGCGGCATGTTTTGCTTCCGGTGGGGTGAGTTGTTCACATCGGGAGGAAAAGTATTCGTCCGACGGCATCCTCCGATCCGCCGGCCTTCGCGATGAGTTCGAGATCCCGTACGCAGTCTCCGACGGGCACTCGCTGTTGGCGGGCGTAGACGACGCTGTAAAAATACTCTCCCGTCCGCTGCCGACGAGTAGCCTCGACGAGGAGATCGTCATCGTTGGTAAACAAGACTCTTCCCAATTCCGACGCGCGATCGAGCAACGCGGGATCCTCGGCTTCACTCATCCCGTCCTCGTAATACCGAGTCCGTATGAATGGTTCGCCATCCGGAGGTGTCGTGAGGTCGCATTTCTCGAACTCACGAAGCGGAGCGGAGCGACGCGCCTCACGAACTCACGAAGCGGAGCGTCCTCACGGAGGATCAAAGAAACGAAGTCTTCACCCAGACTCGGTATCAGCCGTGAGTACGTCCACACCGCGAGATTGCAGTCCGCTCGTGATGGCACGCGAAACATTGTGATCCATATAAAGTTCGAGAAAGATTATGGCAATCCTCGGGCCTTCAGTCGAGCGGCCAAATCCGAATCGTGGAATTCGCGTCGAAGCTCCTCGACGCGCTTGTCCCTCCGCTCGATGTCGCGGTCGAGTTCTTCGCGTTGGTCGTGGTAATACGCGAGCGCGGAATGGATTTGCCCGAGCGTGAGATGCGGATGCTGGAAATGAAGCTCCTCGGGACTCCATCCGTATGCCCATTGCTCGACGACGAGATCCACGACCTTCATCCTCGTCCCGACGATGCGCGGAACCCCGCCCTCGTTCACTTCAATATGCTCGTATCGCGTCTCATGTGGAATGGGAGTTTATCAAAGCGGCTTCGCATGGAGCTTTATCCACTCGGCGAAAGTACAATGCGGCGAGCGAAGATGGAGGTCGGAAGATGAGCGGCGAGAGGATCATACTCCTCGTGGAAGACGACGAAGACCAGGAAATACTGGCTCTCCGCGTCTTCGAGAAAAACGGCATCATGGGCGAAGTGGACGAGATATGCGTCGCCCGAAACGGCGTCGAAGCCCTCGATTTCTTCGAAGGGCGCGGCAAGTTCGAGAACCGCGACACGAGTATCCTCCCCGAGTTCGTCCTCCTCGACCTCGACATCCCGAAAATTGACGGAGTCGAAGTCCTCGAAAGGCTCCGCGCCGACCCGCGCACCGAACTCATCCCCGTCGTCATCTTCTCCTCCTCCGACGACCGGAGGGACCTCCTCGAAGGATACCGGGCGGGCGCGAACAGCTATATAACGAAGCCCGCCAACTTCGCCAAATTCTCCGAGGCCATGAAGCAAATGGGATGGTACTGGCTCGACTGGAACGAAACCCCGCCAATGGAAGATGTCGAGGAAGCCATCGGGGACTGACCCGAAAAGACGATGCCGAAGTCGTGCTTCGACTGGGAAGATGTGGTATATACTAAAAATATATATCGCACAAGGAGGTTCGACGTGGACACGGCCAAACTCTTCATGAACGGGCGCAGCCAAGCGGTGAGGCTGCCGAAAGGCTTCCGCTTCGAGGGCGACGAGGTTTTTGTGAAGCGCGTGGGCAATGCGGTCGTGCTTCTCCCCCGACATGAGTCGTGGCGAACCCTCTATAAGAGTCTCGGGGAATTTTCGGAGGACTTCATGGAGGAGCGGGGGCAACCGTCCACTCAAACTCGCGACGAGGATCCCTTCGGGTGATCCGTCTTCTCGACACGAACATTTGCATATATCTCATCCGCCGAAAGCCCTCCGAAGTCCTCTCGAGATTCGAGGATTATGAGGTGGGAGAAATCGGGGTTTCCTCCATCACGGTCGCGGAGTTGCGCTACGGCGCGGAGAAGAGCGCGCGGCCTTCCCGGAATTTAGAGGCGCTCTCGCAATTCTTGCTTCCGCTGGAGGTCGCGGACTTCGACGCGGATGCCGCCGCGGAATACGGGCGCATAAGAAGCACACTCGAAAGGCAAGGCACTCCCATAGGGCCGCTCGACACCCTCATCGCGGCGCATGCGGTGAGCCTCGCGACGACGCTCGTTACGCACAACACTCGCGAATTCGAGCGAGTTCCAAACCTCGCGCTCGAAAACTGGGTGAACACCGGGGGCGCATAGCGAACCTTCGCACTCTTCCACAATGGCTCAGTCGCGGGAGAGCCGTCCGTAATAAACCTTCGTCTCATAATGGAAGTCCACGGTTCCGTCGCTTTGATGGTCTTCGAAGACTTTGGCGAGATCCTCCATCATCTCCTCACACCCCGGCTCGTCCTCCGCGGGGGCGTACGACGATGAAAGGATGCGCCCCTTCAAGCCATCGAAATCGAAGGTTTGACGATTCGAAAACGTCGCCGCCTCGACGACCTCGGGGGAGAAGAAGGCACGTATCTCTTCGGGGCTTCCTCGACGACCGTGACTCACCTCCTCATAATCCTTGCCGTGCCTTCGCACCACTTCTTCATAGTCGGCGCTGAAAGGGGATTCCCGTCGCGACCTCGAGTTCCATACGAGTGCGACCCATCCTCCCGGCTTCGATATTCGCTCGAATTCGCGGCGAGCTTTTCCCGGATCGAACCAGTGAAAAGCCTGCCCCGCAACGATGAAATCCACGCTCGAATCAAGAAGCGTCGTCTCCTCGGCGGTCGCCGCGACGCTCGTGAAATTCGGGTATCCGGCGAGTATGCGCTCCCCCGCCTCGCGCATTTCATCGTTCGGCTCGACGCCGAAGACTCGGTTTCCATTTTCGAGGAAAAGCTGCGAGAGAAATCCCGTTCCGGAACCAATGTCGGCGACGACGGAGGATGGAGACAAACCGCACTCCCTCCGAAGAACCTCGATCACTTCCGGCGGATATCCGGGACGGAAACGAACATAGTTCTCGACCCGACCTGTGAAACGCTGCGTGGGATCAGTCAAAAGTAAAAGACTCGGTTACCCGGCCACTTCCGCCATGACTTCCTCGGACACGTCGAAGTTCGAATACACTTCTTGAACGTCGTCGTTCTCTTCGAGGGCGTCTATGAGACGGAGGGTTTGCTTCGCCGTCGAAGCGTCGAGATCCACAGTATTCTGCGGCTCCATCGAAATGCTCGCGCTCTCATACTCGATGCCCGCATCCTCGAGTCCCTGGCGGACGGCCATGAACTCGGACGCTTCGGTCGTCACGCGGAAATAGTCTTCGTCGGAGACGACATCCTCGGCCCCGGCGTCGAGGGCGGCGAGCATGAGTTCGTCCTCGTCGGTGTTTCCGACGGGAACCATGATGACGCCCTTCCGGTCGAAGAGGTACGACACCGATCCGCTCGTCCCGAGATTGCCGCCGTTTTTGGAGAAGATGTACCTCACGTCCGAAGCGGCGCGGTTCCGATTGTCCGTCAATACGTCAACGAGGACGGCGACTCCGCCGGGGGCGTATCCCTCGTATGTGATGCGCTCGTATTCGGCGGCGTCCGCTCCGGCGCCCGTGCCTTTGGCGATTGCGCGGTCTATGTTGTCGTTCGGCATGTTTCCGTCTTTTGCTTTCTGGATGGCGAGGCCGAGGTTCGGGTTCATTTCCGGGTCGCCGCCGCCCTCCTTCGCCGCGACCGTGATGGCCCGCGAGAGCTTCCCGAAGAGCGCGCCCCGCTTCGCGTCGGCGGCCCCTTTCTTCCTCTTTATGGTGGACCACTTGGAATGTCCGCTCATATTCCGCAAACCTCCTCTAAAAAGTATCTATGAAATCTTACATCGTCCGCAAGCTCCGGGTGGAACGCCGTCACGAGAACATTGTCCGCCCGAGCCGCCACGACCTTCCCGCCCAGCTTCGACAAAACCTCCACCCCCGGCCCCACATCCTCGAAGAACGGCGCCCGAATAAATATACCCACGAACGGCTCTCCGAAGCCTTCGATATCCACATCGAGGTCGGCCTCGAAGGAATGCACTTGCCGCCCGAAACCGTTCCGAACGACGAGCGCGTTCATCAATCCGATGAGCGGCTGCCTCTCCCCAGTCGTCGCCGACGCCGCGAGAACCATCCCCGCGCACGTCCCCCACACCGCCCCGCCCTGATAAAAAAACGTCCGAACCCCATCGAGCAGTCCCGACTCGACCATCATCTTCCCGATGACCGTGGACTCCCCGCCCGGAACGATGAGGCCGGAGATCCCATTCAAATCCTCGACTTCGCGAACTTCGACGGCATCCGCCCCGAGCGTTTCGAGGACGCGGCGATGCTCCTCGACGTCGCCTTGCAAAGCGAGGATGCCGACCTTCGCGGCATCGCCGTCCGCGTGTCCGTTTTCGCCGATCACACTACCAGCCGCGCGTCGCCAGACGCTCTTCTTCGGTGAGCGCCTCTCGTCCGACCATCGCCTCC
>JACDAJ010000243.1 GCA_013695475.1 Rubrobacter sp. | reverse complement strand
TTCCCTATCTATCGGGAGTGGGTCTGCAACCTCGTCGGGCTTCAGTCCCTCCGAGGACACCTACCTCTTTCAGTTCCCTATCTATCGGGAGTGGGTCTGCAACACTTTCGATGTTTGCTTTCCCGCCAGGGTCTTTTCGCTTTCAGTTCCCTATCTATCGGGAGTGGGTCTGCAACTTCCTGTGGAGGCCGTCGGACTTCGACGAAATCGAGCTTTCAGTTCCCTATCTATCGGGAGTGGGTCTGCAACAGGACATGTACTTCCTTGTTCACGGTATGATCCGCCTTTTCGGGCGGTTGTCAAGGTTCGGAATCCTCTGTTTCCAGGGATTTTGCTTTCCTGTCAACGCTAACATCTCGACTCGGCTCGCGCCAGGTTTCGCAAACTTTGTTTCCGTCGGGAAAGGCGGGGGGCTTGCGAAGGCGGGGATCTCCCGGTTTTGCAGGTAGAATGTGCGGACGCGCGTTGTGGAGGTTGTATCTCGTCTTCTCTTCGCAACGGCTTGTAACCGGGGTTTGCGAAAGGCGGGCTTTGAGGGAGAACATGGAGGCTGTTCGCGGCGTCCTCGTTTTGCTGAAAACTCTCTCCGAGGGTTCGGCTTCGATGGAGGATATGCAAGAGGCTCTGGAGGACGCGGATATCTTCCGGAACGAGCGAACCGTGCGTCGCTGGATGGCCGCCATGAGGGAGGAGGGATTCGACGTCGAGCGCGGTCCGAAGGGGCATGAACTCGTCCATTCTCCGGCGAGGATCCCCTTCGGCGAACACGAGGCGCTCGCGACTCTCAGCGTACTCGAGTCGCTTTCGAAGAGGGATCCCGTATACGGGAAACACCTCGCCTCGGCGGCGATGAAGCTGCGGGCGGCGATCCCACAGCGCGCGCTCCGCTTCGCGGACTCCGGGAGGATCGAGTTCCCCCTCGAATTCGCGAGCGACCCACCGGAGAACCCGGAGACCATGGACACCCTCCTTCGTGCCATCCATAAATGCCAAAAGGCCGAAATCCTCTATCACAGCCTCAACTCCGCCTCCGTCCGCAAACGAACCGTCGAACCCGTGAGAATCGCCTACGCCCAACGCGCCCGCCGACTCTACGCCTACGAGAAAGAGGAGAGAAGAGTCACCGAGTTCCGCATAAACCGAATCCTCGACGCCCGCGTCCTCCCGGACAAATTCGCCCCCGAAGCCCACATAAAAACCTTCGAACCCGTCTCCGTGCGACTCACCGAACGCGCCTTCACCGCCTACGGCAAAACCGTCGTCCCCGACGAAGACGCGAAAATAGAACGCCTCGACGACGGCAGTGCCATAGTCTCCGGCACCACCCCGAGCGTTTTCTGGACCGTCCGAGACCTCGCCGCCCTCGGCCCCGACGCCGAAGTCCTCGAAAGCCCCGCCGTGAGGCGCGAACTCGCCAAATTCCTCCGCGAAACCCTCGGGAAATACGAATGAACCCCGAAATTCCATCGCCTCGGACACCGGGTGTCCGGCCTCGCTGAAATAATCGTGAGGAATGTTGCCAACTTACTCGGTGGGTGGAGGCATGAGCGAGGTATTCGTCGAGGGTTTCGGGGTTTCGGTCTCGAAGAAGAGCGAGAGGCTCGTGGTGAAGAAGAAGGGCGAGGTCGTTTTCGAGCGGCCTTTCTATGAGGTGGAGAGGGTCATCGTCTCCACCGAGGGGGCGACGGTTTCGGCGGCGGCGATACACGAGTGCGTGAAGGGCGGCATTCCGGTCGAGTTCCTCTCGTACTCGGGTTCCCCGTACGCGAGCCTCGTCTCCCCGCACCTCGGCGGGACGGTGAAGACTCGGCGGGCGCAACTCCTCGCCTACGAGGACGGACGCGGACTCGCCCTCGGGAAGGCGTTCGCCGTCGGCAAACTCAAGAGCACGGCGAACAATTTGAAATATTACGCCAAGTACCGGAAGTCCTCCGACCGGGCCGCCTACGACTTCGTGTACCGGAGGGTGGACGGCATCGAAGCCCTCGCGGCGGAGGCCGGGGACATCGAAGGCGAGTGCGTGGACGAGGCGCGAGGCGCGCTTTTGAATGTGGAGGGGCGCGGGGCGAACCTTTACTGGGAGGGGGTGCGGCGCATCGTGCCGGAGTTCCCCGGAAGGGAGGGGCGAGGGGCGACAGATCTCGTGAACTCGCTCCTCAACTATGGCTATGGAATCCTGCACAACCGCATCCTCTCGGCGGCCACCCGCGCGGGACTCGACCCGTACGCGGGGTACGTGCATACCGACCGTCCCGGAAAGCCTTCGCTCGTACTCGACCTCATCGAGGAGTTCCGAGGCCCGGTCGTGGATCGGGCGGTCGTCGGCATGCTCGGCACCGGGTTTTCGGTCGGGATGGACGGCGACCGCCTCGACGAGAAGACGCGCAAGCTCACCGCCGGAAGGGTGCGCGAGCGTCTCTCCGTCCGGGCGACGCATCGCGGCAAAAAGCAGACCCTCGAAAACATCATCCACATACAGGCGAGAAGCGTCGCGAGCTTCGTGCGCGACGGAGTACTTTACAAACCGTTCGTCGGGAGTTGGTGATGGCGTCGCCTGCGGCTCCGCCGGGGAGTAGTGAAAAACAAAGGAGCGGAACCCACACCGTCGAAGCCCCCGCTCGAGTTCGCGAAAAGTTCCTCGGGCGCGAAGGCGAAAGTATCGGAGAAGAGACAGTCGAAAGCCGCCCCACTCCCGACTCCCCACCCCCGACTCCCTCGCCTCCGAAGGAGGCGCCATGGGGTACGTGATCCTCATCTACGACATCCCCGACGACCGGGTTCGCCACAAGGTCTCCGAGCGGTGCAAGGATTACGGCCTCGACCGCATCCAATACTCGGCGTTCGCCGGGGACATTGACCGGAACCGCCGGGAAGAACTCATGCTCCGGCTTCGGAAGACCCTCGGGAAGAAGGACGGGAACATCCGGATACAGCCGGTATGCAGCCGCGACCTTTCTCTGGCGAAGGAGATCATCGTTGAAAGCTGAACTCACCGTCACCGACATCCGCCAGCACGTGTACTGCCCGCGCATCCCATACTACCAATACACGATGCCCCTCGAACGCCCCGTAACCGCCAAGATGGGCCTCGGCAAGGAGGAGCACGAAAGCACGTC
>JACDAJ010000218.1 GCA_013695475.1 Rubrobacter sp. | reverse complement strand
GGCACCGCCGACACGCGGCACCGCCGACACGCGGCACCGCCGACACGCGGCACCGCCGACACGCGGCACCGCCGACACGCGGCACCGCCGACACGCGGCACCGCCGACACGCGGCACCGCCGACACGCGGCACCGCCGCCTTTTTTATTCCGCTCGTCCGCCGAGGTGTTTCGCGAGGAATTCTTCGGTGGCGGCGTAGAATTTCAGGCGGTTTTCGGGGCGGACGAAACCGTGTCCTTCGTCCTCGAAGAGAAGGTATTCGTGGTCGATGCCTTTTTCTTTCATGGCGGCCACGATTTGCTCGGACTCGGCTTGCTTCACCCTCGGGTCGTTCGCTCCCTGTGCGATGAGCATGGGTATTTTTATCTCGTCCACTTTGAAAAGCGGCGACCGTGATTCGAGGAATTCCCGCTCCGTTTCCGGGTTTCCGACCCGCTCGTGGAACTGCGCGATCATGGGTTCCCAGTACGGAGGCACGCTCTCGATGAGCGTCACGAGGCTCGACGGCCCGACGAGATCCACGGCGCACCGAAACACCTCCGGCGTGAACGTCGCCCCGACGAGAGCCGCATACCCGCCATACGACCCACCATAAATAGCCACCCGATCCACATCCGCGATGCCTTCGTTCACAGCCCATTCCACCGCGTCCACGAGGTCGTCGTGCATCTTCGCACCCCACTCCCGGTTCCCGGCGTTTAGAAACTTTTTCCCATACCCGGTCGAACCCCGGAAGTTTATTTGAAGGCACGCATACCCCCGGTTCGCAAGCCATTGCGCCTCCGGATGATACCCCCACACATCCCTCGCCCACGGCCCGCCATGCACGTTGAGAACCATCGGGAGCGGAGCGTCGGAGGCTCCTGGCGGGATGGTCAAATAACCGTGGATGTCGAGTCCGTCGCGCGAGGCGAAGGATATGGGAGACATCTCCGCGAGTTCGTATTCTTTAAGTTCCGGCCGGTCGTCGAAGAGGTGCGTCCCTTCGCCTTTCGCCCGGTCGTATGAATAATATGAGACGCCGCCTTTGTCGCGGGTGAACCCGGCGAGCCAGTTTTCGTCGGAGCGGTCGCGGCTCTCGACGGAGAAATCGGCGCCGGGATCGAGTGCCTTTATGTTCTCGAAGTCGCCTCGGATGTCCTCGTCGAGAATCGTCCACTCGAGCCGCGCCCGCTCGAAGGCGACGGCCTGTATTTCATGCGTGTCGGGGTGAACCATGAGCGAGAAAGCGTCCGCGTCGTACTTCGGGTCTTCGGCGAGGACTTCGGTTTTCCCGCTTTCGAGGTCGAGCGAGACGAGGCGGGAGGCGTTCGCGCCGCGCGAGTCGAGGAGATGAAGCCTCTTTCCGTCTTTCGAGAATCCAACGGGGCCGCTCGCGAGGCCGTCTTCTTGATTCCACGTTATGAGCTTCTCCCACTCGTCTTCTTCGCTCTCCCGGACGAAGAATTCGGAGCCGCCGTCGGGGGTCATTCTTTGGGCGGCCCGTATTTTGTATTCCTCGTCGGCGAGCCACCCGATGAAGTCTCCGGGGTTCTCGGCGACGGGTGAGATCCCCCCGGTCGAGACGGAGAGCCGGAAAACGTCATGGAGGCGCGGGTCGCGGCGGTTCATCATGACGAGGACATCGTCGGGAAAATGTTTGCTCGTCGCGAGAATGCCCGCCTGGACATCGTCGAAGGGAGTGAGATCCCGAACCTCCCTCGTCTCGGGGTTCACGGCGAAAATGCGCGAGTTCTCGTCGCCGTCTTTGTCCTGCAAATAGAGGATATGTTTCCCGTCCTCCGCCCAAAGATGGATTTGTATGCCGCGCCCCGTGTCGGCGGTCACCGGCTCGAAGTCGTCACCTCCGACGCTCCCGACCCACACGTTGAGGACGCCTTCGGTCGGGGCTATGTACGAGAGTCTCCTCCCGTCGGGGGAGAGGCGGGGTTGCGCTTTGTCCGGGTTCCCGAAGAAGATTTCGCGAGGTATGAGCGGGGTTTTCATATTTCTTTTTTCCATAGAATTCCTCCTCGAACGGCTTTCTTCATTTCCACTTTTCGTAGTCTATCTGAGAAAACCGCCCGTACATTCGGGCGGTAAAATCACACGTCGGAGAAACTGACGGGAGCCATGAAAGAAAATCCACTCCGCCCGCGAGGCTCCGTCCGGGAATCTCGGATCGCGAAGGCTCGGCGCTTCCGCGATCCACTGTGAAAGGAGTCGTTGTGGACGAGCAAAGAGGCGCGGTGTGTCTTGAAGAAGAGGTCGAGCGGATGCGCGAGTCGGGCATGGCGGCGGACGAGATAGCCGACCGGATGGGCGTGGACGCCGGATGGGTCGAGTCGCTCCTCATGATGTGGGAAGGCGGAGAGCCGGAGAAAGAAGGCGCATGAAGCCATGACCGGCTCCCCCATTCTCGACGCGCTTCTAGTCGGACTCATCGCTTCGAGTTCGCTCGTCATCGGGGGAATTGTGGGGGCTTTGTTCGATCCGCCGGGGAGGCTCGTGGCGGTCGCTCTCGCGTTCGCGAGCGGCGCGCTCATCACCGCGCTCTCCTTCGACCTCATCGAGGAGTCGTTCCAGAGCGGCGGCGTGGTTTTCTCGGGCATCGGGATGCTCGCCGGGGCGGGAGTCTTCGTCATAACCGACTCCCTCCTCGACAAATACATCGAAGGCGCGGCGGGCGGGGTCTCCGGCTTCGCCATCCTCGCCGCCGTCACCCTCGACGGAGTCCCGGAGAACATGGCTCTCGGGGTGTCTCTTTTGTCCGGTACGAGCGTGCTCACGCTCCTCATAGCCATCTTCGCCTCGAACTTTCCCGAGGCCCTCTCCGGCGCGGTCGGGATGAAGGAACAAGGACGGACGAAATTCTTCGTCATCTCGGTGTGGACGGTGACCGCGCTCATCCTCGCCGCCGACGTCGTGCTCGGGAGCGCGGTACTTTCGAGGGCTTCGGGCGAGGCGCTTTCGCTGCTTCTCGCGTTCGCGGGGGGAGCGGTTCTCGCCTCGCTCGCCGACACGCTCATGCCGGATGCGTATCGGGAGGGGGGCGGCCTCGTCGCGTTCGCGACCGTCGCGGGGTTCTTTCTCTCGTTCATGGTGGAGAAGATCTAGTCGGTTCTCCGTTTCGCATTCATTGATAAAGTACCCCCATGAAAAAGGACGATTCCAAAAATACCCCGCTCGGAAGACGCACCGAGGACGAGCGTTTCCTCGCGACCTCCGAGGCAGCCTTCGTCCACACCGACACATGGCGCGTCCTTCGCATCATGGGCGAGTTCGTCGAGGGCTTCGAGGAACTCGCCGCACTCGGCCCCGCCGTGACTTTGTTCGGTTCGGCCCGCGTCGGAGAGGGCGACCCGATGTACGCCACGGCACGGGATCTCGGGAAGGCTCTCGGGGAGGCGGGGTTTTCGGTCATAACGGGGGGAGGGCCGGGGATTATGGAGGCCGGGAACCGGGGGGCGAGGGAGGTTGGGGCGAAGTCCGTCGGACTCGGCATCGAGCTTCCCTTCGAGGCCGGGATCAACGAGTATGCCGACACCGCCATCATGTTCCGGTATTTCTTCATCCGAAAGACGATGTTCGTGAAATACGCGCAAGCATTCGTCATCTTCCCCGGCGGCTTCGGCACGATGGATGAACTCTTCGAGGCTTTGACGCTCATTCAAACCGGAAAGGTGCGGAACTTCCCCATAATCCTCTTAGGGACGGAATACTGGCGCGGCCTCCTCGAATGGCTGAAAACTTCGATGTGCGGGGAGGGGAAAATCTCCGCCGCCGATCTCGACCTCGTCACTGTCACCGACTCCATCGAGGAGACGCTCGCGGAGATCACAGACTCCTCGAAGCTCCGCGCCGCCGAGGAGAAGGAGGCCCGCGAAAAGACCCGCCGGGCCGTCGAAGAGAATTGACGGCGAACCACACCCCACGCTTCCCGGCCCGCTTCGCTCGTCAGCTTTTCAGACCGTCGAGGTGTTCGTCGAGCAATTTCGTTTGCGCCTCCGGCGTCAACCTCTCCGGCTCGAAGGTGGCTTGTATGCCGATGCCGTCCACGAGCGCGACGAGCCTGTCGGACTCCCGCCCGGCGTCGAGGCTCCCGGCGACGCCTCCTTCTCTTTGCGCCTCACGGACGAGGCTTTCGATGACGCCCCTCCATTTTCCGTACCACCTTCGTTGCTCGTCCGCCAAACTCTCGTCGTGCACCGCCCTCCCCCAGAACGAGAGCCACACGGCCCACATGTCGCGCCTTTCGTCGTCGAGCGGCATGTACTCACGCAAAACGCCCCGGAGCGACTCCATCCCGGACACCGCTTCGTCGCGCCGCTCCACCCGCCCCACCGTCTCCCCGATGGAGGTTCGAAGGGCATGAACGAGAAGCGCGTCCTTCCCCTCGAAGTAATGCGCGAGAACCCCCGTCGAAACCCCCGCCTCGTCCGCGATGTCCTTCACCGTCGCGCCGTCGAGGCCGCGCCGGGCCACCACCCGCCACACCGCCTCCGAAATCTCTCGCCGCCTCGATTCGTGATCCACGACCTTCGGCATCCCGCCTCCTTGAAAATCGTCACCTCCTTTATATTATAACGAGCGTCCGAAATAAAAAAGTCGAGAGTCCGAAGGAGGTCGGCGATGGGATGGGTTTACCTCGTATTCGCGATCCTCACCGAAGTCGCCGGAACCACGAGCATGAAAGTCTCCGAGGGATTCACGAGGCTCGTGCCTTCCATTTTCATCTTCGTCTTTTATGGGTTCAGCCTCGTTTTATTGACTCTCTCGCTGAAAAGGCTCGACGTGAGCCTCGCGTACGCTGTGTGGTCGGGGATGGGGACCGCCCTCATCGCGACCATCGGAATATTGTGGTTCCGCGAGCCGATGACGGCGGTGAAGCTCGCCTCGCTCGCGCTCATAATAATCGGGGTTCTCGGACTGAATCTCGGCGGACGGTGACGGCGGTTTTCGAGGATCGAAAACCGCCGGGAGTGGGGAGTGGGGGAAAGACTGCGGAGAGGCGAAGCCTTCGCGGTCGAAGTCCCGGTCGAGTCTGGCGGAATTTGTCGAACGGGGTGCCGAAAAGAGAGTCGAGAGCGACCCGGCTCCCGACGGTTTCCGACCGGAAACCGCTACGAAAGCACATCCCCCATCGAATAAAGCCCCGGTGAAGCCGAAGCGACGAACTTCGCCGCCCGAACCGCCCCGTCCGCGAAGGTTCGGCGCGAGAGAGCGCGATGCACGACCTCGACCTCCTCGCCCTCGGAATAGAAAACTATCCGGTGTTCGCCGACGACCGCGCCGCCCCGAAGCGCGTGAACCCCGATCTCCCCCTCCGAACGCGGAGAAACGCCTTCCCGCCCGTATTTGGCGACCTCATCGAAGTCGAGGCCACGCCCCTCGGCGGCGGCCCGCCCGAGAAATAAAGCGGTGCCGGAGGGAGCGTCTTTCTTATGCTTATGATGCGCCTCGACGACCTCGATGTCGTATGAAGAGCCGAGCTTCCGGGAGACTTCGCTCACGACCTCCCGAAGCACGTTCACCCCGACGCTCATGTTCGGCGCGAGCATGACGGGAACGCTCTTCGCGGCTTCTTCGAGCTTTTTATGATGCTCGTCGGAGAACCCGGTCGTCCCGATGACGACGGATTTTCCATATGAAAGATGCTCGATGGTCGCCTCGGGACTCGTGAATTCGATGTGGACTTCGGCATCGGAGGGCGGTTCTTCGGTCGCCGAAACCCCCGATTTCCCCCATCCGCAAAGTTCGCCGAGGTCGGCTCCGAGTTCCGGTGCGCCCGGTTCGACTGTGCCTCCGGCGAGTTCCATATTCTCGTCTTCGAGGACGGCGCGGCAAAGTTCGCGTCCCATTCGGCCCGCCGCGCCGATGATGGCTGTGCGGATCACACTTCCTCGGGTGTGGGAAGGAGGTGGCCGAGGCGTTCGAGGGACTCTTCGAGCGTCCGCAAATTGTCTCCGGTCATCGGCTGCATGGGGAGCCGCATCTCGTCGGAGCAAAGCCCGAGGAGCGAGGCCGCCGTCTTCACCGGTATCGGGTTCGTCTCGATGGACATCGCCTTGAAAAGCGGGAGAAGCTCATAATGAAGCTCCTTCGCCCGGACGAAATCCCCGTCGAGAGCCGCGCCGACCATATCCGAATACACGCCCGGAGCGATGTTCGAGGCGACGGCGATGACCCCGCTCCCGCCGAGGGAGAGTATCGGCAAAGTCACCGGATCGTCGCCGGAGAGGAGGTCGAAGTCGTCGCCGCATAGCCGCTTCGCCTCCGCCGCCGAAGCCATCGAGAGCGTCGAGTCCTTCGTCGCCACGATGTTCGGAACCTCGGCGAGACGAGCCATCGTCTCCGGGGCGACCGCCACGCCCGTCCTTCCGGGGATGTTGTAAATGACGAGGGGGAGCAAGGTATTCTCGGCGATGGTCGTGAAGTGGGCGTAAAGTCCTTCTTGCGTCGGCTTGTTGTAATACGGGGCGACTTGCAAAGAGCCGTCCGCCCCGACTTCCTCGGCCATCTTCGTGTACTTCACCGCCATGTCCGTGCTGTTCGAGCCGCTCCCGGCGATCACCGGAACCCGTCCGTTCGAAACCCGGACCACCGTGCTTATGACGACGCGATCCTCGTCTTCGCTCATCGTCGGGGATTCGCCCGTCGTGCCGCATGGGACGAGGCCGGAGACTCCGCCTTCGATCTGGAATTCGACCAGATTCTCGAGCGCGTCCACATCCACCTCGCCGTTCCGAAATGGCGTTATGAGTGCCGTGAAAGTTCCGCTAAACATTGGTTTCCTCCAATTCGAAGTCCCTGTGGAGGCGACGCACCGCCTCCTCGACTTTATCTGACGCGATTACACACGTAACTTGTATTTCGGAAGTGGATACGAGCCGTATCGGAATGCCCGCTTCCCCGAGCGAGTCGAACATCCTCGCGGCGTATCCCGGACGATTGAGCATTCCCGTTCCGATGACGGAGACTTTCCCGAGATCCATCTCCCCCTCGACCACGCCACCGAGCGACTCGGCGACCTCGCCCGCGATGCGGAGCGTCTCATCGAAGTCCGCCTTCCGCACCGTGAACGCGATGTCCGCCGCGCCTCCCCCGGCTCCGCTCTCGACGATGACGTCCACGGAGATGCCCTTTTCGGCGAGGGGTTTGAAGATTTTGCTCAAAGTTCCCGGCCCGGTTTTTATGGCATTCAAAGTTATGCGGGCGACATCGTAATCGTGGACGATGCCCGCGACCGTCTCGCGTGTTTCGAGGCGCTCCAAGTTTTTACCTCCGGTTATGGTCGTTCCCGCGTCGTCGTGGAAAGAGGATCGGACGTGGATCTCGACCCCGTGGAGCGCGCCGAGTTCCACCGCCCTCGGGTGCATGACCTTCGCCCCGCGCCACGACATCTCCGCCATCTCCTCGAACGAGATGTGCAAAATACGGCGAGCCTTCGGAACTATTCTCGGGTCGGCGGAATACACTCCGTCCACGTCCGTATAAATCTCGCATCTTTCCGCTCCGAGGGCCGCCGCGAAGGCGACCGCCGTGGTGTCCGAGCCGCCGCGCCCGAGGGTCATCACATCGCCGAGCGAGTTCATCCCCTGAAAACCAGCCACGATGACGACTTGTTTTTCTGCGAGGAGGGAGTGGACGCGCTCGGGGCGGATTTCGGATATGACCCCGGAGCCGTACTTTCCCTCGATCCTCATCCCGGCTTGCGGCCCGGTGAGGGAGACGGCTCCGATGTCCCGGTCATGCAACGCCATCGCAAGCAGGGCGACGGATTGCTCCTCGCCCGTCGCCAAAAGTTGATCGATCTCGCGCGGCGAAGGTTCGCGGCTGACTTCGCCCGCGAGTCGCAAAAGGCGGTCGGTCGTCTTTCCCATCGCGGAGACGACGACGACGAGGTCGCGGCCATGTTCGCGGTCGCGTTTGACTCGTTCGGCGACGGCCTTTATGTGGTCCGCCGTCGCCACCGAGCTTCCACCGTATTTTTGGACGACGATCGTGATGATGCTCTCCCGCCTCTTCCGTCCGTGGACGCTTATAAAGTCCTTAGCCTAGCGCATCGTCGGCGGTTTCGCACCGAGGACGTTTCGCTCCGAACCCTCCGAGAAAACGTGAAGCTCCGGGGATCGGGAATCGAAAAACGCCAAAAAGCCGGAGATGGCGAACATCCATCCCCGACTATGGTGAGACACGCCGTCCCCGGTTCGCCGTCCGCCGCGTTCGCCCCGACTCCCGGAACGAAGTCGCGGAGCGACGCGGCTCGGGCTACACGAAAGAGATGACGATCATAAGAAGAAAAAACATGAAGAACAAAACCGCCGGAACCGCGAATATTGCCGCCACGATTATGAAGTGCCACTTCGTGAGCCGGAGCGCCGAGCCGACGGTGATGCGAGCCTCTTCCGGACGCGAGGGATCATAGAAAACCTCGACCGACTCCCCGACCTTCGGCGGAATATTGCTCCCGAGTTTCGACTCGAACTCGATCGTCCGTCCGTCTTCGGCCTCGAATTTCACGACGGGATGGACGAGAACACTCGAGCCGTCCATCCCAGGCCGCCGCCTGTGCTTGTGTCCGGTGACGGTTCCCATCGCGCGGCTCTCGGTCGTCGGCTTCCCCTCCCTGACAGCGCCCATTATATGGCCCCCACCGCCGCCGCCACCCCGACGCCGACGAAGATGAGTCCGAACACGAAAAGCCCCGCCGCGATGAGCGCGAGGACGAGAGCGTCTTTTTTGTACTTCTTCTCGAGTTGCTCCTCGGAGCGGTAACTTATGATGAACCGCCCGGTGTGGTCGGCGTCGGAGGCGGATATTCCGCCGTCCCGCCCGACGGGGCCGAGGACGTACACAGGCGCGTCCACGGGGAGTATTTTCTCGACGTGGCGGTATCCGATGGTTTGCTCGCCGCCGCCGAGGTTCACCGTGAATCCCCCGAGTGAGATGCTTCCACCCCCGCTCCCGTCATCCTTCTCGAAGCGGTTCATGACCTCCAGCGCATCCACCTCCGCGTCCTCGGCTTTGACACCGATGGCTCCCGACTCGTCCTCGACGGCGAAGGGGGCGAAGCGCTCGTTGGAGGCGACGACCTCCGTGCGCCGCCTCGTTTTGAGATCGCCGTCGGCGTCGCGGTCGGTCTCGCGGTACTCACGGACGACTTGCGAGAGATAATACGCGCATGTCTCTTCGGACATCTCGCTCGTCAGGGGACTTTCGCACCGGAGCGCGCCCTTCACCTCGACGAGGGTTCCGGGGGACATGCCGGAGACATCCGAAGCTCGCGAGGTCTCGGTGGTTCGCATGACATCCGTCTTTCCGAGCGCCTTCTTCCGGAAATAGAAAAGCACTCCGACGGCGACCCACGCGAGGACGCCGAACGCCAGGAAAATTATCGCCAGAAACATATGCCGCTCCTTTGTTCGATCCGTTTCATCGCGGTGTCACGGTTCCTTCGTATGCCAGCCCGCTCACCTCCCCGTCCTCTCCCGCGTCGAGAGAGAACACGTTCGAGTCTTCGGAGAGTTCGACGACTTCGTCCACCGTGAGAGGCTCGTCCGCCGAGACGTTTCCGACGGATATTTCGTCGTCTCCGGCGAGAATCTCCGCATCTCCTTCCTCGACGGAGATGCTCGCTTCGAGGCGGTATTCGCCGTCGAAGTCGTCATCGTCGCCGAATTCGATTCCCATTCGTCCGCCGAGGGTGTCGGCGGTTCCTTCGCAGTTCACGGTTTGCCCGGAGAAGAGGCCGCCCGTGGACGAGCAGCTTTGGGAATGGCCGCTGATCGTCCCGCACCCCGCGAGCATCGCCGCGCAAAACGCGAGAAATACAGCCGTCCGCGACGCTTTCCAAAATACCCTCGAAAATTCCATGCGCTCCCTTTCAGCCTCGGGGCGGAGAAAGGTTTCCGCCCCGTTCCACACTGTGGATGAAGGATAGTCGCGCCGGGGTCTTCGGCGCATCACTCAAATGAGTGATTTTCGGCGCGAGGTGAAATCCACGCCGAGCATATCGGGCACGCATATGGATCCGGCGCCGGAGAGAAGCCCCATACAGACGCTCCCTTCGAGCCAATCTACGAAGCCCGTCCCCCGGGCCTCGGCGGCGACCGGGTGGTAATAAAGGACGCCGACCGCGAGGAGGAGGGCGACAAAAACCGAAACCACCCGCCACGCCCACTTTCGATCCGTCAAAACGAGCGCCGAGACCCCGAGGCAAACCGCGTAGAAAACTCCCATAGCCGGGATGAAGGCGTCGAGTTCGGGGATCTCCATGAGCGATGCCCGGTGAATTTGGCACGCGGCGGAGACGACGAAAGCCGAAGCGAGCATGGTGAACATAGCCCTCGCCGAAGGCGGCAACGACGAAGCCAAACGCCACTTCGTCGAAGGTCTCGCGCTTTCACACGAATTCGGCGAGGAGACGAACATCGCATACTATCTCGAAGGACTCGCCGCCCCCGACCGCGCCGGAGCGGACTTCGGAAGCCCTTTCTGAAAAGAAGTGATCGCCGTCTTCGCCAATGCGCCTCGGTCGAGTCGGCCTCGGCATCGGTTTTAAACTTCGGAACCCTTTTCGTTTTCGACGAGCTCCGGTTCCGGAGCCTCCGCTATGGAAGCGAGAATGCCCGCCTCTCCATGCCGGAACCTCACCCACAAAAACGTCATGAGGCTCCCGACGACGATGGCTATCGGGACGAGAAGCCCCGCCTCGGGTCCGAAAACCCCGCCCGTCCACAATTCGGGGCCGGACGTTTCGGTGGAAAGAAAGGTCGCGCCGAGTCCTTCGAGGCCGCTCACGGGGAAGCCGAAGACGTTTCCTTGAAAGAAGTTCCACGTTATATGGACCCCGATGGGGATGGCGAGTTGTCCGGTGAGAACGTATCCGACTCCGAGGAGAATTCCGGCGAGCGCGATGTTCGTCGTGCTTATGAAGCTCGCGTTCGGATTGCCGAGATGGAGGATTCCGAACACGCCGGACGTTATGACCCACGCCAAAACCACCGCCCCTTTCGGCCCGCCGAGAACCGGGAAATTCAAGCCCTCGGCGAGGTTCGTGAGTTGATACCCGCGCGAAAGGGCCTCCTCATAAACCCCGACGCAAAGAAAGACGGCGAGCGGAAGAAGGATGGCGAGCGCGAACGGCGTGCCGGATAAGTTCGACTCGAAGGAGTTCGTGACGGCCACCCATCCGAAGGCGTATTGCGTGAGGAAAACTCCGCACATGAGGAACGCTCCGAGGAAGAGGCCGAAGCCGAGGTCGAGCCACCATCCCCGATTCATGTCGAAGCCGTATGCGCGGAATGGCCGTTTGTCGAGGAAGCGCCCGGCGAGAATGAGGCTTATGAATATGGCGACCGCCGAAGCGAGGACGCTTATGAGGAAGAGCGAAGGCGAGTTCGCGGCCTCCCCGGAGCCGACCTCCGCTCCGGCGGGGCCGAGGATGAACCACGCCGTGGCGAGGAGGCTCGTCACGACGGCCACGAGAATGACGAAGGCCGAGAAATGCACGAGGAGCCGCCACATCGCCCGCGGCCGCCTCCGATCCTCTTCGATGAAGGGCCACATCACGAACCCCGTCCCATCTCGCGCCGACGCATCGGCATCCCGTCTATCCGACGGAAAAGTTCCTCCGGCTCGACGGGACTCTCGAAACGAGACTTCTCCGTGCCGTCCTTGCCGACGAGAATCGCCGCGAAAGAACCCGCCCCGACCCCGAATTCGTCGTGGATTTCGTCGTCTCCGGGTGGGTATATCGGGAGGAGGTCGCGCTTCTCGAAGCCCGGTTTGCTTTCTTCGATGAGCTTTTTTTGCTCGATGAGCTTTTCGTCGGACTCATCGGGGGCGAAGACGATGAGGAGTCTTTCGCGCCATTCATGTTCGGCGAGGCGGTCGTTCATGCCTCTTTGCGGAGCTTCGTTGTTTCGTCGAGGGCTTTTTGGTAGTGGCGGATCATGGCCTGATATTTCTCGACTTCGCGTAATGCGTCTTTGCCGGACCTCCCCCACGAGCCGAATCTCTTTTTGAGTGCGATGGTCGTGAAGTTCACGCCCCGGTAATACGGGACGAGCTTTTCCAGAGTTTGGGCGGGCTTGTCCGGGCCGACGCTCTCGGTGTCGGAGCCGATGATTTGAACCTCCGGCTCGACCGCCTTTGGCTCCCTGTTTTGGTCGAGCTTGTCGAGGGCTTCGAATAATTCTTCGTCTCCGGGACGGTCGGCGAAGTCCTCGCCCGCGTAGATATATTGGATCCTCCCCGATTTGTCCACGACGACGATGGATGGGTGGGCGACGCTCTCCTCCTCGTTCCAGAGTCCGAGGAGTTTTATGAGTTCGCCTCGGGGGTCGGAGAGGAGTGGGAAGGGGAGGAGGAGTTTGTCCACCATTTTGAGGTTGTTCGGCGGGGGGTCAACGCTAATTCCGGCGAGTTGGACGCCGCGCTTCTCGAACTCGCTGAAATTCCTGGCATAGCTAACTAGCTGCCCGTTGCAATATGGTCACCAGTCGCCCCGGTAAAAGACGAGCATCGCCGCCCCGAGCTCGAGTTGCCCCGAGAGGTTCCACGGCGACACTTGTTGATCCGGCAATTCGAAGTTCGGAAGGTTCTCTCCCACGCTTATGTTCGGCAACTTTTCTCCCTATTCGTATGGAGTTCACAGCCACGAAGTGCGAATATATCATCGGACGGGGAACCGAGGGAGGATAATGGAAGACCGCGACGACGCTCTTTTTGTACGCCGCCACGAGCCACGCGACTCCGAAGCCACATGGAATTTGCACAACGCCGCCCTCCACACAGTCGGGGCGCACCTCGGAAACGGCGAATGGGACGACGATTTGCATGACATCGAAGGCGTGTATTTGGAGAGCGGAGGCGAATTCCTCGTCGGCGAAATAGACAGGAAAATCGTCGCGATGGGCGCCTTGAAAAAGATCGGGTCGAACCGGGCTGAAATAAAAAGAATGCGCGTCGAGCCGGGCTTCCAAAGGCGCGGCTTCGGACAAAGGATGCTCTCTTTTCTCGAAAGGCGGGCGGTGGAACTCGGATATTCGTCGCTTCGCCTCGACACGACGGTTCGGCAAATCGCCGCCCGCCGCCTTTGCGAGAGAAACGGGTACCGCGAGTCGGGGCGGGGTCGTGTCGGGCGGTTCGAGTGCGTGTTCATGGAGAAGGGGATCGGGAGGAGACGGGGATGAGGAGACGCGGTTTGAATCGGGGGGAGTTTTTGAAGATCGGGGGCGCGGGGCTTGCCGGAGCCGTGCTTCTCGGCGGAATCTCGGGTTGCGGCGGGGGAGAGGGGGGCGGCGGGGGTATGATCTACGCCGAATCCCCCGATGACACCGGGAGCTTGCCGAAGCTCATAGACGGATTCAACGCCGAGTACGAGGGCGAGTATTCGATCCGTCACCGGGAGATGCCCGCCGACGCGCAAGGATACTTCGATCAACTCCGGACTGAATTCCAGGCCGGAGCGTCGGACATAGATGTCATAGCGGGCGATGTCATATGGCCCGCGCAACTCGCCGCCAACGGATGGCTCCTCGACCTCTCCGACCGATTCACCGAGGACATTCAAAACCGCTTCATCGAAGGGAACGTCGAGTCGAACGTTTACGAAGGAGCCATATACGGAGTCCCGTTCGTGACGGGGGCGGGCTTCCTTTATTACCGGGCCGACCTCCTCGAAGAGAGCGGCTTCGACGGGCCGCCGGAAACGTGGGACGAACTCAAAGAGATGGCCCGGAAGGTGATGGACGACCACGGAACGCGCTTCGGGTTCGTCTTCCAGGGGGGAAACTACGAGGGCGGAGTCGTGAATGGGATGGAATACATATGGACTCACGGCGGCGACATCCTCGATGGGAACGAAGAGGTTGTCATAGCTTCGGACGAGGCGGCGGCGGGGCTTTCGACGTATCGGTCTATGATCTCGGACGGCATAACCACGAACGCGATGAACACATATAAAGAGGAGGAGGCGCAGGCGGCGTTCCTTCGGGGCGACGCGGTGTTCATGCGGAACTGGTCGTATGTTTACGCCCTTGCCGGAGACCCGGAACAGTCGGACATCGGCCCCGGGCAAGTCGGAGTCGCGGCCCTCCCGACCTCCGAGGGCGGCGAGACGGCGAGCGCGCTCGGGGCGACGAATTTGTACATAAACGCCACGTCCGAGAACGCCGAGGGCGCGTGGGCCATGATCGAATACATCACCGCCCCCGAGCAACAAAGAATGCGGGCCGTCGAAGGCGCGAGGCTCCCGGTCCTCAAAAGCTCATACGAGGACGAAGCTCTTTTGTCCGAAGTCCCGGTCATGGCTCTCGGCGAGGAGGCGCTCCGGAGCGCGCGTCCGAGGCCGGTGTCGCCGTTTTACTCGGACATGTCGCTCGCGCTGGCGGAAGGTTTCAGCGCGGTTTTGCGGGGCGACGCCGAGCCGGAGCGGGTCGTCGAGGATTTGCAGGGAGAACTCGAAGACATCATAAGGACGGGCGAGGATGTTTGACGCTCCCTTCGGTCGCTGTTTGGTTATTGGTTTGTGGTTATTGGTTATTGGCAAAAACAAAAAACCAATAACCGGGAGCGACAGCGACCCGCGAAGCGACCCCGCATATGGTTTATGATGCGACCGTGAGGGATTTCGTTTAGCTCGGGGGATGGTTTTGGAGACAGTCGTTAATTCCGAGTACACGCCGTACATCATGGCCGGGGGGGCGGCTGTGGTCGTGCTTCTCGCGCTGTTTTTGCTTTTGTCGCTTCGGGGTCGGAGGCGAGCCGTCGAGAAGGCGAAGCGCGAGAGCGAGGGTCTTTACGAGAACGTGGTCGAGCGCATAGCCGACGGAGTTTTCCTTTTCGACGCGGATACGACGAGCGTTTTGGAGGCGAACGCGGCTCTTTGCCGCCTCCTCGGATACGAGAATTCCTCGGAGGTCGTAGGGAAGCAGATTTACGATCTCATCGCCCACGAGAAGGGCGAGGTGGACGAGAACATCGGGAAGATTCTCGGCGAGGACGAGGTGCATATCGGGGAGAGGAAGTATCGGCGCAAAGACGGGACGCTCGTGGATTTCGAGGTGAGCGCGGTCGCGGTTTTCTACGAGGGACGGAAGGTCGTGTGCGTCATCGCCCGCGACGTGAGCGGGCGGAAGGAGTCCGAGGAGAAGATCCGCGAGGCCGAGGAGCGGTACCGGACGCTCGTCGAGCAAGTTCCGGCCATCGTGTACATCGAGGACGTGGAGACGAACGAGACGCTTTACGACAGCCCGCAAATAGAGGGCATCCTCGGCTATCCGAGGGGTATTTGCGAGGAAGACCCGTCGTACTGGGAGGGCATCATCCACCCCGACGACCGCGAGCGCGTCGCGGAGGCGGAGAGTGGGTCCATCGAGCGCGGCTCGTTCTCCATCGAGTACCGGGTGCATGCGAAGAATGGACGGGTCGTGTGGGTCCGGGACGAGGCGAGGGTTGTGCGCGACGAGGAGGGGAACCCCCGCTTCTGGCAGGGGGTCGTCTCCGACATCACCGGGAGGAAGGAGAATGAAGAGGCGCTCCGGGAGAGCGAGGAGCGGTACCGGAGCCTCCTCCGGCTCTCTCCGAACGTCCTCGCCGTCCAGAGCGGCGGGAACTTCGTGTATATGAACGAAGCCGGGATGGAGATGCTCGGCGCTTCGAGGGAGGACGAGGTGATCGGGAAGCCCATCCTCGACTTCGTCCATGAGGATTATAAAAAGGCGGTGCGCCGAAGGATACGGGACGTCGGTCGGGGCGAGGCGGCGGAGGCCATGGAGCAGAAATGGGTTCGCCTCGACGGCTCGGTGATAGATATGGAGGCGGCGGCGGTCCCGATCACGTACTTCGGGGAGCCGTCCGCGCAGATCGTACTCCGCGACGTCACCGGGCGAAAGGAGGCGGAGCGCGAGACGGAGCTTCGCGTCGGGGAGCTTTCGCGCTCGAACGCGGAACTCGAACAATTCGCGCACCTCATCGCACACGACCTCCGCGCCCCCCTCCGAAGCCTCGACGGCTTCTCGCGGATTCTCCTCGAAGACTATTCGACGAAATTCGACGAGGAAGGAAGGGGATACCTCGAACGCATACGGGCATCGTCCACGAAGATGAGTGGGATGGTCGAGGAGCTTCTCGATCTCTCGCGGCTGACGCGGGCGGAGATCCACACCGAGGACGTGGATCTCTCGGAGATGGCTCGCTCCGCCGCCGGGAGCCTCCGCGATAGCCACCCGAACCGCCGCGTCGAAGTCATAGTCGCGGGCGGCCTCGAAGCGGAGGGCGACAAACGCCTTTTGGCGACCGCCCTCGCGAACCTCATGGACAACGCATGGAAGTTCACGGCTCGAAGCCCGCGCCCGAGGGTCGTCTTCGGGATGGTCGAGGAGGGAGGCCGCCCGGTGTACTTCGTGCGCGACAACGGCGTCGGCTTCGATATGGCCCACGCCGGAAAACTCTTCGGCCCGTTCCAAAAGCTCCATACCGAGAGCGAATTCGAGGGGGCGGGCATCGGGCTCGCCGCCGTCTCGCGCATCATAGACCGCCACGGCGGAAGGGTGTGGGCGGAGGGAGAGGTCGGGAAGGGCGCGACGTTTTATTTCACGCTTTAGCGTCTTCGCCTTCGGCTCCGCCGCCGTTGCTGCTTGGTCGCTTCGCTCCCGGTTATTGGTTGTTGGTTGTCGGTTTTTAGTTCTTGCCAATAACCAAACAGCGCCCGAAGGGAGCGACTACCGAAGGGAGCGACTACCGAAGCGACCTCACGCTTGCTCCCAGTACGTCACGACCCCGTTTTTCTGGGTGACGAACCGGACGCTTCCGTCTTGGCTGACCACTACGACGACGGCTTCGGGCAATGCTCCGGCGAGGCGGTACGCGGAGCGGTGGCGGGTTCCGACGTTTTCGGTGTCCTCCTCCATAGTCCTTTCGCCTTCGAGGTCGAGGGCTCTCTCGACGGTGGTTACGTCGGGCAAGGAGCCGGAGATTTCGGCTCCGAAGCCGAGGAGTTCGTAGCGTTTGCTCATGACGACCGCTCCGTCGGTGGCGGCGAGCGAGGCGACGAGGTGCGCGACCTCGAAGACGGCCTCGTCGAGCTCGGCTATCTTCGTGTCCTCGCTCTCGCGGTATTCGTCCCATCCCACGTCCCTCGTATATGCCGGCTCGTCGCCCCTTCCGTGGACTTCGGCGAGGCGGTTCATGATCTCGACGAGGAGGGTTCGGAAGCGGTGGCGCGGCCTTTCGTCGGCGAAGCGGTATTTGAAGGAGACGAATCCGTTTTCACGGGAGAACTCGCGCACCGATTCGAGGGGGACGAAGACGAGGGTCGCGCCGTGTCGGGAGTCTCGGAGGACGGAGATCATACGCCGCAATGCGTGCTGTCCGATGGAGTGGGTGAGTTCGGGGTCGAGTGGCGCCCACGCTTCTCTGGCTCGGCTGCGGGCGACTATGTGGAGGGCGGATATTTCATCCACGACCTCCCTGAATTCGTCGAGCATCCAGTTCGAGGCGAAGACGTCCATTTGCGCCCCGAGGAGGCGTCCGCCGTCGAGCTTCGCGAGGAACTCGGAGCCTCGGTACACTTCGAGGGCGCCTTGCGTGGTGGCGTGGACGACGAGCGTGGGCGGGAGCGGGGGGGATTCGCTCCTTCCCCCTTGCGTCGTCTCGATCCACCGCGGCCCGGAATATACGATGCCCCATATGCATAAAACGCCGTCCTCGTCCTCTTTCACCCCGAGCATGGCCCGGTAGAAATCCGCCGCCGGAGAGAGCCTTCTTATTTCGTTCTCGTCGAAGGGGCGCGGCTTGTCGAACTCGAGTTTGTGGAAGCCGGAGGGCGGGCCTTCGTTGGGGGGGAATATCTCCGGGCCGCCGAGGATCATGCGGAAGATTATGGGTCGCTCCTCCTCGCGCATGAGGCTCGCTTGGTAGCAAACCGAGAACACGCGCCGGAACGTGGAAAGATTCGGGGTGAAGCGGGGATCCCGCCATGCACCGCCCACGAAATCCGCGAGGTCGCGCGGGTACGAATGCACGTCGCTCCGCAGCGTCGAAGTCTCCATCTCACTCAAATGATCTTCCATCCATCTTCTCATCCGTATAGAGTCCGGCAAAGTATACGAAGTTTGGGCGAGTGTGTTCATCGGCGAATGCGGGGAGTGCGGGGAGTGCCGATCAATTCAAAAGCGTGGCATCCTCGGTCGGCGGCGCAGTATTCGACATGAGGAGTATTTCTTCCTTCGTGGGGTCATGCGATTCGCTTACGGGAGTGTCGGGTTTGGCGGACGCTACCGGGAGCGCAGTTTTTCGCGGGCTTGGGGGTTTTCCGGATGGCGGCGCGGGACGTAGCTTTTGTAGTTTTCGGCGCGGCGGACTCGCTCGGTTACGATGCGCCCGCCGTGGAGGGTGGCGCCGATCACGAGTCCCGCGCCGATGAGCACCACGTCTTTGATGACGTACTGAGCCTCCAGCGTGGGGGCGTGGAGAGGTCCGGCGAAGAGCTCGCCGGGGAAGAGAAGGAGCGGCGACATCGCCCCGAGCATCTGGAATCCCAGAAGAAGAAGCGTCAGGCGCAAGAACTTGCCCGTTATAAGGCCGAGTCCGATGGTGCATTCAAGGGCGGCGATGAGGAATATGCTCACGCCGGCGGGGATCAACCCAAGGGTGAGGACGCTCGTGGTCTGGGTGGCGAGGCTCGCCGCCGGGCTGAGGCCGGGGAAGAACTTCAATAAGCCGAACCCGATGAAAACAGCCCCCAGGCTCACGCGCAACAGCATGATGCTGCGCCGGACCAGCCACTGCATCACCCGCGTCTCGAATTGATGCAGTCTTGTTTTGACGTTGACCATGAGCAGCTCTTTCCCCTGGTTTGGTTGTTGTACTGGTTACCTGATATTACGCATGGGGACGGTCTTCAAGATCACAGGCGGGGATCCTTCCCGGAAAAGCTCCCCTTCAAAAACTCGGCATCCGCGGCGGCGCGGTAATCCACATGAGCGATATTTCTTTCTCCGCGAGACCGTACGCTCTGTTCACGAGTTCCGAAAGCCGACGTTCGAGTCCGGCGGATTTCGTGCGGGCTTCAGTTATGGACGAGCGATTCGGAAGGGAGCCAGCCTTCTTCTTCGAGGCGTTCCCAGGCGACTCGTACGTGCCGTTCGTTAAAGAGATCGCCTTTGCGCGGTGTCCAGTTTCGCACTGTTTGAGCG
>JACDAJ010000197.1 GCA_013695475.1 Rubrobacter sp. | reverse complement strand
AATATATCCGCCGCTCTTTTTGAGGTTGTCGGCGTGTTCGACGGGGTTGAATTGCACGGCGGTATAGAAATACGTGAACATGATGATCATCATCGCGAAGAGGATGAGGTACGGGATCGAACCCGGCTCGAAGAACTGCGCGACGCTGAAAAGGAAACCCTCTTCCTGCCCCGCCGCGAACTGCGTTATGACGATCGGGAAGATGAGCAGCGACGACGCGAATATGATCGGGATTACTCCCGCCATGTTCACTTTCAGCGGAAGGTACGTCGTCCCGCCCTGGCTCATGCGCCGTCCGACTTGCCTTTTCGCGTATGTGATCGGGATGCGCCTTTGCCCCTCGTTCACGAACACGATCGCCGCGATGATCATCACGAGGAGGATCCCGAGAACGACGATCACGAGAACGTTCCCGCTCTCCAAAAGCGAACGAAACGCGATCGGCGCCTGCGAGAGGATCGAAGCCGTGATTATCAGCGAGATGCCGTTCCCAAGCCCATGCTGCGTTATAAGCTCACCGAACCACATCGTGAGTATGACGCCCGTGGTCAAAGTCAGAATTATGAGGAAAATATCTATCGGCGTCGCCCCCGCCAAAACCGGCCCGAAAAGTTGCCCGGACTGGAAAAAGAGCGTCATCGCTATCGCCTGCAAAAACCCGAGGACGAGCGTGAAATAGCGGGTGTACTGCGTGATCTTCGCCTGTCCCTGCTCGCCTTCCTTCGAGAGTTCTTGAAGACGGGGAATGGCGACCGTCATAAGCTGCATGACGATTGCGGCGGTGATGTACGGCATGATGCCGAGCGCGAACACCGAGAGGTTGTTGAAAGCCCCCCCGGTGAACACGCCGAAAAGCCCGGTTATGGCGTTGCCGCTCGTGTCAATGCCGCCCTGCGCGAGGATTTCGCGGTTCACGCCCGGCAACGGCACGAACGCGCCGAGGCGGTACGCGGCGATCATGGCGGCGGTGAACAACAGCTTCTGGCGAAGCTCCGGCACTTTCCATGCGTTTGCGAGGGAACCCAACATGGTTAGCTCTCCAGTATCTCGACTGAGCCGCCCGCTGCCTCGATCTTCTCCCGAGCCGACCCGGAAACCGCGTGGACCTTGACGGTCAACGCCCGATCCAAATCCCCGCTCCCGAGAACCTTGACGAGGCTCGCTTTCTTCCTGATGAGCCCGGCGGCCCGCAACTCATCCAAACCAATGTTATCACCCTCCATCCCAGCGAGGTCGCTGAGATTTATCGGCGCATAATTCTTCGGACGCGCCACGGTGTGCCGTCCGCGAGCCTCGCCTTTGAGACGCGGCAAGCGCCTTTGAATCGGCATCTGCCCACCCTCGTATCCGGCGTTCCGCTTCGCCCCGGAGCGCGCGTTCGCGCCCTTGTGGCCGCGGCCGGAAGTCTTTCCAAGCCCGCTCCCGATTCCACGCCCGACGCGCTTCCGCGACTTCGTGGAGCCGGGGGCCGGAGAAAGTTCGTTCAGCCTCATGATGCGTCCACCTCCTCGACACGCACGAGATGCCGGACTTTGTGGAGCATGCCCCGGATCTGGGGCGTGTCCTCATGGACCCGCGAGTCCCGGATCCTCTTCAGTCCGAGCGCCCGAATCGTGAGCTTGTGATTTTTCAACGAACCTATGACGCTCTTCGTCTGCGTCACCCTCAGTGGACTCATGACGTGATCTTCACCCCCCGAGTCTCCTCGATGTCGGCCTTCGTCCGAAGACTGCGAAGCCCTTGCTCCGTCGCCCGAACCAAATTCACCGGAGTCGTCGAACCGAGCGCCTTCGTGAGCACGTCCTTTATCCCCGCGAGTTCGAGAACCGCCCGAACCCCGCCGCCCGCGATGACCCCCGTACCCTCGGAGGCCGGCTTGAGAAGCACATCGGAGGAAAGGAACTTCCCGATGACCTCGTGCGGAATCGTGGTGTTCCGCATCGGAACCTGGAACATGTTCGCCTTCGCCCGATCCTGACCTTTGCCGATGGCGCCCGGAACGGTGTTCGCCTTCCCAAGCCCCACGCCGACGCGCCCGTTTCCATCACCGACCACGACGAGCGCGGAGAAGTTGAGCCGACGCCCACCTTTCTTCACTTTGGCGACGCGGCGTATCTCGACGACGCGATCCTGGAATTCCGAATCACGCCCGCGTCCACCACGGCCACCGCCGCCGCCCGAACCTCCGCCGCGTCCGCCGCGACCTCCGCCCGGCCCACCCGGACCGCGGCCGCCACCGCGACCTCCGGGGCCTCCCGGACCACCCGGGCCTCCGCCCGGTCCGCCACTTCGATTGTCGTTTCTTGGACGACCCAAGATATTCCTCCTAAAAACTAAAGTTCGAGGCCGGCTTCGCGCGCGCCCTCTGCGAGCGCGGCGATGCGGCCGTGGTATTTGTTCCCGCCCCGGTCGAAGACGGCGGACTCATAGCCTGCCTCCTTCGCTTTACGGGCGATATCTTCGCCAACCCTCTTCGCCGCCTCGGTGCGGTTCTCCGCATCCTGAAACTGCCTCGAATCCGCCGAGGCGAGAGTGTGTCCTTCGAGGTCGTCCACGAGCTGGGCGTAGACGTGCGTGTTTGAACGATACACCGAGAGCCTCGGACGCTCGACCGTCCCGAACAGCTTGCGCCGGATGCGGGCGCGACGCTTCTCCCTCTGCGCCCTTTTCTGTAAAACTGCCATCTTCTCGCAACCTTTCTCTATCCGGCCTTGCCGACTTTGCGGCGGACGACCTCATCTTCGTAGCGTATGCCCTTGCCCTTGTACGGCTCCGGAGGACGAACCTTCCGAACCTCCGCCGCCGTCTGCCCGACTCGCTGTTTGTCAATGCCCCGGACGATGATCGTCGTCGGGGCCGGAACCTCGAACGAAATCTCATCCCGAGGCTCGATCGAGACAGGGTGCGAATACCCAACCTGCAACCCGAGATTCTGTCCCTGCAACTGCGCCCGATACCCGACGCCCGAGATCTGGAGCGTCTTCGTGAACCCGTCCGTCACACCAACGACGGCGTTATACAAGAGCGAGCGAGTCAGCCCGTGCTGCGCCTTGTGCTTCGGCGACTCCGAGGCGCGCTCGAGGACGAGCTTCCCATCCTCCTCCTTCACCTCGATGCCCTCGCCGATCGGGACGGTGAGTTCGCCTTTGGAGCCGCGCACTTTTATGCTCCGGCCCGAGAACTCGACGTTCACGCCGCTCGGCATTTCGACCGGATAATTTCCAATCCTCGACATTAGCTCAAACCTCCAAACTTCCTAGTAGACGAAGCAGAGGACTTCGCCGCCGATGCCCCTGCGCCGGGCCGTGTGGTCGGTGAGTATCCCCTGTGAGGTCGAGAGTATCGCCACCCCGAGGCCGTCGAGGACACGCGGAATATCTTGCTGCTTCCGGTATGTCCGCCGTCCGGGGCGGCTCACGCGGCGAAGGCCGTGGATGGCCCGATCGCCGTCGGGGCTGTATTTGAGCGTGATCGTTATTTTCCGCTCCGCTCCGCTCCCGCTCTCGGAATAGTCGTTGACGTATCCTTCCTCGCTCAGGATGCGGGCGATCTCCGCCTTCATCTTCGAGTGGGGGATGTCCACCGTATTGTGTTTCGCCATTCCCGCGTTTCGGATGCGGGTCAGGAAATCAGCTATGGGATCCGTGACTGTCATCTTCGCCTACCAACTCGCTTTCGTGACACCGGGGATCTTCCCCTCGTGCGCCAGTTCCCGCAAACATATCCGGCACAACCCGAACTTCCGGTAATATCCATGCGCCCGCCCACACCGCTGACACCGGTTGTATTCCCGTGTCGAGAACTTCTGCGTTTTCCGCTGCTTCACAAGAAGCGCTTTCCTCGTCATCGTCGCCTATCCTCTCAACTATCCTGGAAGGGCATGCCAAGCTGCTTGAGCAATTCGCGCCCCTCTTCATCGGTCTCCGCCGTCGTCACGATCGCCACATCGAGGCCGCGAGTCGCGCCTATCGAGTCATACGATATCTCCGGGAAAATTATCTGCTCCCGAAGCCCGAGCGCGTAATTCCCACTCCCATCAAACGACCTCGGACTCACTCCCCGAAAGTCCCGAACTCGCGGCAAAGCCACCGAAACGAGACGGTCGAGGAACTCCCACATCCGCTCATTGCGAAGCGTCACCCTCGCCCCGACAGGCATTCCTTCGCGGATTTTGAATCCGGCGATGGATTTCCGAGCGCGGCGAAGCTGTGGTTTCTGGCCGGTGATCTTCGTGAGGTCGGCCATCGCGCCATCCATCTTTCGGCTGTCAACGGCGGCCTCTCCGACTCCCATGTTCACGACTATCTTCTCGACCGTCGGGATTCGCATGGCGTTCGATATCTCGAACTTCTCCCGGAGCGAGGGACGGATCTCCGCCCGGTAAACTTCTTTCAGTCTGCTAGCCATCAATATCCTCCCCGGACCTCTTCGCAACCCGGATCTTCTCCCCCGAATCCGTGAACCGATACCCAACCCGAGTCGGCTCTTTGGACGAAGGATCAATCAGCATCACATTCGAAATATGAATCGGCGCATCGAACTGGAACAAACCCTGCGGATTATTCTGGCTCGGCTGCGCGTGCCGCGTCCGGGTATTCACACCTTCGACGACCACGCGGTTCTTCTTCGGAATCACCCGCTCGACATCGCCGCGCTTTCCTTTTTCACGTCCGGAGATCACGACCACCGTGTCTCCGCGTTTTATCTTCAGTCCCACTTTTAAAGCACCTCCGGAGCGAGCGAGATGATCCTCGTATAGCCCTTCTCACGCAACTCACGCGCCACCGGCCCGAAAATTCGAGTCCCGCGCGGCGCGCCATCCGGGTTGATGATGACCCCCGCGTTATCCCCGAACCGGATATACGTCCCATCGTCCCGGCGAGTCTCCTTCGCGGTGCGAACGACGACCGCCCGGACGACCTCGCCCTTCTTCACGCCACCGCCCGGAGTCGCCTCCTTGACGGTCGCGACGATGACATCGCCGATGCCCGCGCTCTTCCTTTTGCTGCCGCCGAGGAGGCGAATCGTCAAAATGCTCCTCGCCCCCGAGTTGTCCGCGACCCTCAGCCGTGTCTCGTTCTGGATCATTACTCGGCCCTCGATATGACATTCGCGAGCCGCCAACGCTTCCGCTTCGACATGGGCCGCGTCTCGATGATCCTCACCGTATCCCCAGTGTGGGCATCGTTCGCCTCATCGTGAACCATGAACTTCTTCGTCCGCCGGATGCGCTTTTTGTACCGTTTATGTCGAATGAGCGTCTCGACCGTGACGGTCACCGTTTTATCGGAAACATCGGAGACGACGATCCCGACTCGCTCTTTGCGGCGGTTCCGCTCGGTGTCGGTTTGGATCTGTCCTTCGTCCTGGTCGAAGGCCGGGCCTTTTATCGCCGTCTCTCCGAGATCCTCGGAGACTTCGGTCTCGGTGAACTCCTCGGCCTCGGCGAGGTCGCCGACTACTTCGGCTTGCTCTTCTTCGGTTTGCTCGTCTGTTTCGGGCTGGTCGGGGTCGGTGGTCGGGGCTTCGGCTTGCGCCTGTCCCTCGGCCTCCTCCGGCTGCCCGGTGGTTTTGTTCTTTTCTTCTTCGGTCATCCTGCGCTCTCCTGCTTCTGGTTGAGTACGGTCAGGAGACGCGCGATGTTCCGGCGGACCTCCTTGAGTTGCCCCGTGTTCTCCAACTGCCCCGTCGCGTGCTGGAAACGGAGGTTGAAAAGCTCGCGCCGCGTGTCCGCGATCCGCTTCTCTATCTCCGAAACGTCGAGTTCCCTCACCTCCACGGTATTCACGACTGGACACCCCCTCGGCTGACGAAACGAGTCCGGATCGGGAGTTTCTGCGCCGCGAGTCTCATCGCGTCACGCGCAAGCTCCTCCGACACACCGCTCATCTCGAACATGACACGACCCGGCTTGACGACGGCCACGTAATCCTCGGGCGAGCCTTTGCCGCTTCCCATGCGGGTTTCGGCGGGCTTCTTCGTGACTGGTTTGTGCGGGAAGATGTTTATCCAGACTTTACCGCCGCGCTTTATTTTTCTCGTCATTGCGATACGGGCGGCTTCGATCTGCCGATTGGTGATCCAGGCCGGTTCGAGCGCCTGCAAACCGTATTCGCCGAAGTCCACGTTCGTCCCGCCTTTGGCGAGACCGCGCATCCGACCGCGGTGCGGCTTGCGGTACTTCATCTTTTTGGGTACCAGCATTTTTCTAGCTCCTGCCTTCGGGGTCTTCGTTGATGCCGTGGTTGATCCAGACCTTCACACCGATCTGGCCCATCTGCGTCTTCGCCTCCCGGAACCCATACTGAATGTCGGCGTCGAGCGTATGAAGGGGAACCTGCCCCTCGGAAATCGTCTCCTGCCGACTCATCTCGATCCCACCGAGACGACCGCCACACTGAATACGCGCGCCCTTCGCCCCACTCCGCATCGCGCTCGTGAGCGCCCGCTTCATAGTCCGACGGAAAGCCGCCCGCCCGACGAGTTGCTCGGCGATGGATTCGGCAACGAGAGCCGCATTAATCTCCGGCCTCGAAACCTCACGTACGTTCACCTGAACCTTCTTCTTCGTGATCCGCTCGAGCTCACCACGAAGCTCGTCCACCTCGGAACCACCCTTGCCAATGACAATTCCCGGCCTCGCAGTGTGAATGTCAATGACGACCTCGCCCTGTTCGGCGGCCTTTCGGATGCGAACGTCGGCGATTCCGGCTCGGGTGAGTTTCTTCTCGATGTGTTCCCGGATTTTCAGATCCTCGCCCAAAAGTTCGGCGAAGTCCTTGTCCGAGTACCAGCTACTTTTGAAGTCAACCTTCTCGCCTTTGCGCTTCACGCCGAGGCGGAAGCCTTCGGGATGTACTTTTTGACCCATTATTCTTCCTCCTCGTTGCCGGGCGTGTCTGTGGAATTTCCGACGAGAACCCCTGCCGGGTCCCCGAGCTTGACGGATATATGGCTCGTGCGCTTCTTGATTTCAGTCGCGCGCCCCATCGCCCTCGCCCGGTACCTCTTTATCGTCGGCCCCTCGTCCACCCGTATTTCCCGAATGAACAGGTCGTCCGCGTCGAGGCCGTCGTTATGCTCGGCGTTCGCGCCCGCGCTTTGAATGACGTCGCCCACGATCTGAGCGGCACGCTTGTTCGTATATTGAAGAAGCGTGATCGCCTCCAAATAGCTTTTGCCGCGAATTTCATCGGCGACGAGCCGCGCTTTCCGAGGGGCGATTCGGACGTATCTGGCTATCGCCTTCACGTTATCGCCTCCTCGCCGTGCGGTCGTCTTTGCGGTGAGTGCGGAAGGTTCGGGTCGGGGCGAACTCCCCGAGCTTGTGTCCGACCATGTTCTCCGTGCAAAACACGGGAACGTGCTTCCGGCCGTCGTGGACGGCGATGGTGTGGCCGACGAACTCCGGGTAAA
>JACDAJ010000185.1 GCA_013695475.1 Rubrobacter sp. | reverse complement strand
GTCGGGGATCAAGTCGGGTGGAACATGGCCCGAGGCGAACGCGGCGCATACGGCAAACAAGCGAATTACTGGTACGTGTGGGGGCCGATGGCGATAGTATTCGCCCTCGCTTTTCTGAGAAACGACAAACTCTTCTCCCTCCGGAACCTCGACGTCGCGGTGATGCTTTCGTTCCTCGTCTCCCACGGTTTCTTCTGGCAAGGCGTCATCGAGGAGGCGGTCATTCTCTGGTATCCGCCGCTCATATATTTGCTCGTGCGGACGCTTCTCCTCGGTTTCGGCATCGGGGAAAGGGTCGAGAAAACGTCGAATTTTCCGACGTGGCTTCTTTTCACGTTCGCGGCTCTCGCCGGAGGGTTCGTCCTCGCTTTGAACACGGACGCGCGTGTCATTGACGTGGGGTACGCCGGGGTGGCGGGTGGGCAGCTCATCCTCGACGGCGTTCTTCCGTATGGGAACATGCCCGACAATGTGGAGACCGGGGACACGTATGGGCCGCTGAATTATCTGCTTTATGTGCCGTTCATATGGATGTTCGGATTCTCGGGGGAGTGGGACTATTTGCCCGCCGCGCACGCGCTCACGTCCCTTTCGTTCGTCGCGGGGGCTTTGGCGATGATCTATGCGGGATGGCGGTTCTCCGGGCCGAAGGCGGCGGCGGCGCTCGTGTTCGCGTGGTGCATGTTTCCGTACACGTTGTATTCGACGAACAACAATACGAACGACATCATCGTCGCGTCGGCGGCGGCGGTCGGCATCGCGCTCGCCGCCTCGCCCGTCGCCCGCGGCGCGGCCATCGCCGCCGGGTTCTCCATAAAACTGTACCCGCTCCTCCTCGGCCCGCTGTGGCTGCTCCACGGAGGGTTCCGAAAACGCCCGCTCACCGACTTCTTCATCGGCGGGGCGGCCATCCTCCTCATGACTTTCTGGGTGCTTTTCCTCGGCGGCAACCCGGTGGACAACGCCATCGTCTTCTTCGAGAGGACGCTCGCGTTTCAGGGGGACCGCGAGACGCCGTGGACCATATTCGCCCAGGTTCCGTGGCTCTCATTCCTCCAAACCCCGCTCACGATTCTCGCCATCCTCGCCGCCATCATCGTCGCCGTGATCCCGCGAAAGAGAACCATCCGGCGTCTGGCGGCGTTCTCGGCGGCGCTCGTGATCCTCTTCCAGCTCACCGTGAATTACTGGTTTTATCCGTACGTTACGTGGTTCGAGCCGTTCATATTCATCGCTCTCCTCGTGGCGACGAATGAAAAGACGGAGCTTGACAGCGATCAACCGCCAGCCGCCAGCCGTCAGCAAAAAGACGGAGCGAAGGCCGAGCTTGGCGACGAGAGGAGCGAAGCGTCGTGAGGGAGCGTTTCGACCCGGTATTCAATGCCGTCGGGGAGAAAGTCGCGCTCGGACCGATGCGGAGGGATTTATTATCGCTTTACCAGCGGTGGATCAACGACCTCGAAAGCGCCCGGGGCCTCGGCGGATACCGACCGTTCGCCTTCGAGGAGGAAGAGAAATGGTAAGAGCGGCTCCTCGCATCGGACGACATCCACTTCACGATATACGAGCGGGAGGGAGCGAAGCCCATCGGCACCGCCTCGCTGTCGGACATTGACCATCGGAACCGACGCGCGGAGTTTGGGATCTTCATCGGCGAAAGAAGCGCGAGAAGAAAAGGATGCGGCACGGAGACGACGAAACTCATGCTCGACTATGCTTTCACCGCAGTCGGACTCCATAACGTCCAGCTTCGGGCTTTCGCGTTCAACAAAATGGCGATACGCTCATATGAAAAAGCCGGGTTCAAAGAATATGGTCGGCGGCGGGAGGCGTATTTCATGAACGGTCGGATGTGGGACGACGTGCATATGGACTGTCTGGCGACGGAGTTCGAGAGTCCCGTTTTGAGAAGTATGTTCTCGGAATAAGTTAAGAAGGCCGGGGCGCGCCGGCTCGGGCGCATGCCGTGCAGTTCGCTTCTTTGGATGTGGCGACCCAGTCGTCCTCGTCCACGGTTCTTCCGCAGTATGTCTGTTTCATTTGCGGCTTGGCTACATGCACCCTGCCAAGCCCATTCGCCTGTCGAATATTCATCGCGATACCGTTTCCTTTTTCTTTGTTGATGGCGCGTGGAGTCTAACCCGGCTGGAGGAGTTTGCCCGCCCCGAGGGTTGGGAACTCGTCAGCTTCTTTCGGCTTCCCTTTGGGCGAGGAGTCGCTTGACATCCTCTTCGTCCGTTTCGGAGAGTTCCACCGGGATGAAATAGTCGGCGGAGTATAAATAGTCTTCGCCGGATTCATCAATGATTCTGAGAAAGTTCAGCTCGGATTCATTTGGCGAGGGAGGCAATACGGCGTAGACTTTGAGCGGTACGAGATCCATTTCGTAGCCTTCGTTGTTCACACAGATCGCGTACCGGACTTTGGTGTTTTCCTCGCTCAGTTTCATGTAGTCAGCGGAGAACTCGCTTTATTTTCTCCCTGCGACGCCCGATCCCGTGCGCCTCATACCAATGCATCTCCACGTCGCAAATTGTACCATCGGCGAGCCGCACCTTCGCCTCCCCTTTGCATTTGCGCCAGTCC
Source organism: Rubrobacter sp. (assembly GCA_013695475.1). Lineage (GTDB taxonomy): Bacteria > Actinomycetota > Rubrobacteria > Rubrobacterales > Rubrobacteraceae > JACCWD01. Next base: position 1,557 of record JACDAJ010000185.1, on the reverse strand, counting down.
CCGTCGCCGTGATTTCTCCTCAGCTTGCCGATGTCGCGGATGCCGTTGCCTCTGGCGATAGTCTCACGGTTGGCTATCTGTCCGATCACCTCGAACTTTGCCACATCACCCCTCCCGCTCCTCGCGCCCCTCCCGCTCCTCGCGCCCTTCCCGCCAACGAGCGAGCCTTTCTTTCACCTCCGCCTCCGCACCACTATCTTTCGGCTCATAGTAAATTCGCCCGGAAATTTCGTCCGGCAAATATCTTTGGTTCATGCCCTCCGGCTCGCCGTCGTCGTGGGCGTACCGGTATCCGGAGCCGTATCCCTCCTCCTTCATGAGTCCGGTCGGGGCGTTCCGGAGGTTCATCGGAACCTCGGGGGAGTTTCCGCTCCGAACGTCTTCGAGGGCCGCGCCGATTCCTCGGTACGAGGCGTTCGATTTCTTGGTCGAGGCGAGGTATGTCGTGGCTTGCGCGAGGGGAATCCGCCCTTCCGGCATCCCGACCATTTGCACGGACTGCGCGGCGGCGACGGCGAGCGGGAGGCCGTGCGGGTCGGCGTTTCCGATGTCTTCGGAGGCGAGGATGACGAGGCGGCGGGCGATGAATACGGGGTCTTCTCCGGCTTCGATCATGCGCGCCAAATAATGGAGCGCGGCGTCCGGGTCGCCCCCTCTCACGCTCTTTATGAACGCGCTTATAACATCGTAATGCTCTTCGCGCCCATACCGGAGCGTCCTTTGCCCGACGGCTCGTTCGACATCCGAAACCTCGACGTTCTTCGTCCCGGCCGCGGCGACTTCGAGCGTGTTCAAAAGCCGCCTCCCGTCGCCACCGGAGACACGGAGGATTTGTTCGCGGGCATCGTCGGATATTCCGGCTCCGAGTTCTTCGAGACCACGGTCGAGGAGCGAGGCGAGGTCATCCTCCGAAAGAGCGCGGAGGCGGAGAACGCGAGAGCGCGAGAGGAGCGGGGCGGTGACCTCGAACGACGGATTTTCGGTCGTCGCGCCGATGAAATCAATGAACCCTTCTTCGAGCGCCGGAAGCAATGCGTCTTGCTGGGATTTGTTGAAACGATGAACCTCGTCCACGAAGACGAGCGTTCCGCGGCCTTCGTATTTCAGGCGGTCGCGGGCGGAATTCAAAGCATTTCGGAGGTCTTTCACGCCGCTCTCGACGGCCGAGAGCGGGATGAACTCCTCGTCCACGGAGTTCGCGAGGACGCGGGCGAGGGTCGTCTTCCCGGTTCCGGGCGGCCCCCAGAAAAGGATGGAGCCGGTTCGGCCGCGATCGAGCGCGACTCGGAGCGGGCCGCCTTTCTCCGTGAGGTGGGTTTGTCCGACTACGTCGTCGAGGGTTTTCGGGCGGAGGCGTTCGGCGAGTGGGGCGCGGCGGGCGTAGTTTTCCCTTCCGGCTTCATCGAAGAGGTCCATGCGGGGAGTTTAACTTCCGGCGTGTCGTTCGTCGTGTTCGCGGCGTTGGGAGTCCATGCGGCGGGCGGCATCCAAAACGTCCGTCGGGTGGAGGCTTCGGAGGGCGCCGGTGTCGAGGACTTGATCCACGGAGTGTTCGGG
>JACDAJ010000163.1 GCA_013695475.1 Rubrobacter sp. | reverse complement strand
ATGCTCCTCGTCGGGATGGCCGGACTGTATGCCCGCGAACCCGAGCCGGGCGCGGCGAAGGTTATCGGGTGGGAAGAAGTCGAACCCGAAGAACTCGAAGAAGACCTCGACGAGGGACTCGACGAAGAACTCCGACGGATGGTCGCTTCGCTCCGGTGAGTGGTGAAAGAAATGGCAGCGAAACTTCCCCCGCCAAAGCCCCCCCATCGAATTTAGCGAGAGTTTATCGGTCGGGAAGGCGTGAGTGTCGGGGAAGTGATGGTCGAGGGTATTCCGACTCCCGACTCTCGGTCTTTCTCACCACTCGACGAGCTTCCATATCTCCGGCCGCCACTCGCCCTCCCCCCCGATCTCCGCGAAGATGCCGACCGCTTTTTTTAGGTTCTCCATCGCTTCCTCCTCCCTTCCCGCCTCGTGGAGGAGGTCGGCGAGGTTGTTTCGGAGGGCGGCCTCATGGTGGCGGTCGCCCGAGGAGACGCACAGTTCGAGGGCTTCGCGGGTGATGCCGAGGGCTTTTTCTTCGTCCCCCGATTCCCCGAGGACGAGGGCGAGATTATTCAAGGCGGCGATGCGTATTCCGGGGTCTTCGAGCTTCGAGGAGAGTTCGAGGCTGTGTTCGAGGTGGGACGCCGCCGAGCGGAGATCCCCGCCGCTCCTCGAAACGATGGCCGCGACGTTTCGCGTCCGGGCGAGCGAGAATAGGTCATCGGCGGACTCGGCAAGCCCGAGAGCCGCCTCCGAATGCTCCGCCGCCGAGCGGAGATCCCCGCGACTCCGTGCGAGAAGGCTCATCTCCGAAAACAGCCGCGCCCGCTCGCCGACACCTCCACCGGAACCGATTTCTTCGAGAACATCGAGCGCGGTTCCGTAATTCTCCTCGGCGAGATCCCACTCCCCCCGCCGATGGCGAAGTCCGCCGAGCTTCCGCTCCACCCTCGCGAGGCCTTCGCCCCGGCCCGCCCGAAGCTCCACCGACGACGCGAAGCTCCGTATCGCGTCTTCGTACTCCCCGGTGAGCGTGAGGACGCCCCCGATTGACTCGTGGATTCCGGCCTCGTCCGGGTGCCCGAGCGCGAGCGCGGACCGGAAGTTCGAGAGAGCCTCGGCGTTCGCGTAAAGCGAGCGGTGCGCCTCCCCGGCGACCTCGAAATACTCCGCAGCCTCGGAACCCATCCCGGCCATTTCATAGTGGCGGGCGATGCGGGCCGCCGATGTCCCGCCCTTCGAGCGGCGGACGAGAGATTCGGCGACGCGGCGGTGGAGGAGCCGCCGCCTCGCGAGGCTCGTCTCCTCGTAGACGAGAGAGCGGAGCTTCTCGTGCGCGAAGTCGTATGAGGCCGAACCCCCTCCGTCGTCCACCTCCGAGATCAGCCCCCGCGAGGCGAGATCCTCGAGTGTGGAGACGACTTCCTCCTCCTCGCGCCCGCTCGATTCCCGAAGGGTGTCGAGGTCGAAGGAGCGTCCGATGGCCGCCGCCGCGCCGAGCATGCGCCGCCCGGCCTCGCCGACGACCGAGAGCCGCTCGTGGAGAAGGTCGTGCGCGCCGCCGGGGAGCGGCCATACCTCGTCGTGGGCTTCGATCTTCCCGGCTGTGATCGCCGCGAGATACTCCGCCACAAGGAGCGGCAACCCCTCGGTCTCCTCATGCAATCGCCCGCCAAGCCCCGAAGAACCCTCGACGGCGGCCGACTCCACGAGGCTGGCGACGGCTCCCCGGTCGAGGCGCGGAAGCGGTATCGAGGCCGCCGCGCGGCGGCGCCTCGCCGAGAAAAGAATCCTTCGAAGGGCGTGGTTCTCCGGGACGATATCCCCCCGCCAAGCAAGAATCACACAAATCCTCCGACCCCCGATCCGGCGCATAAGGTACGAAAGGAGGTCGAGCGACGCCTCGTCGGCCCAGTGGGCGTCGTCCACGAAGAGTATTCCGGGCGGCGAGCCGTCGAGGATGGCTATGAGCGTCCGGGCGACCCCCTCGAAGAATCGGCTTTGCGCGCCGGGCGAATCCGACGCCGGGGAGTGCGCCTCGCCGCCGCGTATATCGGCGAGGCCGGGGGCGAGTCGGGCGGCCTCGCCGAGGTGGTGCGCCGATATGTTTTCCAGCCTGTCGCCCTTGCCCTTTACGGCGGCGATGGCGGACAACGCTTCGGCGAATGGCCCGTATGCCAATCCGGCCTCGCCCGGGTGGCATCGGACGATCACGGTCGAGGCTCCCTCCCCGGCGGCGTGTCTCAGGAATTCCTCGGCGAGCCGCGTCTTCCCGATGCCGGCCTCGCCTTCGAGCGATGCGACCCTCCCGCCCGAACCCGCCCCCGCATACGCTTCGAGAAGAGCCTCCCACTCACCGTCCCGCCCGACCATCGGCCCGGTTCCGTCGGCGTCCACGGACGACCCGCCACGAGTGCGAGGCTCGTCGCCGTCCGGCGTGGCGTCCGGGCGGTATTCGGAGAATTCGGGGGGCGGGGGGAGGTCGTTCGCCGCGTTGGATTTTATGGCCTCGTAAAGCCGGGTGGTCTCCTCGGGCGGGGAGACGCCGAGGCTCCCGAGGGTTTTCGAGCATTCCTCGTACTGGCGGAGGGCGGCGGTTCTTTGCCCGGCTCCGGCGTAAAGCTCCATCAACTTTTGGTGGGAACCCTCGTCGAGGCGGTCGAGGTCGAGGCGGCGCCGGGCGTGGGATATGGCCCGCTCGAAACCGCCTCGGGCGGCCTCGGCCCGGGCGAGTTTCTCGAGCGCGGATGAAAGCTCCCGCCGAAGCTCCTCTCCCTGGAAAAATTGCCAGTCGTCGAAGACCGCGCTGTCCCGAAGCCCGAATCCCGCCATGAACTCGCCCCGATAAACCTCCGCCGCCTCCGAGAGAACCCCGACGCACTCCCGGCACACCTCGCCGTCGGAGTGGCCGTGATGCCTTCTCTCGTCGAGGAGGCTTCGGAAACGGTTCACATCTACGAACACCTCGCCTTCGGAGAGCGAGACGTTCTCCCGGTCCACGACGAGCCACCCTTCCGAACGCGCGTCCGCGAGCGCGGAGAGGGTTCGCCGCAAAGCTGCCCGCGCCTTCTTTTGCCCATACTCGGGCCAGAGAAGGTCGGCGAGGATGTCGCGCCGGACGGGGGTTCCGGCTACGGCGAGGTATGCGAGAAGGGCGATGGCCTTTCGTGTGTCGGCCTCGACCGGAACCCCGTCGCGCTCGACTCTCGGCGATCCGAGGAGGAATATGTTCGTCCGAGGCATATGCCCGAATTATCCCGCCGACCGGGCTGAGACGCAATGAATACGGGGAGTCGGGAAAAGCCCGGAGGCGAGGCGCCCGCCATCGAAGCATCGTCCGCCCCCGGCATGAGTCCCTTCCGGCGAATACGGGGCCGCGCATGAAGCCCCGCAAAGGGAGCGGGAGGCGAACCGCACCCCCGCCCCCCGGTATTCATCACGGCACGGAGGTGATGAGTCCTCCGTCCACTTGCAAAGACACGCCCGTTATGTACGACGCGGCGGGGGAGAGGAGGAAGGCGGCGGCTCGGGCGAGCTCCTCCGGCTCGCCGTAGCGGGAGAGTGGGATGTTCGCGCTGAAATTCGCCATTTGCTCATCCAGAGAAATCCCGAACTCCTCGGCCCGCGCCAGATCCAGCGACTTCGAGCGTTCGGTGGCGATTCGTCCGGGGGCGATGGAGTTCACCCGGACTTTCGGCCCGAGAGACTGCGCCAAAACTTTCACGAGCGCGGCGACTCCGGGGCGGAGCACGTTCGATGCGTCGAGGTCGGTGATCGGCTGGCGGACGGACGACGAGGTTATGAAGAGGACGGACGAGTTTTCGCTCATGTTCGGGGCGAGGGCGCGGAGAAGATGAACCGGGCCGCCGATGAGCGTCCAAAAAGCCCCCGCCCACTCGCCGTCGGAAAGGCCGAGCGCGGCTCCGAAGGGCGGGCCGCCGCCGTTCACGAGGACGCCGTCGAGGCCGTCGAAGTTCCCCGCCGCCGCGGCGAGCTTGTCCACTCCGGAAGTGTCGGAGAGGTCGGCGGCGCAGATTTCCGCCCTTCCGCCGATCTCGTCCGACGCCATTTTCAATTTCTCCTCGCTCCGGGCGGCGATGAGGACGTTCGCGCCCTCGCTTGCCAGTCGTTTCGCGACGGCCTTCCCGATTCCCTGGCTCGCGCCGCAGACGGCGAAGTTCTTTCCGGCGATGTCGAGATCCATATAAAGCTCCCTCCGTTCGAGACCGTGGGACATCGTACAACTCCGGCGCTTCGGGCGCAGAAACACCGATTCTCCGTGCTATGATCGCCTCCATGCCATTCGCGGGGGAAATGAATTTACGCCCGGTCGTCCTCGCCGTCTCCGTTGCGACTGCGGGCGTGCTTCCGGCCTTCCTGACAGGTGGCCTCGCCGTTCAAATAAGGGACGAACTCGGATTCGGGACGGCTTATCTCGGGCTTGCCGTCGCCATATTCTTCGCCTCGGCGGCCATCGCCTCGGTGGTGATGGGGCGGTTCGTCGAGAGGATCGGCTCCCACATGGGCATGCGCCTCGCCGCCGCGACGAGCGCGCTCTCGCTCCTCTCCGTCGCGCTCCTCGCCCGCTCGTGGACGGGGCTGATACTGTGCCTGATCCTCGGCGGCCTCGCCAACGCGATGGCCCACCCTTCCGCGAACCTCTCGCTGGCGCGGGAGGTTCCGTCGAACCGACAAGGGCTTTCATTCGGCATAAAGCAAGCGTCCATCCCGACGGCGACGCTCCTCGCCGGACTCGCGGTTCCGACGATCGCCGCGACGCTCGGTTGGCGGTGGGCGTTCGTGGGCGGGGCCGTCCTCGCCGTCGCCATCTCGCTCTCCGTCCCGAAAGAAGACCACGTCCTCGCCCCGAAGCCGAAGGAGGAGAGAAGCGGGGACGCCCGCTTCGGGGCGCTCGCGCTCCTCGCCGTCGGCATCGGGCTCGGCTCGACCGCCGCGACCCCGCTCGGCGCCTTCCTCGTCGGCTCCTCGGTCGAGTCCGGCATCCAGGTCGGGACGGCGGGGCTTCTTCTCGCGCTCGGGAGCGCGTTCAGCATCGTCGTCCGCATCGTCTTCGGACACCTCGCCGACTCGATGAGCGGCGGCCGTCTCCGCCTCGTCGCGGGGATGCTCGCCGTCGGCGTCCTCGGCTTCGCCCTCCTCGCCACGGGCATGCCGTGGGCCATCGTCGCCGGAACCCTCCTCGCCTTCGGGGCGGGGTGGGGATGGCCGGGGCTGTTCAACTTCGCGGTCGTCCACTCAAGCCCCGGAGCGCCCGCCGCCGCCACGGGCGTCACCCAGACCGGGGCTTCGAGCGGCGCGGCCATCGGGCCGCTCGTCTTCGGGTTCGTCGTCGAGGCGACCTCATACTCGACGGCGTGGATGGTGTGCGGCGGCATCTCGCTCGCCGCCCTCGCCGCCATCCTCGTCGGGCGGCGCATGCTCCTCCGCGACCGCGCCGCGATGGCCGGATAGGGAATGCCCCGTACCACGAGATATTTCGCGGGCGTGGTCGCGGCGATCCTCCTCGGCGCGGGAGCCGTCTCATATACCCCGACGGAGGATCGCATATACCCCGCCCCCGTCCCACTCCGCGTCTCCGGCCTCATCGGAAACTCCTCGGGAAACGTCGCCCCCGTCTCCCCCGAAGAAGCCGAAGGAGCCTCGTACCTCCCGGAAAGCAACGTCCTCCGACTCCCGGACGGAAACCTCCGATACGTCCCGGAGACCGCCGAAGCCCCGACCACCGCCTCCCCCGACGACTCCGGCGCGATGGAGTCCGTCGCCGAGACTCGGGCGTGGCTGGCGAGCGGCCACATTCCCGGAGCGAACGCCGCGGAGAAGGAAATATCCGCCCGCTCCCTTTTGAATCTCCGCCTTTTGTCCGCGCCGGACGGAGCCTCTCTCGCTGCGATGAACGAGGGGTGGGATTACGTGTGGCCCCGCGACGCGAGCTGGGTCTCGAGCGCATTCTCGGCCACGGGACACCACGGGGAATCGTACGAAACACTTCGCTTTCTGGCGAAAATCCAGAAAGAGGACGGCACATGGGAGGCTCGGTACCACGCCGACGGAAGCCCGGTTCTCGACGGGCGAGCCGCGCAACTCGACGCGAACGGGTGGTTCCTGTGGGCCGTATGGTTTCACGCCGAAACGTCGCCCGACGGCGCGGAGTCGGTCGAAAATTTGTGGCCTTCGGTGGAAAGGGCGGCGGACGCCGCCTCGAACTCCCTCGGTGCGGACGGGCTTCCGCCGGGCGGCGCGGATTATTGGGAGATACCGACGCTCATGCCGAACCTCGGAACCGCCGCGCCGCTCCTCGCCGGACTCCGCGCATCCGCCAACCTCGCCGAAGAACTCGGATATGCGGAGGAGGCCGCCCGGTACCGGGACGCGGCCGCACGCCTCGACTCGGCCATCGAGCGCGACTTCGCCCCGAATGGATACACGCGGACGATCCGCCCTTCGAGCGGGCGCGACTCGGCCATCGCGTTCCTCGCCCCGCCTTTCGGAAAATACGATCCCGGACTGGCGCAGGGGATCCGCGAGACCGAAAAAACCCTCACCATCCCGAACGGGGGAGTCGTGCCGGGCGAAAGGTGGCCGCAGGAACCGACCGTCTCATGGACGCCGGAAACCGCTTTCTTCATGCTCGCCGCGTCGTCGAGTGGCGACGAAGAGCGGGCGGAGCGCATCCTCGGCTGGCTCGCCGCGCACCGGACCGGACTCGGCGCGTTCCCCGAGAAAGTGGACGGAGGCGGAGCGCCGCAAGCCGCCGCGCCTCTCGCGTGGACGGAGGCGATGGTCGTGCTTTCCCTCGCCGCCGAAGAAAAGCCGCTCCCTATTCCGCCCGCATCTTGAATTTGCATAAATTTATGATGCTAAAATGGTGTGCATGAGGACGACGCTCGACATAAACGACAAATTGCTGGAAGACGCGGTGGAATTGTCCGGGGAGAAGACGAAGACTGCGGCGGTCGAGGCCGCGCTCAAGGAATACGTGAGGCTCCGGCGCAAGGAGATGCTTTTGAGTTTGCCGGGAACGATACAGATCGAGGACAATTGGCGGGAGTTGCGGCAGATGGAGATAGATGAACTCTCCGGTCTTGATTGACACCTCGTATTGGATCGAGTACATAAACCGTCCCGGCAGCGAACGTATGAGGAGAGTCGCGGAACTGATCCGTGAGGATCGCGCCGCGGCGACCGGTATCGTGCTTGCGGAACTTCTTCGAGGAGCGCGAACAAACGCTGAGATGGAGAAGATCAAAGCCTCGCTGGAAGCCGTCTTGTGGGTGGAGACCGATGAACGCCTCTGTGCGCGGGCCGGGGAAATAGGCTTCGAGCTTCGCCGCAAAGGCGTGACGATACCGACGACGGACTGCATCATAGCCGCCGCCGCGGAGTCAATCGGAGGAAACCTTCTCACCCTCGATGGACACTTCGGGGAGATAGATTCTTTGACGTTGCTCTAGCGCGGCACGCTAGATTTTCCGTTTTTGCTGATAGTTATTCAGCCTCGATGGCGTCGCCGGGCTTTATCTTTCCGGCCTCCACGACCCTCGCGCATATGCCGCCCCGGTTTCGCAGCGCGCGGGTCATGCCCGCCTCGGTGATGTCTTGAACGTGTTTGCACGGCGGCCTCGGCCGGTCGTATTCGAGGAGGGCCTCCCCGACCCGGAAGCGTTTGCGCCGGAGATTTCCGAGGTCAATGCCGCGCGTGATGATGTTCCGGCGATGCTCGCCTTTTTTGATGTTCAATCCGAGTTCGGTTTCTATGTGGTCGAGGTCTTCGCCGGAGATGAGGGTTATCTGGCACACGTCGCCGTATTGCGTCCAGAATCCGGTGCCTTCGCAGTATCGGTCGCCTTCGATGCCGCGGTCCCGGATAGTCCGTATCTCCTCGACGCTCTCCATGTCCTTGCTTCCCTCGGAGGTCGTGAAGATCTCCTCGACCGTGCCTTTCATTTCGCGCCCCTCGTCGTTTTTGCCGAATATTCTCGAAAACATCCACAGAGGTTATCAGTTCGTTGCGATATGCTTCGTATATGACCGAAACCAAAGCCGTCCTCTTCGACCTCGACGACACCCTCTTCGACCATGCCTTCGCCGCCCGGCGCGCCCTCGAAGTCATTCATGGCGACCTCCCGAGGTTCGCGGAAAAACCATTCGAGACGCTCGAATCGGAGTATTCGATTCTCCTCGAAGAAGTCCATCTCCGGGTTCTCGCCGGAGAATTGACGCTCGAAGAAGCCCGCCGCGACCGCATGCGGACGCTTCTCTCCGGCGATGAAAGGATGCCCGCCGACAGCGAGGTTGACGGACTCGCCTCCCGGTTCCGAGACGGCTACCAGGAAAACCGCCGCGTCGCCGAAGGCGTCCACGAACTCCTCGGAGAACTTCGGGAACGCGGGATACTCGTCGGCGTCGTCACGAACAACTTGACGGCGGAGCAAAAAGGGAAGCTCGCTTTTTGCAGGCTCGACTCCCTCGTGGATTTCATGGTCACCTCGGAGGAAGTCGGGTCTCCGAAGCCGGAGAGAGCCATCTTCGAGGCTGCCCTCGAACGGGCGGATTGCCGCGCCTCCGAAGCGGTCGTCGTCGGGGATTCGTGGGAGTCGGACATACTCGGCGCAAGGAATGCGGGCATTCGGGCGGTTTGGTACAACCCGAAAAATTTGCCTCGCCCGGACTCGACTCTCGCCGATGAGCTGCGTTCTTTCCAGCCCGTGGGCGAGGCCGCGCTCGGGATTTTGCTGAACAAAGGGGAATAAAGGGAAAAGCGGGCGCCAAGTCCAGCCGCCCGCCGCGTCGTCGCTGCGATCTCCATCCGGAATCGCCGGGAGACCGGATACGGCTCCCGACTCCCGGCGGAGTTGTTTCTTATCCGTACCTCTCGACGTCTATCTCGATGGTGTTGCCGTTGAAGTCGAGGTTGCCTTCGAGGCTGTCGTCCGAGAACTCGAGTTCGGCGTCGAAGAAGCCTGACTGGTTCCGTCCTTCGTCCACCACCCGGAGGCCCGCGTCGGCGAGAGCCTGCCTATAGTAGTTGTAGGCGTCCTCGCCGGAGGGGGCCTCGAGAACCGCCGACGTTTCGTTGCCGGCGTTGCCCACGGCCTGAATCTGGTAGTCGTCCGGCACCGGAACCGGGAAGTCCTCCGGAAGCTGCTGCCCGCTCTGCATGTTGTCGTCCGCGTCGAAGTCATTGAAGTCGTCGCCGTTGTCGTCGCGGTCTTCTATGACGGCTCCGCCACCGCCCTGCGAACCGCTCTGCGAACCGTCGCTCTGGTTCGTGTTTTGCTGGCTGCCGGACTTTTCGTCTTTGTTGTCGGCGTCGCGGTATACGATGACGGTCTCGGGCTGGTCGTTCGCCCGGTCGTCCACTTGCGGGGCTTGCGCCTGCGGGCTGCACGCCGCGAGCATGGCGAGGGCGGCGAGAAGCGCCGCGGTCGGGATGAGCTTCTTCATGTCGTCTCCTTTGGTTCGGATGGTTTACGCTCCGTATTCTCGTATCGGACTTTAAGAAGTCTTTGTGAACGGCATAAAGGTTTCATTAAATTCCTCGCCGCGATTCTTATGCGCTTCTTAACGACTGGGGCTATGATGCAACTCTCGAAGCAAAGCCGATGGAACAAACGCGGAGGCGATGAATGAGGCCGGGTACGAGAGTTTTGATCGTCGAGGACGACCGCTCCATCGCGCGGCTCGTGCAGGCGCACCTCGAACACCTCGGTTTCACCGTCCTCTGCCGCCACGACGGAGTCTCCGGCTTCGACGCGGTCGCGGAGTTCCGCCCCGAACTCGTCGTTCTCGACATCATGCTCCCCGGCCTCGACGGGGTCGGCCTTCTCAAAAAGCTGCGTTCGGAGGGGAGCCGCGTTCCGGTCATGATGCTCACGGCCCGCGCCGCGCCGATGGACAAAGTCCACAGCCTCGACCATGGAGCGGACGACTATCTCGCCAAGCCCTTCGACATGGGCGAGTTGATGGCCCGCGTCCGGGCGCTTCTCAGGCGGGTCGAGGGGGAGGAGATCCTCCGCGTCGGGGATCTCGAGATAGACACCGCCGCCCACACAGTCAGGCGCGAAGAGCGGGAGATCGAACTCACCGCCCGCGAGTACGAACTCCTCGTTTTCATGGCCCGGAACGCCCGGCGCGTCCTTTCGAGAGAGACGCTCCTCTCGCGGGTGTGGAACCAGGATTTCGATGTCGGCACGAACGTCGTGGACGTGTACGTCGGATACCTCCAAAAAAATAGACTCCCCGGACGACGAGAAGCGGCTCATCCACACCGTCCGAGGCGCCGGATTCGTGCTGAAAGGCGGCTGACGGTGCCGATCCGCTGGCGGCTCACGCTTTTCAACGCCCTCGTCATCGGGACGATACTCGTCGTCCTCGGGTTCGCGCTCTTTTTCCTTCTCCGCCAGACTTTGCTTTCCAGCGTCGAGGACGCCGCGCGCGACCGCGCTTTGGCGGTCGCGAGATCCGTGGAGATCGGGGAAGGTCTCGAAGAGTTCGAGGGTCGGCTCGTCCTCGACGACGACCTCGTGGACGCCATCGTCTTCGACGGAGTATTCATCATCGTGCGCGACGGCGAGGGCAATGTGATCGCCGAGACCGTGGATCTCCCCTCCGCCACGGAGGCCCGCGACGAGGTCTGGCGCACGGCGCTCGAGGCGGACGCGCCCGCATACGGCACGGTTGACTTCTCCGCCGACGAAGGCGGCACGGACTATGTATACGCCGTCCCGGTCAGGCCGTCGGAGGGAGGCCCGGCGCGGGTCGTGGAGGCCGGGAAGTCGTACGAGATGGCCGAGGAGAACGTCCGGGCGGTCTCGTTCGTGCTTGCGCTCGGCATCGGGGCGGCATTCCTCTTCTCGGTGGGCGGGGCGTATTTGCTCGCCCGCGCCGCGCTTTTGCCTGTGAGCGCTGTCGTAAAAGCAGCCCGCCGCATCACGGAGGGAGACCTTTCCAAAAGGCTCCCGGTCGCGCATCCGGGTGATGAGATCGGCGGCCTCGCCACCACGATAAACGCGATGCTCGCCCGCCTCGAAGGGGCATTCTCGCGGCTCGAGGAGGCGCTCGTCCGCCTCGAAGACACCCTCGCCCGCCAGCGGCGCTTCGCCGCCGACGCGAGCCACGAGCTTCGCACCCCGCTCACCTCCATAAACGGCTACGCGCAGGTTCTCGAGGAGTGGGGCCTCGAGGATCCGGAGTTCGCCCCGGAGGGCGTCGCCGCCATAAAGCGCGAGTCCGAGCGCATGAAAGGACTCGTCGAAAACCTCCTCATCCTCACCCGCGGGGACGAAGGCGCCGTCTTGGATCCCGTATGCGGCAACCTCTCCGAAGTCGCCGAAGAGGCGGTCGAGGCCGCCCGCGCCGCCTCGGGCGGAAAAACCGCCGTCGAATACGAGCCGCCGGAGGGGGAGATATGCGCCCGCTTCGAACGGGATCCCATCCGCCAGGCGCTCACCATCCTCCTCGACAACGCCATTAAATACACCTTGGAGGGAGGAAAAGCCACGGTGGAAGTGGGAGAGGGAAACGGCGAGGTTTTCGTCTCCGTCACCGACACCGGAGTCGGCGTCCCCGAAGAAGACCTCCCGCACATCTTCGAGCGTTTCTACCGGGTGGACGGGGCGCGGGCCGACGGCGGAGCGGGCCTCGGACTCGCCATAGCCGACCAGATCTCCACCTCACACGACGCCCGCATCCACGTCGAGAGCTAGCCGGGCAAAGGCTCCACATTCACCCTCCACCTCCCGAAGCGGCTCCCCGACGAAGGCCGAAAAGCGGAGGACGGGGTGAAGCCGGGAGTACCCGACAGCGGATAGTTTTCCCGTTCGCTGCGACGACTGTGAAAGGCGGGAAGTCCGGGAGTGTCCGAACTTTTTCCTGCGAACAGCCGGGGAAACTCGGCCTTTTCTTTTCTCCATCCGACAAGCTCGCTTCACCATTTCAAACGCTCCCGTACCCGCCCCCGCCCGGAGTCTCGACGGTGACGAGATCCCCCGCTCCAAGCTCCACGCTCGCCTTCGACGGAACCTCCTCGCCGTTCACGAAGTTTCGGCCCGGCGAACCGTCGTCCCCGCCCGCCGCTCCCTTCGGGGCATATTTCCTCCGGTCTGTGAGGAGAGAGAGGGAGGCGTTTTCGAGGAGCCGGAGCGAACGGACGATTCCATCGCCCCCGCGATGCTCGCCCTCTCCGCCGGAGCCGTATCGGAGTTCGTATCTTTCGACGCGCATCGGGTACTCGAGTTCGAGGGATTCGACGGGTGTGTTCAAAGTGTTCGACATCCCGACATGCACGCCCGATGGGCCCCGGCCGCGGCTGCTCGCTCCCTGTCCGCCGCCGATCGTTTCATAGTACGTCCAGCTTTCGCCGGAGGCTCCGCCGATGATCGTATTGTTCATCGTCCCCTGTCCCTGCGCCGGAATCCTCTCCGGCGCGAACCCGGACAACGCGGCGAGGACGACGTCGGCGATCCGGTTGCTCGTCTCCACATTCCCCGCGACGACCGCCGAAGGCTTTTTCGCGTTGACGAGCGAGCCTTCCGGCGTGCGTATTCCGAGCGGCGCGTATGTCCCGGCGTTCGCGGGGGTGTCGTCTGGCAAAAGAACGCGGAGCGCGAAATAGCACGACGAGCGCGTGACGGCGAGCGGGCAATTCACGTTCCCGCGCACCGCCTCGGAGGTGCCAGAGAAATCCACACTCATCGAGTCGCCGGAGACGCGGACGGTCGCTTTTACGGGGATGTCGTCGCCCGTCGTGCCGTCCCCTTCGAGAAAGTCCTCGGCGGAATGCTCCCCGTCGGGGAGGGAATTTATAGCTTCGCGGGCGCGGCGCTCGGCGTATGAGACGACCTCCTCGAAGGCCGCGAGGATGGTGTCTTCCCCTCGCCTTTCGATGAGTTCCGAGACACGTTCTTCGGCGACGTTGTTCGCGGCGATTTGCGCCCGGAGGTCGCCGCGCCGGATGCCCGGCGTCCTCACGTTGGCGAGGAGGATGTCGAGTACGTCCGGGACATAGTCGCCGTTTTCGACGAGCTTCACGGGCGGGATGATTATGCCTTCCTGGAAAATCTCCCGCGAATCCGACGGCATCGAACCGGGCCGCATCCCCCCGACATCGGAGTGATGCGCCCTCGTCACCGCGTACCCGATGATGCTCCTTTTGTGGGACATCGGCGAAACCAAAGTTATGTCCGGGAGATGCGTGCCGCCGGAGTACGGGTCGTTCACGGCGAAAACGTCGCCGGGTTTCGGGGATTTCTCCATCACAGCGGCGACGGCTTCGGGCATCGCGCCGAGGTGGACCGGGATGTGTTCGGCCTGCGCGACCATGTTCCCGCGTTCGTCGAAGAGGGCCGTCGAGCAATCCTTCCTCTCCTTTATGTTCGAGGAATACGCGCCCCGAATGAGGACGGCCCCCATCTCCTCACAGGCGCCCGACAGCGCGCTCGAAAGAACCGACAATGTCACCGGGTCGAGGCGTTC
>JACDAJ010000153.1 GCA_013695475.1 Rubrobacter sp. | reverse complement strand
CCGGTTTCGCGGGAGCCGGTTTCGCGGGAGCCGGTTTCGCGGGAGCCGGTTTCGCGGGAGCCGGTTTCGCGGGAGCCGGTTTCGCGGGAGCCGGTTTCGCGGGAGCCGGTTTCGCGGGAGCCGGGCTTCGACGTAAACCCGTCGAAGCCCGGCAAGACGACGTGGATGCGTTTCGCCGGAAAGCCGCGCCCTTCGAGGATGGACTTTCCATGCACGCTCACGGCGATGCACGAATCGACGCCGAGAAGAGCATTTTCAAAGCTCCGTTCAATTTCGACATCGGCCTCCGGCGAGGCGAGGCTCGGAAGCTCATGAACCATCGCAACGACGGGACGATGCTCTCGCCATCCTTCGATGAACGGGGCGCACACGACTCTCGCGAGCGCGTCCACGACGACGACATCGTACTCGCGGGGATCGAGAACGCCGAGCTTCGTGGCTCCGCTTTTTTGCTCGTCCACCGAAGCCCCGGTCGGAACGATTTCCTCGACGGCGATGCCATATTCCCCGAGACGCTCGAAAACGCGAGCGTGATAAAGGTATCCACCCGTGAGGCGCGCGGTGTCGCCGACAGTGATGAAAGCGGCTCGAAAGCCGGGAGTGGGGAGTCGGGAGTCGGGGTATTCTCGACTCTCTCTCACGATACTTTCGTTTTCACGCTCGACGGACTCTCGAAAATTCGAGGGGGAGCTTCGTGGCGGCGAGTTTCACGTCCACACTTTTTCCGGCTCCCGGAACGAGCGGATCTCCTCCAGATTTCCAGTCTTTCCGACCCCCGATCTTTCAATGGAGCGCGTCCTCCTTCGCCGCGTATATGTCCGGGTTCTCCCATATTCGGACGGTGAGGGTGGCGAGGTTTCGCCCCCGAAGTGGCGGGGCGAGTGTCTCCCAGCAAAAATCTGCGACGGCTTCGGCGGTTGTGTTCTTCCCGGCGAGACCTTCGACGTCCTCGTCGAGGTTCCGGTAGTGGAGCAAGGCGGCGAGGTCGTCCACGGCGGGCTTGAGTTCGCCGATGTCGAAGAGGGTTCCGTCTTCTTTCAACGATTCGCCGCGCGCGATCACCTCCATCCGGTACGTGTGTCCGTGCATCCTCGCGGCCGGGCCGAAATCCCCGGTGAGCTTGTGCGCGGCCTCGAAGCTCGCCGCGACGTATATTTCGTACACTATTTCTCCTCGCTCTCTCCGTACTCGAAGACGAACTGTATCGCGTCGCCGAGGTTCCGGTCGAGATTCCGGTATGCCTCGGGAGCTTCATCGAACGGGATGCGCCGCGAGACGAGTTCGCGTAGTTTCAGTTTCGGGAGGAGTTCGAGGACGGTTTTCGTCCGGCGCTTCCGGCTCCACCGCGTGCCGAGTTCGGGGCTTATGTTTCCGACTTGCGAGGACTTTATCCGCACCCGACCCCGATGGAAATGCCCGCCGAGATCGAGCGGGACGGGCTTCGTCCCATACCACGAAGCAGCCACGACCGTTCCTTCGGCGGCGGCGGAGTTTATGGCATTCCGGAGCGCGTCTCCGCTTCCACTCACCTCGAACGCCACGTCCGCGCCGCGCCCGTCGGTCGCGTCCATGACGGTTTTCGCCACGTTCTCGCCGGGGTCGAGGGCGATGCCCGCTCCGAGTTTCACGGACAATTCGCGCCGTTTGGCGACGGGTTCGATGGCGATGACCCTCGCTCCGGCGAGTTTCAAAAGCTGCGCGACGAGGAGGCCGACGACTCCTTGCCCGAATACGATGGCGGTCTCTCCGAGCTTTATGGGCGAATCGTGGACGATATTCAAAGCCGTCTCGACGTTCGCGAAGAACACGCCGAGGATGGGGTCGAGGCCGTCCGGCAACTTTATCGGCATCGTGTCCGGGACGGTGAAGGTACTTTGGTGGGGATGGTGGACGAATACGAGTTCCTCCGGCGAGAAATCCTCCACGCTCTCCCCCACTTCCACCACCCTTCCGACGGCGGCGTATCCGAATTTGATCGGAAACCCGTATCCGCCGGAGAGTGTGGGGAGGTCGAGAGGGAGGCTTTCCGAGACTTCGCCCCGGTACACGAGCATCTCGGTCCCGTGGCTCACCGCGGAGAAGAGGGTTTCGATGAGTATTTCTCCGGGGCCGGGCGGAGGAACTTCTTCGGGGCGGATTTCGGCGGAGCGTGGGGCGGCGAACCACACGGCGCGGGCCTCGAAAGATTCGCCCGGATTATTCATAAAGCCTCTGTTCGGGCGCTCGTCGTTCGAGTACCGCGAATCGCTTTGTTTCGCAGATGGAAAGTCGGAAAATCACAGCTCGCGGCTCTCGATCCGCTTCTTTCCATTCGATGCCCGATGTCGTGAATGAGGACGATTTCGCTATTCATACGGACTCCGGATAATCACTTCCCGAACCCGCCGCCGAGCCATACGGAATCATTCACTCGGATTCCTCGGCATCGTCGCAGTATTCGAGGTCGGCTTCGAGGATGATGTCGGGGCCGTATGTCGTGAGGGAGACGTTTTCGAGGGCGACGCATCGGTCGAGGTCGTGGATGCCGAGGTCGCCGACGGCTTCGATGCCGCGGCCGAGGATCTTCGGCGCGATGCACACCGCGACCCGATCCACGATCCGCTCCCGAAGCAGCGAGGTGATGAGCGTCGCCCCACCCTCGACCATCGCAGTCTCGACGCCGAAACGACGGAGTTCGGCCATGAGGGAATGGAGATCCACCCTTCCATCCGAGTCGCCCGGAAGCCGGAGAATCTTCGTCCCGAGAGCGGCGAGTTCATCATTTCGCTCGTCCGAAGCCATCTCCGTGGCGGCGAGGATGGTTCCTTTCGCGGCTCCGAGGGTGAGGACTTTGGCAGAGGGCGGAGTTTCGAGGGAGCTATCCACGACGACGCGGAGTGGGTCGTCGCCTTCGATTCCGTGGCGGACGGTCAGTTCGGGGTCGTCGCGGCGGGCGGTTCCGGCACCGACGATGACGGCGTCGTGGGAGGCGCGGAGTTTATGGGTAAAGCGGAGGGAGTCGTCCGAGGAGATCCAACGTGACGAGCCTCCGACGGTGGCGAGCCGACCGTCGAGGGTCTGTGCATAGCTCACCGTGACGAGCGGGCGCATGGGTACGGGATCATCCATAATTAATGAGGTTAGCATGTCCATCCCCCGCGAAAGGTGAACATGGCGGAAGACAAAATATTCCTCGAAGGCATGACGTTCTCCGGCTTCCACGGCACCCTCGCCTCCGAGCGCGACCTCGGGCAACCTTTCATAGTGGACGTGGAACTCCGCCTCGACCTCCGCGAAGCCGGAGCCTCCGACGACCTCACGAAAACCGTGGACTATAGCGCGGTTCACGACCAGGCGAAGGAAATAGTCGAAGGAGAACCGGTGAACCTCACCGAAACCCTCGCCGAGCGCATCGCCGCCGCCATCTTCGAAGACCACCCGATGGTCGAAGCGGTGAAAGTGAAGGTGAAGAAGCCCCACGTGCGGCTCGGAGGAACCGTCCTCGGAGGCTCGGCTGTCGAGGTCATGCGCGAACGGTGAAGCCGGTTCGCTTCGCTCCGGTGAATTGCGAACCGTGAAAGACGGGAGGCGAGGCTTTCCCCATCGAAGACCTCCGAACCGGGTGAAGGCTCGTCGGAGGGCGAGGTTTTCGGAGAAGGGAAAGTCGAGAACGCCCCACTCCCCGGAGCGAAGCGACCTTTCACAGCGAGGGAACCGGGTGTCGGGTTAGAATCGTTTTATCCGATGAATACGACGACCGACAATGCCATGACGAGGGGCCGAGCCGTCTTCGCTGGCGCGGAGAGCCGCCCGAATCCGGAGCGGGTCGAGAGGTTGACGGGGATTTGCGCCGCGGAGATCCTCGATGCTTTCGGACTCGCCGGAGTCGAGCGCGGAAGGGTCGCGCTCGATGCGGTGGCGCATTTCGCGGCGAAGCGGATGGCATACAAAGCCGCCGTGTACGATGAGGTCGTCGGGGGCGCGGGGCTGAAATCCGGCGGCGTATGGGCCGCGAGCCAAATGGCGAAGAGCCTCGATTTCATCGGCGCGGACGATGTCCCGGACGAGGGGCCGCTCCTCATCGTCTCGAACCATCCGGGGCTTTCTGACACCGTCGCCCTTTTCTCGGCGATCCCGAGGGAAGACCTCAAAATAGTCGCCGCCGAGAGGCCGTTCCTCGAAGCCCTTCCGAACACCTCGAAGTATCTTCTCACCGTGGATGAGGCGTCGGAGAGGCGGTTCGGACTCATCCGGGACGCGGCGAAGCATATGAAAAGTGGCGGAGCCGTCCTCACGTTTCCGGGGGGTGGGATCGAACCCGACCCCGCGCTCCTCCCCGGAGCCGCCGAGGCGCTCGGAAAGTGGTCGGAGAGCTTGAAACTCTTCACCCGACTCGTCCCGAAGCTCACGGTCGTGCCTGTGATAGTGGGCGGCGTTTTGTCAAAGCGCGCCCTCGGGAACCCGGTGTCCATGCTCCGCCGGACGGAGCGGGATCGCCGTTGGCTCGCCGCGACGATTCAAATGCTCGCCCCGAAACTCCACGGAACCGCCGTGAGGGTGGAGTTCGGGAAGGCCGTCCGGGCGGACGGCGACGAGGTCTCGGAAAAGGTTCTCGACGAGGCGCGGCGGCTCATCGCCCGCTCCGGCGGAAGCGAGTCTCGGAAGGGATTTTCGTGAGTCGGAGAATGGAGTCGGCGGCTCGGACGAAGGCCGAACGAAACTCGCGGTGAACGCCGCCCATATTCCGACCCCGTCTCGATCGGTGCCGAGCATGGGTGATCGCTTCGGCGTTCCGTTTTTGAAAGCGTGCGGGACGATGGATATCGGAGGCTCGATCCTTCGGATGGACTCGGCGTGAGATCCCCGCTCGCCTTTCTCTTCGTCACGGTGTTCGTGGACATGGCCGGGTATGGCATCCTCATCCCGCTCCTCCCTTTTTACGCCCGCGAATTCGGCGCGAGCGCGGCTCTCGTCGGCCTCCTCGCTTCACTTTACGCCGCCGCGCAAATGCTCGGCGCGCCCCTCCTCGGCACCCTCTCCGACCGGGTCGGACGACGCCCGATTTTGCTCGCATGCCTCCTCGGAGCGTCGGTCGCGTACCTCATCCTCGGCCTCGCGGGTTCGCTGCTTATGGTCGCCTTCGCGGTCGCGGTCGCCGGGTTCATGGGCGGAACTCCGGCGACGGCGCAAGCGTGCGTCGCCGACCGAACCGCACCGGAGGAGAGGGCGAAAGGACTCGGCCTCATCGGGGCGGCATTCGGACTCGGCCTCATGGCGGGGCCGGCCATCGGCGGGTTTTTGAGTTTGTATTCGCTCGCCGCCCCCGCTCTCGCCGCGTCCGCGCTCGCCCTCTCGAACGCCGTTTTCGGATTCTTCGCGCTCGAAGAGTCGCTTCCGCCCGAAAGGCGGAGCCGGGCGAGGATGCCGAGTATGAACCCGCTCGCGCCGGTGAAGAATATTTGGCGCGTCCTCTCGCTTCCGGCGATACGGATTTTGCTCCTCGTCGTGTTTCTTTTCAATCTGTCGTTCGCCGGGCTGCTCACGAACTTCCCGCTTTTCAGCGAGGCGCGGTTCGGGTGGGGGCCGGCGACGAACGCCTTTTTCTTCGCTTTCGTGGGGGTGTGCGCGGTCGTGACGCAAGGATTTCTCATCGGGCGTGGCACGGCGAAGTTCGGGGAGGGGAATTTGCTCGTGGCGGGGCTTTCAGTCGCGGCGGTCGGGTTCGCGGCGATGGCGGCGGCTCCGAGTTCGTGGATGCTTTATCCGGTCGTCGGGGGGATGGCGGTTGGGATCGGGCTTGCCATACCGTCGCTCGCGTCGCTGATTTCGCGGCGGGTGTCGGGCGATGAACAAGGACGGCTGATGGGTGGGCAGCAAGCTATTTTGAGTTCGACGCTCATACTCGGGCCGATCGTGGCCGGGTTATCATTCGATGTGGTCGGGGTTTCGGCCCCGTATTTCATCGGGAGCTTGTTGGCGGGCGGCGCGCTCGGCGCGGCTCTCGCGTTCCGAAAACGAGACGGCAAGGAGGCTTTATGACGAGCATAAGACCGGCGGAGATCGCCGTCCGGGTCGCGATCATCATCCTCACGGCAGCGACGGCGATCATCCACTTCCGACAAGCGTTTCTGTTTTTGATCCCGGACATTTTGTTCGTATTGAACGGACTCGGGTACCTCGGGCTTCTCGCGGCACTTTATCTCCCGATCCCGCAACTTTCGGGCTACAAAAACATCATCCGTTTCGTCCTCATCGGATACACCGCGCTCACGATCATATTGTGGTTCGTCATCACCGGGGGCTTCGGAACGTCCATCGCATACATAGACAAGGTCATCGAGGCCGTCCTCATTGTGATGCTCGCGATCGAGGCCCGCTTCGAACGCTCCCGCGGCTGAGACAGGCAGCTTCACCGTGGGAGAGCCTAAGTGAGGCGCCTGAAGATTCTGGAGGAGAACCTGCTGTGGTTCGTCCTCAGCACGAGCGTCCTCGGTCTCGTTTTCCCGCCACTCGGAGAAGCTCTTTTTCCGGCGGTGGGTTCCATGCTTGCCGCACTGATGTTTTTCATAAGCCTCACCTTCGACGCCTCCGCCGTGAAGAGGGTTTTGAAGAGGCCCGGCTGGCAGGTGCTGGCGACCTTCCTTGTCTACGGCCCGATGGCGCTCGCCGGAGCCCTCATCGGCCGCCTGTTCTTCGGCTCTGGCAATCTCGCCATAGGGCAGGCTCTCGTAGGCGCCCTGCCGACCGACGTCTCCGCCCCGCTTCTAGTTTTGCTTGGCAGGGGGAACGTGGCTCTCGCGGCGGTATTGAACGCGGTCAACACGGCTCTCGCGCCCTTCGTGGTGGCTCCGCTCTTTCTCCTCCTTACGGGCGTGCGCCTCGAAGTGCCGCTGGCGGAGTTGATGATGGAGCTCGCCCTCATCATCCTCGCGCCTCTCGTCGCCGGGGTTTTCTTGAGGAGCCGCTTTCCAGAGAAGGTGATGAGCTTCGACCCGCTCTATTCCTTCGGCTCTTCTCTCGCATACCTGCTTTTGCTTCTCGCCGTCGTGGGGCCGAACGCCGAGACGATACTCGAATACGGAGCATACGGCGTTGTCATCTTCGCGGCGCAACTCGCCCTCAACCTCGTCGGTTACGCGCTCGGTGGCGCCGCGGGCCTCCTCGCCTCCGAGCGGCAAACGAGGGTCGCCCTCCTTTTCACGGTCAGCAAGAAAGAGTTCTCCATAGCGGCGGCGATGGTCGCGGCCAGCGGACTTCCCGAAGAAGTCCTCATCCCGGCGGTCTTCTACGCCGTGGCGCAGATGACCACCTCCCCGCTCGCCGTCCGCCTTCTCAATCGCCGGAGCGCCGGACGAGAGCCGTGAACCCGAAGCCTCCTCTCACGCCACCCATCGCCACGTGACGAAAAGCGCGGTGAGGGCGACGCCGAGTGGGATACATATGGCGAACCATATCGCGGAGCCGGCTTTGCTCCGCGAGAGAAGGAAACCGAGGACGAGGAAGATCGGGAACGCGCCGAGGGCGAAGCGGGGCATGCTCATGAGCGGGAATGACGGACTCGGTGTGAGGACGGGGAGAAGCGTGATGATCGCCGTATACACCGAGAGTCCGGGGGGAAGTACGAAGAACGCGACCCAAACTGCGGCGATGACGAGGACGAGGAATACGAGGCTGAGCGTGTTCGAGGCTTCGAGCGACGGCCCGGCGGACTCCCCGAGAAAGAGGGGAACGGGGTCGAGCCACCTCCCCGCCCCCTCGGCGGCGGTGGCGGCGGCGTTTTCGTACGTCGTTATGGGATTCGTGAGGGTTCGCCCCCAATATTCTCCTTGCTGGCGCGCCGAGACGAGCGGGTCGCCGAAGCGAACCCACAAATACGCCGTGTACACCGACACCCCGACCGGAACGAGCGCGAGCGGCGCGAGGCCGCGCATCCCCCCGAATTCCTCCCGGTTTCGCCACCATTCGTATGCGAGCGGGATTAAAAGCAAAATCCCGAGGTTCCGGGTCGCGGCGGCGAGGGAGGCGAGTATTCCGGCGAGAAGGAGGTCGCGGCGAACCATCGCCGCCCATACGGCTCCCGTCGTCAAAGCGAGGAACGGAGCCTCCGTGTACACCGCGTTCAGAAAAAAGGCCGTCGGGAAGAACGCCATCGCGAGCGTCGCGTACTTCGCGGCCCGCTCGTCGAAAAGTTTCTCGGATATTCGGTACAAAAAGTAAAGTGTGAACAATGTCGAGGCGAGTGAGATGAGTATTCCCCACATCGCCGGGCCTCCGAAAATGTTCGTCCCGAGGCCGATGAGCATGGGATAAAGCGGGAAGAAGGCGGTGCTTTCGGGGGCGCGGGGCGCGTATCCTTCGGTGGCGACCTCGGAGTACCATGCGCCGTCCCAGTGCGCCCAGTAATTGAGGAGGCCCGGAGGTTCGAGTGGGTCTCCGATCGGGGCCGCGCCCGGAAGAAAGGCGACCGCGAGCGCGCCGACCGCGAAGAAGAAAAGCCTCGACGCTCCGAAGACCGCGAGGATGAAAGGCCACGGCGAGGCGGAGGTTTTCATCGTCGGCGCGCCCTCCGCGGCCTCGGATGTTTCAGACGCGGAGATGCGGCCCCTTGCTTATGGCGAGCCACGCCCCCCCGAAAGCGAGCGCGGCGAGGAGGAATACGATCCCCACCGCCGGGTACGGATTCAGATCCGAGACCCCGAGCGTCGCATATCGGGCCGCGTCCACGGTGTGGAAGATCGGGTTGAAAAACGTCGCCACCCGAAGCCCCGAAGGAAGCATGTCCACCGAATAAAACACCCCGCCGAGGAACGCGAGCGGCTGGATCACCACGTTCGTCATGAGCGAAATGTGGTCTATCCGGTTCGACAAAGCTCCCACCGCCACCCCGAGCGCCGAGAAAATGAACGCCGAGAGAATCCCGATCAAAATCAAAAGCGCCGGATTTTGAATGCTCACCCCGACGAACGGAATCCCGACGCAGAAAACACCGAAACCGACGATCACACCTCGCAAAGTCCCGCCGAGCGTGTACGCGAGCGTGATTTGCATATCGCTCATCGGAGAGATGAGGATCTCGTCAATGTACCGCTCCCGCTTCGCGTCGAAGACGGAGGACGACGTGTTCATGTACGAGCCGGTGACGACGTTCATGAGCGCGATGCCCGGCAATATGTACTCCAAATATGGGATGCCGTTTATCTCTTCGATGCGGGTTCCGAGCGCGATGCCGAAGACCGTCAAATAGAGGAGCGCGGTTCCGAGCGTCGGGGCGATGGTTTGCATCCACACGCGCATGAAACGGAGAACCTCGCGCTTGAGTAAAGTTTGGAAAGGTCGTTCAGCGAGCATCGTGGATGACCTTCAAATACACGTCCTCGATGTTCGAGACGCCATAGTGTTCTTTCAGATCGCGGCTCGATCCCTGCGCGGCGATGCTCCCGCCGTTTATGAGGGCGATCTCCTCGCACAACTCTTCGGCCTCTTCGAGATAGTGAGTCGTCAAAAGTATCGTCAGCCCGCCTTGATTGAGTTCCCGGATGTATTGCCACAGCGAGCGCCGAAGCTCGATGTCCACGCCCGCCGTCGGCTCGTCGAGGAAAAGCAGCTTCGGATCATGCATGAGCGCGCGGGCGAATAATACGCGCCGCTTCATCCCCCCCGAGAGCGTGTTCACCCGCGACTTCCGCTTGTCGGCGAGCGCGAATCGCTCCAATAATTCCTCGGCCCGCGACTTCGCCTTCTTTTTCGGGACACCATAATATCCGGCGTGGTATGTGAGTGCTTCGGAGACGGTGAGGAATTTGTCGAGGTTTATTTCCTGCGGACTCACCCCGATCATACGCCGCGCCTCTTTGTATTCCTTGTGCGCGTCCCGCCCGAAGACCTCGACTTTGCCGGAGTCCGGCCTCGCGAGGCTCACGACGGAGTTTATGAGCGTCGTCTTCCCCGCCCCGTTCGGACCGAGAAGCCCGAAGAATTTCCCGGCCTCGATCTCCAATGACACATCATCGAGCGCGAGAAACCCATCGCGATACGTCTTCCGAAGCGCATCCACTTTGAGAGCCGGGACTCCGTTCGAGTTTCCGTCCGTCATCGTCGCATCGCCTCCATCGCGGCCTTCTCGCCCGAGAGCATCGAGCCGTCTATGGACGAATCCTCGGTAAATTCCCCGGCGAGGAAAAGGCCGGGCGTGTCCGTGCGGTTTTTCGGCAAAGTCTCGTGAACACCGGGCGGCTGCGCGAACTGGCAATACGGGATTCGGTACACGGCGAGCGGCCGGAAGTCCGCGTGCGGGTACCAATCCGAGAGTTCGGCGATTCCGCGACGGTAAATTTCCTCGTCCGAAATCTCGAAGGCGTCGAGTGCGACCGCGCTCGCGAGCCTCCGTCCCGAAGGCGCGTATTCGTCGGAGACCGCGCTCATTTCCTGCGCGTTGTTGAAAAAGGAGCCGTCATCCGCGCCGAGGGATATTTTCCGCCCGTCCCCCGCGCCGCCCATCTCATAATAAACGCACACCTCCCCGACCGAGCCTTCCGGGACTTCGCTCCCGGCGAGCCTCGCGGCCGCCGGAGCCTCCGTCGCCACGATGACCGCATCGGCCTCGTATTCCTCGCCGGAGGCTTTCACCCCGACGACCCGCTCTCCGTTTTTCACGAGTTCCTCGACGGGGGTTCCGAGGTGGATGGAGTCGTTCGGGAGGCGCGCGGCGAGTTGTTTCGGAATTTCGCCGATGCCCTTCGCCGGAACCGTCGTCTCGCCCTTCGCCATCATCGAGAAGGTGAACCGGAAGACGCGCGACGAAGTTGCGAGCGAGCGGTCGAGGAAAATGCCGCCATAAAACGGGCGGAAGAAGTTGGCGATTATTTCGTCCGAGAACCCCGTGGCGCGGAGATGTTCGTAGGTCGAGGTTCGCTCCTCGGCCACCTCCCCGACGGATTCCGCCGATTGCTCCCCGGCGGCGACGGAGCGGGAGAGCGTCTTCGTTTTGTCGCCGAAAGTCGCCGCGTCCGAAAGGAGTCCGGCCATCGCGGAGCCGGGGTCGCGCACGGGGTCGGAAAGCACGTCCCTCCTCCGGCCGCGATGGATGACCGCGCCGGGATCGAAGCGCCGGAGGTCGAGCTTTTCGTGGTCGAGATGCCTTCTCGCCGCCGGATACGCCGTGAAATAAACCTGAAACCCCCGGTCGAGAAGGAAGCCGTCTTTCGTATCGGTTCGCACGCGCCCACCGACACCGTCGGAAGCCTCGAAGACCGAGACCTCGACGTTCTTCTCCGACAAAACCTTCGCGCATGTGAGTCCGGCAAGCCCGGCTCCGACAATTAACACTCTCATAACCGGGGAGAGAGTTTATCCAACGAGCGAGGTTTTGCCACCGGGGGATGCGAGTGGAGCCACGAAATCCCGTGGTCGCTTCGCGGGCGGCTTCGCCGCCGTTATTGGTTGGACGCTTCGCTCCCGGTTATTGGTTATTGGCAAATACCAAAACCAATAACCAATAACCGGGAGCAAAGCGTCCGAGGTTAATTGCCGTCTCCGAAGTCGAGCTTCACCTTATATTCCCCGTCAAATTTGAGCGCGGCCTCGAAGGGCTTTCCCGCCCGGCTTTTGAAGCCTTTCAATTGCTTTGTTTCGCCTTTGGAAAGAAGCTCTTTCGCCTGTGGCTCGCTTATTCGCTTCCCGGCGACGGTCTTCCATATGGCGAATTTGCAGCCTTTCTCTTTCCACGCCGAACACCCGTATGCTTTCTTTGTCTCGAGGACGGGGGAGCCGCATTTCGGGCATGCGCCGATCGGATCGCCGGAAGGTTTGCCGGATGAACGTCCGCGTTTTCCGCCGGAGCGGCCGTTCGCGGGGGAGGCAAGTTTTTCGCCTTCCATGCCGCCGACTTCTTCGACGAGGGAGGATACGAAGCGTTTTATGCCGTTCATGAAGTCTTCGCGGCGATCGTCGCCGCGCTCCATCCGGGCGAGGCGTTCCTCCCACCGGGCGGTGAGTTCGGGGGAGGCGAGCGAGTTCTCGCCGAGGAGGGAGATGAGGGAGCGGCCTTTCGCCGTCGGGTGGAGAGCCTTTTTCTGGCGTTCGAGGTATCCGACTTTTATGAGGCGTTCGATGGTCGAGGCGCGGGTCGCGGGGGTTCCGAGGCCGGAGTCCTTCATCGCCTGGCGGAGTTCCTCGTCCTCGACGAACTTCCCCGCCGTCTCCATCGCGCCGAGAAGCGCGGACTCGGAGTATCGGGGAGGGGGCTTCGTCTCGCCTTCTTTCACACCCGTTTTCACGACGAGCCATTCTTGTCCGGTTTCGATGGGTGGGAGGATGGGCGGCTCTTTTTCTTTTCGTCCGCTGAGTCCGGCGGGGTAAAGTTCGCGCCATCCGGCTTCGAGGACGACGCGGCCTTTGGCGAGGAAGGTTTCTTCGCGGACTTCGGTTATGACGGTCGTGTTCTCGAAGCGGGCGTCCGGTAAGAAGACGGCGAGGAAGCGGCGGGCGATGAGATCGTAGATTTTCGCCTCGTCGGACGAGAGATCGCCGGAAGATTTCTTGTTCGTCGGGATGATGGCGTGATGGTCGGTCACCTTCGTGTCGTCCACGATGCGTTTATTTACCGGGAGCTTCGACCGGGCGAGGAGCCTTTCGGAGAAGGGTGAGAGATCCGGCAATGCGCCCACAGCCTCGACTCGCTTCGCCAAAGTCTCGGCCATGTCTTTCGAGAGGTATCGGCTGGAGGTTCGCGGGTACGTGATGAGCTTCTTGTTTTCATAGAGGGACTGCGCGACTTTGAGAGTCCGGTCGGCGGTGAAGCCGAAGTTCGCGTTCGCGTTTCTTTGAAGATCGGTGAGGTCGTGGAGGAGCGGAGGTTTCTCGGTGGCCGTCTTTTTCTCGGCCTTTTTCACGGTTCCGGTTCCGCCGCGAACTTTTTCGGCTATCTCGTCGGCTTTCTCTTTGTCGTCGAGGCGGTTCTTTTTGTTTTTGAACCATACGCCGTCGTAAGTATTTCCGTCTTTCCGGAACCTCGCGTGGACGGTGAAGAATTTCTCGGGTCTGAAGTTCTCGATCTCCTTCTCGCGCTCGACGATGAGTTTGAGTGTCGGGGTTTGTACGCGGCCGACCGAAAGCACGTTTCCGGGGCGGGAGAATTTTATGGAGTACGCTCTCGTGGCGTTCATGCCGACGATCCAGTCGGCTTCGCCCCGGCTCCTCGCGGCGTCTTCGAGGGGTTTCATGGCGTTTCCGTCTCGGAGGTTCGAGAAGCCGTCGCGGATGGCTTCGGGGGTGAGGGAGGAGATCCAAAGTCGGCGGACGGGCTTTTCGCATCCTCCGAGTCCGTATACATACGCGAAGATGAGTTCGCCCTCGCGCCCGGCGTCGCACGCATTGACGACTTCGGACACGGCGGGGTCGGCCATGAGCTTTTTGACGACGTTGAATTGGCTTCGGGTTTTCAGGTTGGCGCGGGCTTTGAAACGCTCCGGCAAAATCGGCAAATTCTCCATGCGCCATTTTTTGTATTCGTCGCCGTATGCGTCGGGCGGGGCGAGTTCGACGAGGTGTCCGATGGCCCATGTGACGATCCACCCGTCCCCGGCGAGGGAGCCGTCCCTTCGGTCGTGCTTTCCGAGGACGTTCGCGATGTCGCGTCCGACGGATGGTTTTTCGGCGACAACGAGGCGCATAGGGTGAGTATACGGGAGGATGCACGCCTCGCAGCGGACGGGTCGGGAGGTGAAAAGGGATTCCGGTGAATGGCTCCGTGACATTGAATCCGGTGATGACTTCGCATCTTCCGTTGCTCGCGAGGCGCGACGCTCTGTGAGGTCGGGAAATACGATTCCCGGCTCCCGAAGCGTCGCGGAGTGGAGGCGCCCCCGACTCTCGAACCCGCCTATGGAAAACTCTTTACTCGGATTCGGAAAGGGGCGCGTGGCATCCGCCGCCCGAATTCGTGGCGGCTATCGTCCGAGGTTCACATGAAACGTTTTCATGGCTCGCGCTGTCTGACTTTGTGGGGGCGGCTCCTTGTGAAAGAGCGGAGATCGCCTTTGATCGCGGTTAAGATAGTGTTTCGAGCCGGAGGAGAGAGGATGGCGCCCGAGTTGAACGAGTCGGAGATGAGGTCGGTGGCGAGGCGCCCGGTGAGCGGCTCCATAAAAGCCTTCTGGCGGGATGTGAGGGCGCTCGCCCGGATGAAGACGTTGAAAGCGACCGTCCAGGAATTCATGCGCGACGACGCGCTCGGGCTTGCGGCGCAACTCGCTTATTACCTCATCCTCGCGCTCTTTCCGTTCATCCTCGTTCTCGTTTCTTTGCTCGGGACGTTCGGGAATCCGGCGCTCGCGACGACGGTGCTTTCGTACTTCGAGCGGGTGATGCCGACGGAGGTTTTCGAGCTTTTCAACACGTTCCTCGGGCCGATCATAAGCGGCGAGAGTCCGGCTCCGGGGCTTCTCTCGTTCGGAATACTGTTCACGATATGGTCGGCTTCGGGGGCGTTCTCGGCGATGATAAACGCTTTGAACCGGGCATACGACGTGGAGGAGACGCGGCCGTTTTGGAAGACGAAGGGGATCGCCATCCTCATGACGCTCGGGCTTTCGGTTTTGATCGTGAGCGGGGTCGCGCTCCTCGTCCTCGGCCCGAGCATCGGCTCGGGGCTTGCGGGGATATTCGGACTCTCCGGGACGTTCGAGTTCGTGTGGAACATCGCGAGGTGGCCCATCGCGCTCTCGCTCATGGTGCTCGCGGTCGCCATGATGTTTTATTTCGCGCCGGACGTGAAGCAGCCGTTTCGCTGGATCACACCGGGCGGGCTGGTCGGCGTCCTCCTTTGGGTTTTGGCGAGCCTCGCGTTTAGTTTGTACGTGAACAACTTCGGCTCGTACGACCAGACATACGGCTCGATCGGGGTGGTCATAGTTTTGCTCCTCTATTTGTACATCGCGTCGCTCACCATCCTCTTCGGGGCGACGCTCAATTCGACGCTGGTAAGGATGAAAGAGGAGATTTCCGGCAAACAAATCCTCGACGCGAAGCCCGCCCACGACAAACCGGGAATTCTGGAAGAAGAAGATTCCGAAGACCGGGGGGAATGATTTTTGGATCGCCAGATAACGGAACAGGAAAGGACGTGGCTCCTCCGCAGCTTGAAAACGCTCGAAGCGGGCGAGGGTTTTCCCGATGGCGAAATTCGTGTATGCCGCGCCGTATCTGACGCAACTCGGCGAGCTTCGAGTCGTCGGCGAATGCGAATGCGGGGAGCCGAATTGCCACACCATAAAATTCCAGCATTTCGGGGAAGGCGCTTCGGTGGCGTTCGTGGATCACCATACGGAGGACGGGCGCATGCTCACCATATTCGAGGACGAGGCGGGGATGCTCTCGGAGCTGGAAGTCATTTAAGCCGGAAGCCACTATTTTGTAACCCTCCGACACCCTTTGATATACTCCCGCTCGGAGGAGTGGCCGAGCGGCCGAAGGCGGCACCCTGCTAAGGTGTTATACCCCTAACGGGGTATCGAGGGTTCGAATCCCTCCTCCTCCGCTCACAGCGTTCCGCCTTCGGCGAAACGCGCTTTTCAGCATTTCAGCCAGTCAGCCCGCTTCGCTTGTCAGCTTTCGTACCTCAATCGACGTCCGGCAATAATTTGATCCACTCCGGGGATACCGATGCATTCTCCAAACACGCATCGCCACGCGCCGTTTTTAGCTGACTGGCTGACGAGCGAAGCGAGCAAAACGAAAGGGACCGGATTTCTCCGATCCCTGTTCGCAGCCTAGTTGAAGGGGGATGGACAGCCCGTCCGGTTCGTCCCTTCGGGGTGCCGTGTTACTGTGCATCCCCCTTCACAGGCTTCCGAGTACCGCTGTTCGATGCGCCATTACATCATGCCGCGGAGTTCGGCCACCATGTCCAGTCCCTGCTGCTTGCACAGGTCTTTGGGGCGCATGATCGCCTGCTCGTCGAGCAGATTGCGGGTTCTGGCCTCTTTCTCCAGATGACGCTCGATGACGCCTATCGCCCGATCCACATCCTCACGGGTGACCTCGCGGGTCTTTTCGTGATCTATGGTCATCGTCATAGTCTTTCCACCTCCTCTCGTAGCCGTATTCGCGGAACTCTTTGCCACATGCTTGTAACATTTGCTCCGCTCGACCTGACTTCAGAGTAATCGCGGGTAACCGTACTGTCAAGGAGAAAACCCACGCTTTCGCGAGTCTTCGACAGTCGGCCAACCGATCACTCGAAACACCCCCCGACGAACGCCTCATCGGCCAAAATCGGCACGACTGGAACGATGTCCTCGGCGAGGCAGAATTCGATGTCGCCCTCGTAGCCGAGCCTTTTCAGCCTCCTCGCGGCAGCGTTATTCGTGAGGGATTTTCGTGGCCTTCGACGATTTTGCTCCGTGATCCGCGACGCTCGCTCGTCGAGGTTCGCACCGAGTCTCCGGAGCCGTTCGAGGATCGCCGCGGCGGCCGCCTCGTCCTCGGAGGCTCGTTGTCCACGCCACCCGCACCCGACTATGACGACCTCTCCGAATCCCGAATCGGCGAGCCACCGGGCGACGGCCGCGGCGTTGACGAAGGAGCCGAGGGCGATAGCGGGCGAGCCTTCGGCGGCCTCGACGACGCGGGTGCCGTTCGTGGTGGTCATGGCGACGGTGGCGTTCGAGGGGAGTTCGGCGGTCTTTATGGCGGTCGGGGAGTTTCCGAAATCGAAGCCGGCGACCCGCGAGCCGCCCCTCTCGCCGACCCGGAAGTCCGCCGGGAAGACCTTCGCCTCTTCGACGGAGGCGAGGGGGACGACTCGGGAGCCTTTGGTGACGAGGACGCATATCGTCGCGCTGGCGCGGAAAGCGTCCACGACGACCACGGCGGCTCCGGATCGGGCCGCTTCCCGCGCGCCCTTCGCGCCGCCCGCGTATCGGGCGATCAAAGTTTCTTTCGGGAGTTCGTTCGAGAAGTCCGCATTCGGCGGATTATACGCGCCGGGCAAAAGAGGAGGGGGACCCCGAAACCGGGATCCCCCTCGAAGAAAGCCGAGTTGTTTTTATCGGCGGAAGGCTCTCACCCCGACGAGCATGAGGCTCATCGCCACGAGCGCGGCCCCCGCCAGCGGCGCGACCGGAAGCCCGCCCGTGTCCGGGAGGACCGTGAGCCCCGCGACGGCGGCGACGGAGCCGGACTTCGGCTCCTCGGGAGAGGACTCTGGCTCGGACTCTTTATTCGGAACCCCTTCGGACAACGGAGCCTCTTCGGACGGAGCCTCTTCCTGGGCGACGGAGGCCGCTTCGGCCGGGGGATCCTCCGGCGAAGCCTCCGGCAAGGCGCCCGTGTAGTTTTCGGGCGGCGCGGCGAGGGCGAGGACTATCCTCCGCTCGACCGTCGAACCCGGCGTCGCGAGCTCGAGCGGCGCGGTCTCGACAGCGGCCGGCTCCGGCGGCGCGAGCGGCTCGGGAGCCGCCTCCGCGACCGGCGAGGACTGGGTCTCAGCCGGCGGCGAATACTGGCTGTCAGCGGCGGAGAAGTCGTCGAAGTCCCCGGGATCGTACTGATCGTTGGCGGCGGAACCACCTTCATCTTCGTACTGATTGTCGGCGGCGGAGCCATCTTCACCTTCGTACTGATCCTCGACCGCATACTGCCCATCGGCCGCGGTGTCTGCCTGCGAGACCTCGTTCGCCGGAGCTTGCGGCTCGGCGACCGGAGCTTCGGGCTGCGCCGTCGGCTGCGCTTGCGGCTGCTCCGGCTGCGTTTGCGGCTGCTCTGTCGGCTGCGGAGTCGTCTCGCCGGATGGCTCCGCTTCGCCGGATGGCCCCGCCGGGGCGGAGCCGTCGGTGTACGTGACGTTGACCGCGGCGTGTCCGACCGCCGTGAGACCGATGGCGTCGGCGGCTCCTTGCGCGAGATCGAGGTCGCGCCCGGCGATGAACGGGCCGCGGTCGTTGATGCGGACGTTCACGCATCCCTCATAGCAAACTTCCAAAGTCGTGCCGAACGGAAGCGTCTTATGCGCCGCCGTGAAACCGGAGGGATCGAACACCTCCCCGTTCGCCGTCGTCGCCCCCTCGAAGCCGGGGCCGTACCACGAAGCGTTCATCGTCTCCGTTTGCTGCGCCCCGACGACGCCCGCAACCGCCAATGAAACACCGAGGAAAAACCCGGTCGCTAAAACCGAGACCAAAAACCTGCGCGAAAAAGACGCGCCAACCGAACCAGACAACGAATCCCCCCTCCGAGATCGTTTTTCTATATTCCTATCTCAAACCGAGCATGCAGCCTAGCAGCAAATCTTCCTCCGATCAAGACCAAACCGAAACATCCGCCTAACATTTTTTAATAAAGGATTTCGGGTTTCAGGCGTCGGGCTTCGGGTTTCAGGTAGCCCCGGTTTGGCGAAGCGTGTTTTCAAATGGGTCTCTCCACCCGGAAAGGGCTCGGAGCGGCGTGGTCTTTCGGGGTCTTTCGGGAGTCTCGGCTCGGATGTTTTCCTGGAGCCTGTGGTCTGAAACCTGTAAAAGAGCGATCTTTTTACAGCACCGCCCCGACCCTCCACGCTACAATGCGTAGCAAGCTGTTTGCGGCTATCAAGATCGAGGGGAGCGCGCATGAAATACAGAAACCTCGCCGGAACCGACATCGCCGTGTCGGAGGTCGGCTTCGGGGTATGGACCATCTCGACCGGATGGTGGGGCGAAGTGGACGACGCGAAATCCGTGAAGCTCCTCCGAAGCGCGTTCGAGAAAGGCATAAACTACTTCGACACCGCCGACACATATGGCTCGGGTAAAGGCGAAACCATCCTCGCCGACGCATTCGGAGGTATGCGGGACGAAGTCGTGATCTCCACAAAAATCGGCTACGATTTCTATAACCACACCGCCCGGCGCGGCCAGCAGGAACGCCCGCAAGTTTGGTCGGAGGATTTTCTCCGCTTCGCCCTCGACGAGAGTTTGAGGCGCCTCGACACCGACTACGTGGACTTCCTCCAACTCCACAACGTCAAGATGGACGCCGTCGAGGACGACGACCTTTTCGGGCTTATGGACGAAATAAAGAGTGAAGGAAAGATACGAAGTTATGGCATCGCGCTCGGGCCGAAGATCGGCTGGGAGGAAGAGGGAATTAAGGCGATGTGCGAGCGAGGCGTCTCCGGCGTGCAAATGATCCACAATATTCTGGAGCAAAACCCCGGACGCTCCCTCATCGAAGCCGCGAACGAAACCGACACCTCCCTCATCGTCCGCGTCCCCCACTCCTCCGGCATGCTCGAAGGGAAATACGACGAAAACACGACCTTCGCTGACAACGACCACCGGAGGCATCGTCCGAAGGAATGGCTCATTGACGGCCTCAAAAAAGTCGAGCAGCTTCGCTTTTTGACCGACTCCGGCGAACGCACCCTCGGACAGGCCGCCCTCAAATTCTGCCTCGCCGACGGAGCCGTCGCATCCACGCTCCCGAACATATACGACGAGGAGCAGCTCGAAGAATTCGCCGCCGCGCCGGATGTTCCGGATCTCACAGACGACGAACTCTCGCGCATCGCCGAACTGTACGAAAGCAACTTCGGCCTCGAACCCGCCGTGAGGGGATAGAAAGATGACCGCCGAAACCCGGACGCAAACACAGCCGGACATCGAGGGGAAAGCTCCCTCCCAATACATAAACTACATCTTCTTCAAACTCGACCCGCTATGGAGAAGACTCCCGGAGGAGGAAAGGGAGCGCGGCAAAAAGGAGTTCCTCGCAGCCATCGAAGGAACTTCCTCGGACATGCTCCTCCGCTCGTACTCGATGATGGGGCTTCGCTCCGACGCAGACTTCATGCTCTGGCGCATCGGATACGACCTCGACGCTTTCGAGGACATGCAATCCGCCGTCATGAAAAGCGGCCTCGGAAAATATTTGACCGTAGCGTATTCGTACTTCGCCATCGCGCGTCGTTCGGTGTACGTCGGGGAGCACACGCCCGGCTTCGAGAACCGGCGCTTCATAATCCCCGGCGAGGGGAACTATATCTTCGTGTACCCGTTCGTGAAGAGCCGCGAATGGTACCGCCTCCCGCTCGACGAACGGCAGCGCATGATGAACGAGCACATGCAAATCGGGCGGAAGCACTACCCGACGAAAAACAACACCGCATACTCCTTCGGCATAGACGACTATGAGTTCATCCTCGGCTTCGAGTCCGAGTCGCCGGAGAAATTCCAGAACCTCATGATGGAGCTTCGCGAGTCCGAGGCGTCATCGTACACCGAACTCGACACTCCGATATTCACGTGCCGGAGGCGCGAACTCCCCGAAATTCTGGAAACTTTCGGTTAAATTTCTTGAAGACGCGAAATGTTAACGTTTTCACCATAGCGTCGAAGTAGCAACCTAGTTACAATACCCATCACGCACCAACCCGTAGCCGGAACGCGCTTCTTAGGGGACGCCTTCCGGCTATCGCATTTGTCAGATATTTTTCTCTCATATCCCCCCGGCGGCATGGACGCGAAAGCTCCGCTCTGTATAATTAATCCCGACATGATTACTCGGATTAAGACGGGCCAAAGGATAACGGAGTTGGTTGGAAACACGCCGCTCCTGGAATTCCCGAGCATTTCGGCGGAGGTTCCGGGAGCCATGATCCTCGGAAAGGCGGAGATGCAAAACCCCGGCGGCTCGGTCAAAGACCGTCCCGCCCTGTGGATGATAAGGGATGGGGAAAAGAGCGGACAACTCACCCCCGAAAAAACAATCCTCGACGCGACGAGCGGAAACACCGGAATAGCCTATGCGTGGATCGGGGCCGCCCTCGGCTACAAAGTCAAACTGTGCATGCCCAAAAACGCGAGCGAAGAAAGAAAGAAAATCCTGAAAGCATACGGCGTGGACTTCGTCCTCACCGACCCCGGCGAAGGCTCCGACGGTGCGATACGCGAAGCGCGGAAACTATACGCCGAGGAGCCGGACAAATATTTCTATCCCGACCAATATTCCAACCCGGCAAATCCGAGGTCGCACTACGAATCAACCGGGCCGGAGATATGGGAGCAAACCGACGGGGAGATAACCCACTTCGTGGCGGGCCTCGGGACGAGCGGGACATTCGTCGGGACGGCGACGCGCCTGAAAGAATACAACCCGGACATAAAGGTCATCTCCTTCGAGCCGGAGTCCGCCTTCCACGGCCTCGAAGGAATGAAGCACATGGAGAGCGCCATCGTCCCGGAGATATACGACCCGTCCATCGCCGACGAAAACCTCGGAGCTTCGACCGAGGAGGCATACGAGATGGTGAAGCGGGTGGCTCGGGAGGAAGGCGTTCTCATCGGGATCTCGGCGGGGGCCGCCATAGCCACTTCGCTGCGGGTGGCGCGGGAGGTTGGTTCGGGTACAATCGCGACCATTCTGTGCGACGGCGCGGACAAGTACCTGTCCGAGAGTTTCTGGGAGGAATAGTTGCCGCTCAAAATAGGCCACGGGGATGTGAAGCACATCCACGACCACGCCAAAGAAACGTATCCCGAGGAATGCTCGGGTGTGATGGTCGGGATGGACACGGGAGATATGAAGGTCGTCGTGGATATATGGCGAGCCGAGAATACCCATGAGGACGAGCGGTCACGGCGATTCCTCATTGACCCGAAGGAATACATCGCCTTCGAGAAGCGGGCCGACGAGAGGGATATGGACATCCTCGGGGTGTACCATTCGCATCCGGATCATCCGGCGCAGCCTTCCGAGTACGACCGGGACCATGCGTGGCCGGGGTGGTCGTACATCATCGCCTCGGTGAGCGGGGACGAGATAAAGGATATGCGGTCGTGGCTCTTGAAAGACGACCGCTCCGGGTATGACGAAGAGAAGATCACAAACTAGGAAAGGGCGTTTTCATATGCCGAAAGTCAGGATACCGACACCGCTGAGACAATACGCGAGCGGCGAGTCCGAGGTTGATGTCGGGGGCGGGACGGCGGGCGAGGCGCTCGGGAAACTCGTCGAGACGCACCCGGATCTCAAACAGCATCTGTATACCGGAGACGGGAAACTCCGCTCGTTCGTCAACGTGTACAAAGGCGACGAGGACATCCGCTACCTCGACGGACAGGACACCGACGTGGCCGACGGAGACGAGCTTTCCATAATCCCGTCCATCGCCGGAGGGTCGGGCGGACGATGTCGGCAAGTTTTTAGAGAAGCAATTTAGCCACGATATTTCCAACATTTAAGAGGTTTTTGAAATGCAGATAGATTCAGTGGTCGGAACACCGAACGGCGAAGTCAATCTCTCGAACGATCTCTCGAACGAGGAGATAGCCCGGTACAGCCGCCATCTCATCATGCCGGAGGTCGCGCTCGACGGGCAGAAAAAGTTGAAGTCGGCGAAGGTGCTCACCATCGGAGCGGGCGGGCTTGGCGCGCCGCTCGCGATGTATCT
Source organism: Rubrobacter sp. (assembly GCA_013695475.1). Classification (GTDB taxonomy): domain Bacteria; phylum Actinomycetota; class Rubrobacteria; order Rubrobacterales; family Rubrobacteraceae; genus JACCWD01. The sequence continues at coordinate 2,942 of JACDAJ010000153.1, read as the reverse complement.
CGCGGCTGCCGGAGTCGGGACGATCGGCATCGTTGACTTCGACGTTGTGGACGAGTCGAATCTCCAGCGGCAGATCATCCACGGCACGAAGGACGTCGGGCGGAAAAAGATGGAGAGCGCCCGAGACACGATCAAGGACATAAACCCGAACGTCGAAGTCATCGAATTCGAGGAGGCGCTTTCTTCGGAGAACGCCCTCGACATTTTCAAGGACTTCGACATCATCGTGGACGGGACGGACAACTTCCCGACCCGGTATCTCGTGAACGATGCGTGCGTGCTTCTCGGGAAGCCGAACGTATACGGCTCGATCTTCCGCTTCGAGGGGCAGGCGAGTGTTTTCTGGGCAGAGCATGGCCCGTGCTATCGGTGCCTCTATCCGGAGCCGCCGCCGCCCGGACTCGTCCCCTCGTGCGCGGAGGGCGGCGTACTCGGAATTTTGCCCGGAGCCATCGGGGTCGTTCAGGCCACCGAAACCGTCAAGCTCATCCTCGGGGCGGGCGACTCGCTCGTCGGGCGGCTCATGCTTTATGACGCGCTCGGCATGAGCTTCCGCGAGATGAAGCTCAGAAAAGACCCGGACTGCCCGGTGTGCGGCGAGAACCCGACCGTCACCGAACTCATTGACTACGAGGAGTTTTGCGGCATTCCGCAGGCGGCAGCCGCCGAGAAAGAGAACGGCGTGCCGGAGATCACGGTCTCCGAACTCAAAAGCAAGATGGAGAACGGGAGCAATACATACGTCCTCGATGTGCGGGAGCCGCACGAGTACGAGGTTGCGAACATCGGCGTTCCGCTCATCCCGCTCGGCGAGTTGCCGGACCGGATGTCCGAGTTGAATCAGAATGACGAGATCGCCGTCCATTGCAAAACGGGCGGGCGGAGCGCGAAGGCCGTGAAGCTCCTTCAAGACGCGGGTTTTGCGAACGTGTACAACGTCAAAGGCGGCATCACGGCGTGGAGCGAGGAGATAGACGCGAGAGTCCCGAAATATTAAAAAGTCTCTCGGGTATTTCTGCGGGGTCGGATTTTCCGGCCCCGTTTTTCGTGCTTCGGGGCGGGGGAGGCGCGGGGCGTATAATTTCTTCGTCGGAGTATATGGAGGTGTCCGTGACGGAGACGAAGACAGAGACGAAGGTTCGGGTGGAGCATCCGATGGAGTTGCGGGTGCCGAAGGCGGCGTTCGCGGTGGACGATGACGATTGGCTTTTCGAGTTTTGCCGGATGAACGACGAGCTTCGCATCGAGCGCACGGCGGAGGGAACTTTGGAGATCGAAATGCCAACCGGAGGAGAAACAAGCGACCGCAATTCCGAGATCAACATGCAACTTCGTCTATGGGCTAAACGCGACGGCGCGGGCGTCGCGTTCGAGTCGAGCGGCGGCTTCGTCCTCCCGAACGGCGCGCTTCGCGCCCCCGACGCCTCGTGGGTGGAGAGGGATCGCCTCTCGAACCTCGCCGCCGGACAGAAACGAAGATTCCTCCCCCTTTGCCCGGACTTCGCGATCGAACTCCGCTCCCCCTCCGACCTCCTCCCGAAAATCGAAGCGAAGATGCGCGAGTACATCGAAAACGGCGCGAAGCTCGGGTGGCTCCTCGACCCGGAGGAAAGAAGAGCTTACGTATACAAATCGGATGGCTCGGCCGAACTCCTCGAAAACCCGGAAAGTTTGTCCGGAGACCCCGAGCTTCCCGGCTTCACCCTCACCTTGAAACCCGTGTGGGAACCGGAGTTTTAAACACTCGCCGCACTCGTCACGAATACCGAAGCCCCGGCACGACGGACTCGAATCCTTCGCGGTCGGCGGCCGCGAGGCTCGATGTTCCATCGGCCCGATCGGCTTCGCGCCTGGCTCGCGGATTAGGAACCGAGCATCCCCCACCCGCCCGGCGTATGATTGCCCGGCTCCGAAAATGTTCCGGGAGGCTCGATGGCGAAACATAAAGGATGGCTCCTTCTCGCCGCCATCCTTCTCACCGCGCTGAATTTGAGGATCGCGCTCGCCTCCGTCTCCCCGGTCTACGGCTTTATTCAGGAAGACCTCGGCGTCGGGCGGGCGGCGGCGGGGCTTTTGGTGACGCTTCCGGTGCTTTGCATGGCCCTCTTCGCGCCGCTCGCGTCGGTCGTCGGGGAGCGGCTCGGGCGGCGGGCCATGATCCTCTCCTCCATCGCCCTCGTCGGGCTGGCGACGCTCCTTCGCATCGAAGGCGGGGCGTTCACGCTTTTTCCGAGCGCGGTCGCGGTCGGCGTCGGGATCGCGACGATTCAAGCCCTCATGCCGGAGATCATAAAACGGAACTTCCCGGACAAATCGGCGACGGTCAACGGCGCGTACACAGCGAGCATGGCGCTCGGGGCGACGGTCGCGGCGAGCGCGGTCGTCCCGATCACAGCCGCCACAGGCTCGTGGCCCGCGTCCCTCTCCGTGTGGGCCATCCTCGCCTTCCCGGCCCTCCTCGCATGGCTCCCGATGCGCGAGCCGGAGAGGGAGGGCCGCGAAGGGAACGAGATCGTACGCCTCCCGCTCCGGGTTCCTCGAGTGTGGATGACGATGGCTTTCTTCTCGGCGACCTCGCTCATGTACTTCTCGATTCTGTCGTGGCTCCCGCAAATCTTCGAGGACGAGGGGTTTTCGCAGGCGCGGGGCGGCCTCATCCTCTCGACGTTCACGGGGGTTCAAATATTCTCGGCCTTCGTCGTCCCCGCCATAACGAACCGCTTCCCCGACCGACGGCCCGCGCTCGTCGCCGTCATCGCCACCACGGTCGTCGGACTCCTCCTCGCCGCCCTCGCCCCGACCGCCGCGCCGTGGACGCCGTGGGTGTGCGCCGCGCTCCTCGGACTCTCGCAGGGCGCGCTCTTCCCCCTCGCCCTCACATTGCCCCTCGACAGTACGAGGACACCGCAAATGGCCGGACGGCTCACCTCGGCGTGCTTCCT
>JACDAJ010000142.1 GCA_013695475.1 Rubrobacter sp. | reverse complement strand
CGCGAACCGTCGGTGTCGCCATTCAGCGGCATGAGTTCGATGAAGCGCATATGGAGCGGATAGTCCATCGTGAGTCGCGCCATGTCCGCTATCTCGTCGTCGTTCACGCCGCGCATCGCGACCGCGTTTATTTTCACCGGAGACAATGGCGTTTCGAGCGCGGCCATGAGCGCATCCCACACCTTCTCGAAGTGGTTCCGCCTCGTAATGAAGCGGAATTTCTCCGGCTGGAGAGTGTCGAGGGAGATGTTTATCCGGTCGAGGCCCGCTTCGATGAGGCCGTCGAGGTTCTCTTTGAGGAGGAAGCCGTTCGAGGTCATCGTGACATCTTCGAAGCCGAGGTCTTTGAGCCACCCGATGAACTTGACGACGCCGCGCCGCACGAGGGGTTCGCCGCCGGTTACGCGGACTTTCGTCACCCCGAGCTCGAGGCATGCTTCGGCGAAGGTGAGCATTTCCTCGAGGGTGAGGATCTCGGACTTGTCTTGAAAAACTATGTCCTCGGGCATGCAATATTGGCAGCGGAAATTGCATCGGTCGGTGACGGAGATCCGGAGATAGTCCATTTTGCGGTCATATGAATCGATGAGCTGTGTCATATCGGCCTTTGAAATAGCTTGTGCGAATTTCTTTCCACTCCCATTCTAACCTTTATCCACGTTTCGGGAGCCGGGGCGGACACCGCCGCCACACCCCCGCTCGTTATGTACAATGTTCCGAGAATTGAGACCATCCCGGCTCCCCGCCGGCCAGAGGGAGAACATGGAGCGACGTAAAACCGGAGGCGCCTCGAACCTCGCTCCACCGACCTTTATTTCACCCGCTTTCCCGCCCACCCGCCCGAGGATAGTCCGCTGACAACGCTCGCGGTACTTTTGCCCCTCGCCCTCGCGCTCGCCGCCGCGCCGATAACGGCCCTCGCCGGTACCATCCGCCCTTCGTGGACGGCCCCCGTCGGCGTCGCGACCTCCGCCCTCGCCTTCGCCGCCGTGTTTTGGGCGTGGGCGTTCGCGGGCGGCGGGAGCGTGGACTTCCCGTGGGCGCCGACGTGGAACCTCCGCCTCGCCTTCGAACTCGACGGCCTCGCCGCCCTTTACGCGATGCTCGCCACCGGCATCGGCCTCGCCGTCGTCGTATACGCCTCGAAATATCTCCCGCTCCATCTCGAGCATCAAGGAAGACCGGATGCGGACATACCGCGTTTCCATGCCTTCATCCTCATGTTCATGGGTTCGATGGTCGGGCTTGTGATGGCGCAAGACCTCCTCCTCATCTTCATTTTCTGGGATTTGACGGCCATCGCCTCATACTTCCTCATCGCCTACGATGTCCACGAAGAAGAATCCCGATACTCCGCCCTCATGGCGATGCTCGTCACCGGCATCACCGCCGTCCTCCTCCTCGTCGGGGCGATGATGCTTTACGTCGAATACGGAACCTTCCTCCTCCCCGAACTCATCGAAACCGCCGAGCCGGGCGTGTATTTGACGACCGCCGCCGCGTTCATGGCGATCGCGGGCCTCGCCAAAAGCGCGCAAGTCCCGTTCCATTTCTGGCTCCCACGCGCGATGGCCGCCCCCACCCCCGTCTCGGCGTATCTCCATTCCGCCGCGATGGTCGCCGCCGGGGTTTTCCTCATCGGGAGGGTGTATCCGCTCGTCCAGACGAGCCAGTTTCTCCTCGACGCGCTCCTCGTCATGGGCTTCGCCTCGATGGTCGTCGGCGGAGTCCTCGCGCTTTCGCGCGACGTTTTGAAACAACTCCTCGCATACTCGACCATCTCGCAGTACGGATATGTCGTCTTCATGTTCGGACTCGGCGGGCCATACGGCGCGGCGGCGGCGTCTTTTTACGTCATCGCCCACGCCCTCGCGAAGAGCGCGCTCTTCCTCACGGCGGGGGCGGTGACGGAGTCATCGGACGGCGAAACTCGGCTCTCGCATCTCGGCGGGATGCTTCGCCAACAACCCCTCCTCGCCGCGTCGAGCGGAGCCGCCGCCGCCGGACTCGCCGCCCTCCCGCTCACCATCGGCTTTTTCAAGGACGAACTCTTCTTCGAGGCCGCTCTCGAAAGGGGGATGCCATTCCCGCTTCTCGCGCTCTTCGGGGCGGTTCTCACGCTCACGTACATGTGGCGTTTTTGGACGGGGATCTTCCTCGGCGAGCCTCGCCAAGAAAGCCGCCCCCTCCCGGTCGCCATGCTCGCCCCGATCACAATCCTCGGGGTTTTGACCATCTTCGGCGGAGTCGTCGTCGGCCCGTTCACAAACCTCGCCGAGGCCGCCGGAGCCGTGACTTTCAATGGGGAAACCCCGATCTCTCCGGCATACCATCTCGACTTCCGCCCGGTGAATCTCCTCGCGCTCGCGACGTTCGGGCTTGGCGCGCTCGTCATTATTTCCCGTCCATTGTGGTCGGGTGCGGCGGGTGTTTTCTCGCGGATCGGGGAGAAGGTCGGGCCGCAAAAATGGTACGACCTTTCGCTCACGGGTTTGAACGCCTTCTCGGATCGGATACATTGGCTCGAAGTGGACACGCTCCGGAGCCGCATCGTCGCCGTCCTCATACCGCTCGGGATACTCGTCGGGGCGGGGCTTCTCGTCTCGGCCCCGGCGGAGGCGAGCATATACTCCGTCGGGACGGTCGAGGCGGCGGACATCCCACTCATCGTCGCGCTCGTCCTGACTGCGGTGGCCGCCGTCGCGGCGACGGTTCCGAGGAACCACCTCACGCTCGTCCTCGTGCTTTCGGCCTCGGGTTTCAGCCTCGCCGCCGTGTACGCCTTCTTCGGCGGCCCGGACGTGGCTCTCGTCGCCGTCCTCGTCGAGACGATTTTGACGCTCCTCCTCCTCGCCGTCCTCGCCCTCATGCCCTCCGCCGTCCTCAAACGCTCGGAGACGCACGGAAGCTCGCCGGGTACGAGGCGGCGGGCGTATCTCGTCGGGGGCGCGTCCACCGTCGTCGCGTTCCTCGGGGTGTGGGGCGCGCTTTCGAGGCCGACCCCGGAGGAAAGCGTCGCCGCGCAGCACATCGAACTCGCCCCCGACGCGCATGCCAACGACATCGTCACCGTCATCCTCGCCGACTTCCGAGGACTCGACACGCTCGGGGAGATCACCGTCGTCGGCATCGCCCTCCTCGGCATCTCCGCGCTCCTTCTCCGAGGGAGGCTGTGGTGAGGTCGCTCCGCCTTCGGCTCCGCTCCGGTTGTTGGTTATTGGTTGATGGTTATTGGCAAAAACAAAAAACCAACAACCAACAACCAATAACCGGGAGCGAAGCGACCAACCGGAGCGACCGAAGGGAGCGACCATGACCGTCATGACACAAACCATCGCCCGGATTTTGTTCCTCCCCTCGCTCATGACCGCCTTCGCCGTGCTTATAAAGGGGTATGCGGACGTTGGGGACGGGTTTAATGCGGGGGTGATCGCGGGCCTCGCCTTCCTCCTTCAATATGTGGCTTTCGGGTACGAAGAGGCGAAGGCGAAGCTCCATACGAAATACCTTCCCGCCATCGGTTTTTGCGGCGGGCTTCTCCTCGCGCTTTTGACCGCGTTCGTGCCGCTTCTTCTCGGGAAGCCGATCTTCACGCATTCCCCGGCTCCCGGTGCGGAGGTCATCCACCTCGGCACCTTCGAGTTCATAACCGCCGTCGCCTTCGATGTCGGGGTTTTCCTCATGGTCTTCGGGTTCGCGCTCGGAGCCATTGACATCGTCGCCCGAGCCACGAGCCGAAACCACGCCGGAGGAACCGCCGCCGAAGCAACCGCCCTCGAAGAAAGAGAGGCCGGAAGATGACGCTTCTTCTCTCGCTTGCCGTCGCGATACTCTTCGGTGCCGGGGCGACTTTGCTTCTTAAAAGCGACCTCATCCGGATAATCGTCGGTATGGTTCTCATCTCGAACGCGGCGAACCTCTTCATCATGTCCTCGGGACTGAGCCGGGGCGTGGCTCCGCTTTATCCGCTCCCCGACGGCGCCCTCGTGAGCGACCCGCTCGTTCAGGCGATGACGCTCACGGCCAT
>JACDAJ010000094.1 GCA_013695475.1 Rubrobacter sp. | reverse complement strand
CCCCGCCCCCCGTATGGCCGCTTTTTCCACGCCGGAAAGTCTATCGCAACCCGCCGCGTTTATTCCGGCTCCCCGAACACTTCCCCGTTATGCTCCCCGAGCGTCGGCGGAGACTCGGCGGAGCGTTTGCCGGAGCGACCCCACCCGAGCGGCGACCCCGGAAGTTTTATGCTTCCGAGACTCGGATGCTCGACGGAATCCACCAGCCCGAGATGAGATATTTGCGCCGATTCATAAACCTCATCGAGGGAGAGGACGCGCCCGGCGGGAACCCCCGCCTCCCCAAGCCTCCCGACCCACTCATCCACCGTCGCCGAAGCGAGAGCCGGGGAAATCTCCCGTTCGAGTTCCTCCACATTTGCGAGCCGCTTCCGGTTCGTCGAAAACCTTTCGTCGTCCGGATCGAGGCCGACGAGCGGGGCGAAGCGCCGCCACAAACCCTCGGAGCCGACGGCGATGTTTATGTCGCCGTCCGAGCAACGGAATGCGCCGTACGGGGCGATGGTCGGGTGGCGGTTTCCCTCCGGCTCCGGAACCTCGCCCGCCACGAGCCACCGCGTTCCCTGGAAAGCGTGGATGCCGACGATGCTCCCGAGGAGCGACGACGTGACTTTTTGGCCGCGGCCGCTCGTCTCTCGCTCCGTCAGGGCGGCGGCGACCCCGAACGCCCCGAACATCCCCGAAAGTATGTCGGCTATGGGAACGCCGACCTTCGTGGGCGGCCCTCCGACGGGGCCGGTGAAGCTCATGAGGCCGCCCTCCCCCTGTGCGATCTGGTCGAAGCCGGGCCGATGACCATCCGGCCCACCCTCCCCGAAGCCCGTGATCGAAAGGTACACGAGCCGGGGGTTCATATCTTCGAGAGCCTCCCACGAAAGCCCCATCTTCCCCATCACACCAGGCCGGAAGTTCTCGACGAGGACATCCGCGCCCCGGATGAGGTCTCTCAGTTTTTCGAGGTCGTCGGCGTTTTTGAAATCGAGCGTGACGGACTTTTTGCTCCGGTTCACGGAGAGGAAGTACGTGGATTCCTCCGCCCCCTCCTCCCCGACGAAGGGCGGCCCCCATCCGCGAGTGTCGTCGCCCGTACCCGGACGCTCGACTTTTATGACTTTGGCTCCGGCGTCGGCGAGCATGAGGGTGGCGTATGGCCCGGCGAGGGCGCGCGTGAGATCCACGACCGTCATCCCCGAGAGCGGCCCGGCGTTTTTATTCGATGCGTCCATCCTTCCTCCATTCGGATTCATATATTTTCAAGGGTCATCGAGACGTGGGGGTGGGGAGCCGGGGAAAGGAAATGCGACGCCTCGCCCGTGCGGCGATTCGCCGACTTTATGGCGAGGTTCGTTTCCGCGAAAAGCGGTGCCGTCCGACCGATCTCGACGGGGAACGTGGATCGAGACGCGCCCCGCAACCCACGAACTCACCACAAACGAAACCCGCTCGGCGGACTCCGAATGAAGAATCCCGCCCGCGAACTCGCGGTCTTTTCGGCTTCTCCGACTCCCGAAACGAGCGAAGCGAGTGCCTCCCCACTCCCGACTCCCCGTAATTCTCATTCGAGGGGCGGCGATTCGTGGCGCGGCTTTTGCGCGGCGCCGTCCGGGTGAGGCACCGGTATTTGCCGCTCATCCTCCGCGTTTTCCCCGACCCGCGCCGGACTCGCCGGGCCTTCGGGTTGTGAATCCGAAACTTTGTCCGGGAAGAGTTTGCCGGGGTTCATGATGCCCTTCGGGTCGAGGGCGGCCTTTATAGCCCGCATCGCATCGAGGGCCGGGCCGTGTTCGCGCTCCATATACGCCACCCTCGCCGCTCCGACTCCGTGTTCTCCGGTGATGGTTCCGCCCATCTCCAGAGCGAGGGCGTGGATGTCGTCGGCGACGAGGAGTACGCGGCGGATCTCATCGGGGTCGCGGGCGTCAATGAGATGGCCGGGATGCAAATTCCCGCCCCCGATATGCCCATACGTCGCGATGAGGATGTCGTGCTTCGCCGATATTTCTTGTATTTTTCGCAGCGTCTCGGGAATGCGGGACACGGGGGCGCATATATCCTCGCCGCAATAAGCCCGGTTCGATCCGGGCCGCAAAGCGCCGATGGCCGCCCCGACGAGCGAACGAGCCTCCCACAATGTGGCGATACGCTCCGGCTCGTCCGACCATTCAACCTCGCGGGAGAGCGGGGCGACGACCTCGGATATCTTCTCCGCGTCGGCGCGGCATCCCTCCGGATTTCCATCCACCTCGAAAAGGAGCATCGCCTCGACCGAAGGAAGGTCCATGCCGGGGCGATACTTGTTTATGGATTGTATGCACCGCTCGTCCAAAATCTCGATGGCCGACGGACTCACCCCGGCGGCGAACGTTTCTTGAACGGCGCGGCCCGCATCCTCCACGTCGTCGAAAGTCGCCGTGACGATGGCCCGAGACGGAGGAATCGGCATGAGTTTGAGTCGGAGGCGTGTGATGACGCCGAGTGTCCCCTCCGCCCCGACGAGGAGCTTCGTGAGTTCGAGGCCCGCCGAGGATTGCTTGGCGCGGGAGCCGACGGAGCCGGTCTCGATCAAAGTCCCGTCCGGCAAAACGACGTTCAAACCGAGAACCCACGCGCTCGTCGCGCCGTATTTGAGGGCGCGCATCCCGGCGGCGTTCGTGGAGGCCATCCCCCCGACGGTCGCCATTTTGCTCGAGCCGGGGTCCGGCGGAAACACAAGCCCGCTCGGTTTCAATGCGGCATTGAGTTGCGCGTGAACCACGCCCGGCTCGCAAAACGCCTGCAAATTCGCCCCGTCCACCTCGATGACGCGGTTCATCGCGTTCATGGCGAGGACGATGCCCCCGGCGTATGGAGCGGCTCCGGCGGCTTGCCCGCTCGCCGCGCCGCGGGTCGTCACCGGGATCGAGTGTTCGTGGGCGTATTTCATCACGGCGACGACATCCTCTTCGGAACCGGCGATCACCGCCGCTTCGGGGAGCCTCGGTCGAAGCTGAGTCTCGAACGAAGCGTCGTACGCGAAGGTTTGCAATTCGCCCGGAGCCTCGACGATTTGGCTGCCGCGCACGAGTTCGCGGAGGTCGCGTGCGATTTCACTCGACCGGGACGAGGAATACGCCCGTTGTGCTTCGTCCACCTCGGAAGGCGGCGGTGTGAGGCGTTCCTTCGCCGCCGCGTCGGAGTTTCG
>JACDAJ010000029.1 GCA_013695475.1 Rubrobacter sp. | reverse complement strand
GCGTGGTGGAAGTCCCGGATAAAACACGCCCTCTCGCTGTGCGACGCGCTCCGTCTCGACCATTTCCGGGGCTTCGAGGCGTACTGGGAAGTCCCGGCGGACGAGGAGACCGCCGTGAATGGAAGGTGGGCCGAAGGGCCGGGCGAAAAGCTCTTCGCCGCGCTCCGGGGATCTCTCGGAGAGCTTCCACTCATCGCCGAAGACCTCGGGGATATTTCTCCCGAAGTCGTGAAACTGAGGAAAGACCTCGGATTTCCGGGGATGAAAGTCCTCCAGTTCGGATTCTCCGACCCCGGAAACCACTTCCTCCCGCACAACTACGAGGGCGCGAACTGGGTCGCATACACCGGAACCCACGACAACGACACGACCGCCGGGTGGTGGCGCAACGCGGGCGAAGGAGAACGGAGCCTCGCCCGGAGATACCTCGGAAAAGAATATCTCGGGGCGGGGGACTTCATTCGGCTCGCGTACTCCTCGACGGCGAGGTGGGCCGTCGTCCCCATGCAGGATCTCCTCGGTCTCGGCGCCGAGGCGAGGATGAACACCCCCGGAACGGTCGAGGGGAACTGGCGGTGGAGGATGGAGGAAAACGCATTCGATTCCTCCCTCGCCGCCCGGATGCGGGGGATGGCGGAAGTTTATGGGAGAACGGTGGAAAACGAAGCGTAGCGGGCCATGAAAGCGAGTACGTCAAGCTCTAATTATTCGCCTTTCGACGCTCGACTTCTCCATTGCCGCCGACGACGGCTCCCCGGACTCTCTCCACGGAAACCTCGACCGACTCGATCGCGGAGAGGATCTCGGCAATCCTTGCGGTTTCTGGATCCTCCGTCCGACCGTCCCTCGAAGCGGACGAGACCTTTCCAAACCTCGATCTCGATGGACACGGGTATGCGCTCCCCTTCGTCGGACACCTCGTAATGAAGGTGCATGCCCGGCGCGACCTGAAATCCATACTCAGCCTCGATGTCGTCCCGAAGCTCGATGACCGCCATCCCCGGCTGCCCCTCGTATTCGTGGCTCGTCACCTTCATCGGATCACCTCCGTTCCATGCGTTCTCTGAAATCCTCCGCCTCGTCGCGGCTTACGAAGTAGCCGTTGAACAAAAACTGCCCCGGTGTCACGATAAGAAATATCCATTCGTGAGGCCTCGGACTATATTCGTCGCTCCGAAGGCGAAGCATACTCCTCCGGCTTCGCGCCACTCTCTTTTCTTCTTCCAAACCAACGCGACCGTGCTTGCGCCGCTGCCCATGCGAAAGAAAATAAGGATGCGCGCCGACGATCTCCATAGCCGGAGCGAAGCTATACCGCCCCCGCCCGCCCCGGAGGCCAGAAACTAAACAATGCCTCCCCGATGAGAGACTCCTCCGGAATCGGGCCGAAACTGCGCGAATCGAGGGAGCCGCCCCGATTGTCGCCCATGACGAAACAATGGTTTTCGGGAACCTCGACCGGGCCGAAGTTTGTGGCCGGGGCGAATGCGGCGTCTGGGTCGGAGTCGTCTATATACGGCTCCTCGACGGGCGAACCGTTTATGAAAAGGTCTCCGCCCCGGAACTCCACCGTCTCACCGGGGAGGCCGATGGTTCGTTTTATAAGCGGGGTTTCGCCGCCCGCCGGGTCTTCGAAGAGGACGATGTCGCCCCGGTCGGGTGAAGTGAAGTCGTTGGCGAGCTTGTTTATGAGGAGGCGTTCGCTTATTTGGAGGGTTGGGATCATGCTCCCCGAGTCTATGAAAACGGGCGCGGCGACCACTGGCCTCACGAACCCGAAGACGAGGGCGAGCGAGACGGCGAGCATGAGAAGGAACTCGACATGGCCCCGGAGTTGCGACTTCCCACTTCTTCTTTCCTCGCTCACAGGAGAATATCCAGTCGGTTTACCGGCCAGAAGAGGAGGAAAGCCTCGCCTTCGATGTTGTCGTGTGGGACGGGGCCGAAGACGCGCGAGTCGGCGGAGTTGGCGCGGTTGTCGCCCATCATGAAGACGTGGTTCTCCGGGACGGTTTCGGGGCCGAAGAAGCTCGCGTCGGGGGATTCTTGATTCAGATACGGCTCGTTCTGGGGTTCGCCGTTCACGAAAAGCTGCCCGTTTTGGACCCGGATCTCATCGCCTCCGACGGCGGCGACCCGCTTTATGAGGTCCTGCCCGTCGCCCTCGACGCTCTCGAAAACGAGGACGTCGCCCCGGTCCGGCTCCGTGAAATCGTAGATGAACTTGTTCACGAGAACCCGGTCGTTGATAAGCAGCGTCGGAACCATGCTCTCCGACGGAATATAGAAAGCCTCGACGATGAAAGGCCGAACCACCCCGAAAACCAGCGCGAACGAGACGAGCAAAATAACGGCGAACTCGATGACGCCGCGCAGCCCGCCCCCTCCGGATTTGGAAGACCCGCTTTCGCGGCGGTCGCGGCGCGTCTCGAAGTCATCGTCGTTGTAATGGGGTGGCTCGGACATAAGAAGACAAAGGATAACCCACGCGAACGGAGATGACCCGCCAAAACCTCACACTTTCGCGAGATGTTCCTCCACGGCCCGCCCGAGGGCATTCTTGAAAACGAACACGTCCTCCGACCGGGCGGACGGAACCCTCTCGACGAGGACGGCTCCATCCATTATTCCGCCCACATCCAGCCCCATCCAGCCACCGAATATTTCGACGCCGCCTTCGAGCCGGGCGGACGGGCCGCGCTTTCCCGGACGTACTTCGCCCGGACTCTTCGCCCTCTCCCGAAAACGGCATATTCGCCGACCGGAAGCCGGAGTCCGCGAACCTTCGGGAAATCTCCTTCCACGCCATCCCGTGCGTTCGAGGGCGGGCTTCCCGGCCCGCGAGGCGCGCCGCGTCGGACGAGCGGACTCGCTGTGATTCGCTATACTCAACCGTAGTTTTTCGCGGAAGGGGAACCACGTGGCACAGAAGAAACCATCGAAGCTCCGCGTCGTTCCGGCCTCTTTGCTGTGCGCCACCGCAATGCTTTTCTTCGCCGCATGCTCGACAGCCCCGTCCGGCACGGACGCCTCGGCGGAAGAAGAAACGACGGCGGGCGAGCCGGCCGCGCTCCTCCCCGACATCGTCCCGGACGTGCCGAAGAACCTCGTCGTCGAGCCGGACGATGGTGGAAACCTCCTCCTCGCCTTCGACACGCAGTTCGACAACCTCGGCGACGGCCCCCTCGTCATCGAGGCCGAAGCGGCGGCGGAGGACGAGACGATGGAGGCCCGCCAGTCGGTCGAGCACGAGGACGGCTCGATGCGGGAGGGGGAGGAAATAGCCGGGACGCTTCGTTTCGAGCGCTCCGAAGACCACAATCACTGGCACTTCTTCCGGTTCATGCGATACGAGCTTCGAGACACGAACGGCGAAATCGCCGCCCCCGACCAGAAAACCGGATTTTGCGTCGGCGACCGGTATGATGCCGACCCGGAGGTTCGGATGGAGGGCGAGCCAGACCCGCCCGGAGTCTTCGACATCGCCCCCGAAGGCGACTGGTGCGCCGAGGACGACCCCGGACGCGACGAACTCACGATGGGCCTCTCCGTCGGATACGGCGACAACTACGAAGCATTCCTCGAAGGGCAGTCCATAGACGTGACCGACCTCCCCGACGGACGATACGTCCTCGTCAACCGCGTCAACGCCGACCTCGAAGAGACCGACACCGAAAACAACGCCGCCTCGCTCCTCATCGAACTCGCCACCGACGAACCGACCGTCTCCGTCATCGAAAGATGCCCGGACAGCGACCGATGCGGGCGAGGCGGGTGAGTCAGGTGAGGCGTTTCGGCTTCGCGGTTCGCACGCCTCGCTTGTCGGCATTTCAGCAAAAACTTCGCCGGTGGCGCACTTCGCCGATGGCGCGGCTTGGCGGAACATTCGATGCTCCGATGTTTCGAGGCCGCATTGAGAAGGCCCGGCGAGTCGTTTCCCGTGTCGGTCGCCGGGAAATGTCCGTCGGGAGGAGTTCCGCCGTCCGCTGAAAAGCCGGCCTGCTAAAAAACCACTCCCGCCAATATCTGGAGCGAGACGGCGACCATGAACACCCCGAAGCCGATGCGGATGGCGTTGTCCGGCAAAGGGTCGCGCGCCTTCACCCCGATCCACGCTCCGACCATCGAGAACACGATGAGGACCGGGACTTCCGCCAGTCGGTCGAAGCCTGTGGCGAGGTATCCGGCGGTCGCCACGATCCCGGTGAACATCACGACGGCGAGGCTCGTCGAGACGGCCTTCTTCGCGGTCAGGCCGAGGCCGAGAACCATGAGCGGGACCATCATCACGCCCCCGCCAACCCCGACGAGGCCCGACAAAGCGCCGATGAATATTCCGGCCGCGAAGACGATCCAAGTCGGGAGGTTCGCCCGGTTCCCGCCCACGTCCTTCCTTCCTCGGGCGGTCGGGACGGCGAGGGCGAGGAGGAGGAGCGCGAACGTGACCTCGACCACGGCGTCGGGCGAGAAGCGGCTTATGGCGACCCCGATGAGCGACGCCGGGGCGACCGCGAGCGAGAAGAGGGCCGTCCACCGCCAGTCCGCCGGGTCGCGGCTCCTTTGATTCCGAAAAGTCCCGGAGAGCGAGCTGAAAATGATCACGATGAGGCTCGCCGCCACCGCGTCCGTAATATCCCACCCGACCGCAAGCACGAGCGCCGGGACGAAAAACACCCCGCCACCCACCCCGATCAAACCGGATAAAACACCCCCGATAGTCCCAATCACCGCATATATAAGAAACTCGATCACGCCCATATCAAACCCCCGTCCCGTCCGTTCGCGCACTCACTTTTATATCCTTGCCCGGACTATCCACGAAGCCGCGCGCCACCACAAACCGCCGATCAAGGATCGAAGGACACGAACCGCGATCGGCGGCAGACCGAACCGCGGCGAGTCGAATGCCGCCCCTTTCGCATGGCGCTTCACGCCACCCCCGCCGCGTCGAGGAGTACCCGTATGCCGACGAGAACCATGAAAGCGGCGAAGGCTTTTTGAAGAAAAGCGTCGGACAAAAGGTCGCGCACCCTCACTCCGAGCCACGCGCCCGCGATGGATCCGACGATGATCGGCGGAAGCCCGGCGATTTGATCGAAGCCGGCGAGGATGTACCCGGTCGAACCCACGATCCCGAGAACCACCGTCACGGCGAGGCTCGTCGAAATCGCCGCCCGCACGGAAACCCCGAAACCGAGGCTCATGAGCGGAACCATCATCGCCGCCCCACCGATCCCGATGAGTCCGGCGAGCGTCCCGATCCCGACCCCCGCGAAGAGCGCCAAAGCCGGATGTATGCCCGCCGACGCTCCGACGCCCTCCTCTTTCGAGCCGCGGCGGAAGGTGAGGAATGCGAGGATAAAAAGGAAAGACGCGAAGACGAGCTTCACGAGCGTCTCCGGCGAAAACGAGCTTATAGCCACCCCGATCAAGGTCGAAGGCGCCACAGTACACGCGAAAAGCGCCGCAACTTTCAAATCCGGCGGAGCCTGGCTCCGAAAACTCCGGACCGCCCCCGACAACGCCGAGAACACAATAATGACGAGGCTCGCCGCCACCGCCTCCTTTATATTCCACCCCGCCCCATAAACCAGCGCCGGAACGAAAACACCCCCTCCCCCGACTCCGAAGAGTCCGGCAAGAACACCGCCGAAAAGTCCGGCGAAGGCGAGTATGGCGAGTTCGAGGATTTCCACGTTTTAAGCCGGGGCTTCCACGAGGCCGCGAACATCGTCCCACCCGTACGCGACCTCCTCGATCGTTTCGCCCTCGATCTCGAACGTGTCCCACCCCACGAGCCTCCCGTCGAAAGCCTCATAAAACCCGCGC
>JACDAJ010000314.1 GCA_013695475.1 Rubrobacter sp. | reverse complement strand
TTTCTGTGGCAAACTTTGCCGAAGCGGAAAGGGAGATGAGAGGCATGCCGAAACTGGAGATTGAGAACGTGGGAACCTTCGATGTCGAGCCGGAGAAGCGGCTCGTCCTCGCCATCGAGGAGGACGCGGGGGTGGACATAATGCACGCCTGCGGAAGCTGGGCGAAATGCACCACATGCCGCGTCGAGTTCATCGAGGGCGAGCCGGAGGACATGACCGAGGCCGAGCAAATGATCCTCACCATGCGCGACCTCCTCGAGAAAGAACGCCTCTCATGCCAAATCCTCTGCGACGACGACATGAAACTGCGCGTGTCCATGACCGTCAGCGGCACGAAGGCGAACGATCCCGGCGCGAAGCCCGAGGAGGACATCACACCCGAGCCGATCTGGGTCGAACGCCCGTACTGAAAAAAGGCCGGACGACGGGCGATCCTCGATCCGCAATTCCCGCCCTCCATTTCGCCACAGCGTTTCACAAAGCGAGCCATCAGCCGTCAGCTTTTTTCTTTGGCTGATCGCCGACGGCTGACAGCGAGTTCCGGAAGCATGGGCCTCCGGAGTCCGCGCACGCGCATCGCTTTGCTTCGCGCATTTCAGCTTATTTGAGATTTCCCCTCGCGAGTTGCCTTTCGAGGTCGCGCTCTTTGAGTTCGATGAGGCCGTCCCGGAATTCCTCCGGCGAGTTGGCCCGCTCGAACAGACGTTGGATGTCCTCGATGTCCGTTTTGTGGGTGAGGATGAATTCCCAGCTTTCCTTCGTGTGGAGCCGTTCGTGGGCGCACAGCGACACCGCCACGATGTGCCACGGGTCTTCGATCTCACATTCCTGCCGAAGCAAATGACAAAGCCGCGCCGCATTCAGCGTCCGCTCCGAATACTCCTTGACGACCGGTTCCCTCTCATCGTCGAACATCTCCGCCTCTCCTTTCCTACGAAAGCATCGTTGCATAGGGTATACACTCCCCCACGCGCCCGGCAAAGTGAGTCGGGGAATTTTGCACATTGTTGGAAAATGGGACGCTCGCCTCGCAGCCCGTCCGGGCTTGCTATATTTTACGAAGGCTGCGAGGGGTGTATGATACTCTCGCATAATGGTGGAAAGGGTGGTTCGCTGAAAACATTGAATCTTCCGGGCTTCGCTTGCCGGGAGAAACTATATTCATGCGAGTCGAAAAGTGGGCGACAAAAGGAGGAAGAATGAAGTTCAAGCCGATAGGCGAGCGGGTTTTGGCGAAGCCGACCGAGGCCGAGGAGACGACCGCGAGCGGCATCGTGCTTCCCGCGACCGCGAAGGACAAGCCGCAGACCGCGACGGTCGTGGCGGTCGGAGACGGGCAGAACGGCGTCGTCGTCGAAGGGAGCGTCATCGTATATGCGAAATTCTCGGGGACGGAGATAAAGCTCGACGACGAGGCGCACCTCATCCTCGACTCCGAAGACCTCCTCGGCATCATCGAGGCATAGCCGATGAGCCACAAAGACATTCGCTTCGACACGAACGCCCGACGCTCGCTGGAGCGCGGCGTAAACCAAATCGCCGGAGCCGCGAGGGTGACGCTCGGCCCGAAGGGGCAATATGTCATCCTCGGCCAAACTTTTGGAACCCCGACGATCACGAACGACGGCGTGACGATAGCGAAGCAGATCGAACTCGGAAACCCCTTCGAGAATCAAGGCGCGCAACTCGTCGTCGAGGTCGCCACGAAGACGAATGACATCGCCGGAGACGGCACGACGACCGCCCTCGTCCTCGCGCAGACCATCGTGCATGAGGGTCTCAAAAACGTCGCCGCCGGGGCGAACCCGGTCATACTCCGGGGTGGCATTGACAAGGCCGTCGAGGTGGCGGTCGAGGAGATCTCGAAGCAGTCGAAGAAGATCTCCGCGAAGGACGACATTTCGCGGGTCGGAACTATTTCGGCTCGCTCGAAGGAGATCGGCGACATCATCGCCGAGGCGATTGACAAGGTCGGCAAGGACGGCGTGGTGAACATCGAGGACGGGCAGACGCTCGCGATGGAACTCGAGTTCACGGAGGGAATGCAGTTCGACAAAGGGTATATATCCCCGAACTTCGTGACGGATCAAGACCGGCTCGAGTGCGTTCTCGACGATCCATACCTCCTTCTCGTCACGCAGAAAATCTCGAACGTTCAGGAAATATTGCCGATTCTGAATCAGGTTCAAAACAAGCCGCTCCTCATCATGGCGGAGGATGTGGATGGTGAGGCTTTGTCCACGCTCGTGGTGAACAAGCTGCGCGGGACGCTCAACGTCGCCGCCATCCGCGCCCCCTCCTTCGGCGACCGCCGGAAGAGGCAACTCGAGGACATCGCCATTCTCACGGGAGGCGAGGTCATCTCCGACGAGGTCGGGCTGAAATTGGAAAACGCCGAGATTTCGCAGCTCGGGCGGGCGAGGCGTGTCGTCATCACCAAAGAGGACACGACCATCGTGGACGGGGCCGGGAAAGCGAAGGACATAAAAGCTCGGCTCGCGCAGCTAAAAGGCGAACTCGAGAACACCGCCGGCGAATTCGACCGCGAGAAATTGCAGGAAAGGCTCGCCAAACTCTCCGGCGGCGTGGCGGTTATCAAAGTCGGCGCGGCCACCGAGACCGAACTCAAAGAGAAGAAGCACCGCGTCGAGGATGCTCTTTCGGCGACTCGGGCCGCTCTCGAGGAAGGCATCGTGCCGGGGGGCGGGGTCGCGCTTTTGCACGCGCAGGCCGCCGTCGGGAAGCTCGTCGAGGAGATGGACGACGGCGACGAGCGGACGGGGGCGAGGATCGTCCACCGCGCCCTCGAAGAGCCGCTTCGGCAAATATCCCGGAACGCCGGGGCCGACCCGTCCATCGTCGTCGAGGAAGTCCGTTCTCAGCGCGGGAAAGCGAAAGGTTTCAATGCCTTGACGGGCGAGTATGAGGATCTCGTAAAGGCGGGGGTCATTGACCCGGCGATGGTCACGCGGAGCGCATTGCAAAACGCGGCGTCCATCGGGAGCCTCATCGTCACGACCGAGGTCATCATCGCCGAGCCGCCGCCGGAGGGTGCGGGCGGAGCTTCGGAGGTCATCCGGGCCGGAAGGAACATGGAGTTTTAAGAAGCACGAATATTCTCGGGCGGCGTGCTTATAAAATACGCCGCCCGACTATTTTTGGGAGGAGTCGAGATGGCGCAAAATCAGGCGAGCGTACTTTCGGATTGGTTGGGGTATGGGGTTTTCGTGACGTACATGTCCGGCCCGGTCCTCGACCAGGACGAGCCGACGAAGTCCGTCAAAGGGCCGCCGGAGACGATCACCGCGTCTTTCCTTCTCGAAAAGTGCGGCGACTGGGGCATCGAAGTGAAACGGAGCGCCGACACCCCCACGACCTTCATGTCGTGGGGCGCGGTTCTTTATATACAAGGGCCGCCGCCGGAGGTTCGGAAGCAAATAGACGCGGAGTCGGCGAAGCAAGGCAAAGGTGAATCGGTGAATTAGAGCGGTTTTCGTCCTCGCCTTCGTGTCCTCGCCGAACGGCGGACTCCACATCGAGAAGGCGGGGATTTTCATATTCGCGCCGTATCCGTTCGACGGACTCGGACGGGTGGGGATGCCGCTTTGGAGAGATCGGCTTCCGCGCCGTTCGAGATTGAGGATCGTGGTCTCGAACCCCCGCCGGGCGCGAGCCGGAAAAGCGGAATCCGGGATGGTTCGGAAGAGGCATATGGCTACGCGCCGCCAATGCTTTTTCCGAACTCCGGCGAGCGAAGCGAGTTTACGCTTCGAGTTCTTCGACCTCCTCCGGCTCCGTCTCCGGGTCGCCGTCGGCGACGGCGGCGAGGCGCGGCACGACCTCGTCGAGGGCGATGGGGAGGCTGAGGAGCGAACTGAATTTGATCGCCCCGTTCGCCAAGCTCATCTCGGGGAGAAAAAGGGTGCGCTCCTCCTCGGCCACATCGAGAGACTGGAAAACGGGCCGCTCGGCGACACTCGACCCATCCGGGCCATACACGCCCATCACGAGCGCGTCGGCGTCGAGGAGTTCGAGTTGTTCGAGGCTGAGCGGAACCGGGTCGCGAGTCTCGGAGAAAACCGCCTCCTCCGTCTCCGCCGGAAGTTCGAGGCCGAGCGAGGTCAAAAACCTCGGAGCCGGCCCTTCAGCGTACACATACACCGAGCCGTCTTCGAGGTCGGCGGCGAGGAGTCCGGTGGAGCCTTCGAACTCAGGATTGTTTTCTCTCGCCTCGTCGAAGCGGGCTTCGATGTCCGAGACGAGTTCCCCGGCCCGGTCTTCCCTTCCGACCGCCCGGCCGATGATGCGTGCCATTTCCTGCCACGGAATGCCGAAGTCCGCATACTCGGCGGGCTGCGCCACCGTCGGGGCGATCTCCGAGAGCGTATCGTACTCATCCCGCGTGAGACCCGAATTCACACCGAGGATGAGGTCGGCGTCGAGCGTGGAAATCTGCTCGAAATTAAGCTCGTCCACGGGAAGAACCTCCGGAACCGGACGGTCGCCGAGAGCCTCGCGCGCCCACGGCCACAACGCCCCCGGATTACTCCCCGAACCACTCGCGCACCCCGGCCGGAGCCACACCGAGCGCGAGGAGATAATCTTGCTCGGTGAGTCCCACCGTGACGATCCTCTCGGGGCTTTCGGGGATCTCCGTCGAGCCATATTTATGCTCGATGGTTCTCGCGCTCGCGGAGGTTTCTTCGCCGCCCTCCCCGCTCCCCGAACCACCGCATCCCGCCGCCCCGAGTACGAGGAGGCTTCCCGCCCCGGTCAGGAAATCGCGGCGCGTGAAGTCGTTGTGTATTCGAGGGAATGCGGGAACCCCGGCTCGGCTTCGGTGTGTTTTCGTGTCCATATTTCCTCCTCGGTTCGTTCGGCTAATAAGGATTCTTCGCGAGCTTCTCGCGGTCGAATACGTCGTACTTCTCCGCCTCGACGCCGCCGTTCGTGTGGGCGGCGAGCATCGCGCCCATCGTCGGGACGGCTCCTTTTTCGGCGAGTTTCTCCGGGTTCCATATGTCGGCGCGGAGGATGGCGCGGGCGCATTGCGTGTACGCCTCGGACACGGAGACGACGATCACAGTTCGTGGAACTTTCCCGGTTGTGGTGAACCGTTCCAAAAGCCCCGGCTCGACGGAGAGCCTCGCCCGACCGTTCACACGAAGCGTGTACGTGATCCCCGGCACGAGAAAAAGAAGCCCGATATTCGGGTTCTCGACGATGTTCCGGAGTGAATCGAGGCGGTTGTTTCCCGCCCGGTCGGGGATGAGAAGAGTCTTCCCATCGTCGGAAATACCGACGAATCCCGGCTCGTCGCCCCTCGGTGAACAATCCGCCCCCGATTCCCCGAAGGTGGCGAGCATGAAGAACGGCGACGCTTCGAGAAACCCCCGGCATCCCTCGTCGAGGAAGTCAATTTGCTTTTTCATCACCATCTCGGAGGGGGCTTCGTAAAATTCCGTGAGTTCCTCGGCGGAGGTTAAAAAGTGGCCGTCCATGATCTCTCCTTGCTTTCGGTT
>JACDAJ010000308.1 GCA_013695475.1 Rubrobacter sp. | reverse complement strand
GGAGTCCGGCTGAAAGGCTCCGTCGCTCGCGGCGGATGCCGTCCGGGTGACGCCCGCCCTTCCCCACTCCCGAAGTGAGCGGAGCGAACGCCTCCCGACTTCCCGGAGCGGAGTGACCTCTCGCCCGGATTCCGTATAACATCGGGCTATGCTAGGATTCCGTCGTGCGAGTGGGCTTCGAGGCTGGAGCCGACGCGAGGATTGAAACGAGCGGCGTTGAGCGAGGGGAAAAACATAAAGCCGGGCGGCGAGTCGCGTCCCATCGAAGGGCGGGAAAGCGAGCGCATGCGGCTTCTCCAGTTTCTCCGGTGGGTGATTCCGCTCGTGTTTTGCTTCGCGGCCATGACCGCGCTTGCGTATTTGGTTTTCACGGACAGAGGCTCCGGGGTCGCGAGCGTCATCCTTCTTTGCTATGGACTTTTGCTTTTGGCCGCTCGCGGGCGGGTGAGGAAGGGGAGGCGCGGGGCGGCCATATCCATAATATGCGTCGGGCTTCTCGTGGCGGCGTTGTGCATGAGCGTCGTGCAGCCGGAGTGGATCCCCGTCCTCGTCATAACGCCGCTCCTCGCCGTGGCGGTCGCGCTGCCGTATTTGAGGGGGCGGTCTCTTTTGTGGCT
Organism: Rubrobacter sp.; assembly: GCA_013695475.1. Taxonomy (GTDB): domain Bacteria; phylum Actinomycetota; class Rubrobacteria; order Rubrobacterales; family Rubrobacteraceae; genus JACCWD01. Next base: position 7,069 of record JACDAJ010000308.1, on the reverse strand, counting down.
GATCTTTCTCGCGTGGATGGTGGCCGTGGCGATGGCTGTGACGAGCCGCTTCCTCCCGCGCGCCTCGAATTTGCCGCAGTGGTTCATAGACACGTTCATCGCCGTCTCGGTGGCGGCGACGGTCGCCATCGTGATGCTTCTTTTGTGGCAGTTCTCGAGCCGCCTCAACGACACCCTCGCCCAGACGCGCTCCGCCGAGGAGCGGTACGCGCTCGCCGAACGCGGCGTGAACGACGGCCTTTGGGACTGGGATTTCGACAGCGACCGGGTTTATTACTCGCCGCGCTGGAAGGAGATGCTCGGTTTCTCGAGCCACCACATAGGCTCCACGCCGGAGGAATGGTTCTCGCGGATCCACCCCGACGACACCGACGGTCTGCAGCGCGAGATAAAGGCCCACCTCGACGGCCACCGGAGCCACCTCGAAGTCGAGTATCGGCTCCTCCACAGCGACGGCGAGTATCGGTGGATGCTCAGCCGGGGGCTGGCGGTGCGCGACTCCTCGGGACACGCCGAGCGGATGGCGGGTTCACAGGCCGACATAACGCGCCGGAAAGAGGCCGAGGAAAGGCTTGTCCACGACGCCTTCCACGACTCGCTCACCGGGCTTCCGAACCGGGCTTCGCTGCTCGAAGGACTCGCCCGGCTCCTTCGGCGCTCGAAGAATTCCGACGAGGCGTCGCTCTTCGCCGTCCTCTTCATTGACCTCGACAATTTCAAGGTCGTCAATGATTCCCTCGGGCATACGACGGGCGACATACTCCTTGTCGCGGTCGGGGAGCGGCTCCGGAACTCGCTCCGTCCGGAGGACATGATCGCCCGCCTCGGCGGCGACGAGTTCACCGTCCTCATAAACGAGGTGGCGGGCGTGGAGGATGCGGAGCAAGTCGCCGACCGCCTCCTCGACGAGCTTCAAGAGCCGTTCTCCGTCGAAGGCTACGAACTTTTCACCACCGCGAGCGTTGGCATCGTCGTCGGCAACCGCGACTATGAAAAGCCCGAGAACCTCCTACGCGACGCCGACACCGCGATGTACCGGGCGAAGGATCTCGGTCGTTCGCGGAAGGGCGTTTTCGAGCGGACGATGCATTCGCGGGCGGTCGCCCTTTTCGAGCTCGAGACGGAGCTTCGGCGGGCTATGGAGCGCGAGGAGTTCGTCGTCCATTACCAGCCGATAGTCTCGCTGAAAACCGGGCGCATCGTCGGTTTCGAGGCGCTTGTGCGGTGGAAGCATCCGGAGCGGGGCATGATCCCACCGACCGAATTCATCCCGATAGCCGAGGACACGGGCCTCATAATTCCGCTCGAATTCTTCGTGCTTCGGGAGTCGTGCCACCAGATCGCGCTCTGGCAAAGGCGGTATCCGGAGCGGCTCCCGCTCACGATGAACGTGAACCTCTCCCGGAACCAGCTTGCCCGCCCCGACCTCTTCGACCAGACCCGCCACATCCTCGGCGAGGCCGCCCTCGACCCGAGGTCTTTGCGGCTGGAGCTTACGGAGGGTGCGATCATGCGTAACGTCGAATACGCCGCCGACACCCTCGTGAGCCTCCGCTCGCTCGACATCCAGATCCACATAGACGACTTCGGGACCGGATACTCCTCCCTCTCGGCCCTCCACAGCTTCCCGATAGACGCGCTGAAAATAGACCGGGCGTTCATCGGGAGGATGGACTCCGTCGGCGACGACACGGAGATCGTGCAGACCATCATCACGCTCTCGCACAACCTCGGCCTCGATGTGATCGCCGAGGGCGTGGAGACGCGGCGGCAACTCGAGCGCCTGCGCGGCATGGGCTGCGACAACGGGCAGGGATTCTTCTTCGCGAAGTCGATGGACGGCGCGTCCGCCGAAAGGCTCATCCAGAGCAACCCGCAGTGGTGATGGTCGCTGTCGCTCCGGTTATTGGTTTCTGGTTTTTGCCAATAACCACCAACCAATAACCGGAGCGACCGAAGGGAGCGACTAACTGGAGCGGAGCGACCTGTATCGGGCGGAGTTTATGGACCATGCTAGGTTTCCGCTCATCCTCGCTCGGAGGACGGAGACGAAATGCTCGAGGTTGCCGTCTATGGCGGGGCCGAAGGAGGGGATGTCCCTCTCGAGTTCCATGAAGGTGTGGACGCTCTCCTCGTTCATCTCGATGGCGGATTTTATGGCTTCTTCGAGGGAGAGGCCGTCTTCGTGGCGGAGTACGAGGACGATGTTGTGGACGTCGCCTCGGGCGAGTTCTTTCTGGAGGGAGAAGAGGTCGTTCGTCCAGCAGACGGAGAGGTTCGAGAGGCGGGTGAGCGAGCTTACGACGTGGTGGCCGTGGACTTCGGGGGGGAGGTATATTCCGGTGGATATCTCGATGAAGTCGGTGTCCACGTCCATGCCCCCGGTGATGGGGCGCATCCGGTTGTACGTTGCGAGGTCCGGGACGATCCCCTCCGCCCGGTTTATGGACTCCCAGAGCGTCGACTCGAAATGCTCCCTGACGGACCGGACGAACCGCCGCATCCACAAAGCCGCCGGAACCTTCGGGCGGAGCCGGTCGCGGAGGGCGGCGAGAACGATGGGGAGCGGCTCGTCTTTGGCGTTCGGCTCGTCGCCTCGGAGGATGTCGAGGAGGCGGTTGTCGAGGGCGGCGAGGCGTTCGGGGTGGCGGAAGTAGTCCGGGTTGTCGAGGAGGTCGTCGCGGGTGAACATCCACGTGCACCAGTCGGAGATGAGCCGGAGCGTCTCGCGGTCGGCGGTCGGGTGGAAATACCCCGCGAGCCACCCGAGGCGGCCCTCCAAAGCCTGTTCGTATGCTTCGTCGGTCGAGATGAGGCCGGAGGATCTCGCCCATTCGACGGTCTCGATGTGGACTTCCTCGGCGTGTTCGTTTATAGCGGATGCGAAAGGATAGCGAAGCTCTCTGAGATGAGCCTGGACCACTCTTTGCCATTCCCTCGCACTCGTCGGACGGTCATTTTCAAGCTGCCTCGGTGGATGTTACCACGCGGTTTTTGCCGCCGCTCTTCGCCCGGTAAAGGGCTTTGTCGGCGCTTTCTATGAGGTCTTCGAGGGAGTCCATCCCGTCCGTGAACCCCGAGACCCCCACCGACACCGTGACCCGCCGCCTCGCCCGGCTGTTGCTCTCCGGCGAGGTGAAGTCCTCGATGTGCGCGCGCACCCTTTCGAGCACGGCCTCGGAGTTTTCCTGGGTGGTGTTCAAAAGCACTATGAACTCCTCGCCGCCGTAGCGGGCCACGATGTCGTCGGCCCGGAACGAGCGTTTGAGGATGTCGGCGACGAGGCGGAGCATGGCGTTTCCGGCCTCGTGGCCGAAGACGTCGTTGTATGTCTTGAAATCGTCGAGGTCGAGCATCGCCAGCAAAATGGGGACGCCGTAGTCTTTGGACTGGGATATGCGGCGCGTCGCGGCCCTCCGGAAGTATCCCTGGTTGTGGAGCGAGGTGAGGGGATCCATGTTCGCCGAGCGTTTGAGCGATGAAACCTCCTCGCTCTCGGACCTCCGCAGGTAATGGCCCGCGAGGAGAAGGCACGCGACCACCGGAGCCTCAAGGAAGAGGCTTCCGAGCATGAGCGCCGTCAACTCGGTGTTCGAGACGGCGCCGCCCCACGCCATCATCGCGACGAAAGCGTATCGGAGAAGGGCGGCGACGCACAAAAGCCCGGCGAGGATGACGAAGGTGAGGGCCCGCTTCTGGTGGCGCATGCTCAGCGAGGGCATCGTCCGGAACGTCAGGAACATGAACGAGCAAAGGAACACGGAAAGCAAAAACACCACTATCCACAGAGGCCCCATCCCGTCAAACACTTCTTCGATCCCCGCCTTCCGAGCTGGCTCCACGCTTATGATCCATATGATACTTCCACCGCGCCAAACTCGTCAAACGCGCCGACTCGCCGCGTCCGGGCCGCCGGGCTACGCGGAGCGGCCCGAAGAGCCGCCCCTCCTTATCGTGACGAACTTCCGCCTCGCGCCGGAGTTCACGACCGCCGGGGTGTTTATGACCATCCCGACCACCTCTCCGCCAACCGGAGCCTGAACGTCCGTGATCGGCGGAACCACCGGAGCCGCCGATGCGAACCCACCCGCCGCGGCGCCACCCGACACCACGTTGCTCGACGCCACGTTGCTCGACGCCACGTTGCTCGACGCCACGTTGCTCACCGCCACGCCGTTCGACGTGACGGTTTGCGTGGAGACCGAAGTCTGGCTCGACCACGACCCCGAAACCGCCGGGACGTGAGGAACTTCGACCGAAGGGATCGGAACCTCGGGAACCGGGATCTCGGGAACCGGAGTCTGGGGAGCCGCCGGAGCGACCGGAGCGGGCCGCGGAACGTATCCCGTGTCCACCGCCACGGTCTCGGAGACGACCTCCTCGACGGTCGGAACCACCACCGCTGGCTCCACCGGGGGAGGCGCCGTGTATGTCGGCGTATAAACCGGAGCCGCTTCCACCGGAGCCGTTTCCACCGGAGCCGAGGCCGTCTCGACCGGGGCGCTTTCGACCGGGGCGCTTTCGACCGGGGCGCTTTCGACCGGGACGCTTTCGAGCGAGGCGTTCTCGACCGGGGCGTTCTCGACGGGGGCCGGAGGGGGTGGCGCGCTTTCGACGGACTCGCCGCCGGAGGCTCCGTTCGCCGCGACTTCGGGTTCCACGTTTTGTTGGGGGGCGGGCAGTTTGCTTTGCGATGGAGCGGCTTCCTCTTTCGAGGCTTCGGGCGAAGGCTCTTTGCCGCCATTGTCCGGCTCCTCTTTCGACTCTTCTTTCGGGGCTTCGGGTGAAGGCTCTTTGCCGTCGTTGTCTGGCTTCTTTTTCGATTCGTCTTTCGACTCTTCTTTCGGGGCTTTCTCTTTCGGTTCTTCTTTCGGGGCGATGGTCGAAGTGGCTCTTTCGGGTTGGGGTTCGGGGTTCGCTTCGAGGAGCGAGAGGTCGCCGGAGGTATCTTGGAGGGTTCGGGGGCCGACGAGCCTTCCATTGTCGCTGTCAACGGTGAGCATGTTTCCGATGGTTCCCTCGGAGGCTTGCCCGATCGCGAACGCCGTATAGACTTCGCCTTCCTCGACCTCCACATCCGGGACATCGAAGGCGGGTTCGGGGGCGCCGGAGGGTGTAACTTCGAGGGTTTATGTCCCGTCCTCCACGTCGGCGTAGTCCGAGGCGTTCGAGAAGCCGGGGAGGGCGAAGAGGTCCGGGCCGTCTTGAACTCCCACCGTCGCCGGGCCGACGTCCGGGATGGCGTGGATCACACGCATCCTCGCCTCGCCTTCGTCCGGATCCGAGAGGTCGTCCTCGAAGAGCCTCGCGCCGAAGGTGCCGTCCTCGAGAAGCCCCACCCCGGCCACCGTGTACGCGGAGTCCGCCTCGGGTGAGATCGAGACTTCGAGGACCGGCTCCGAGGGGTCGGCGACGGCGAAGACCGCGACCTCGTGCGACCCGGCGGGAATCGGGAGGTACGGCGTCGAGTCTCGGTACGAGACGTGAGCGAGATCCTCGACCGGCTCCCCGTCGAGCTCGACCATCACCGCCGGAGCGTCGGGAGAGAGGTGGGCCATCCTTATCTTCGCCTCGCCATCCTGCGCCATCGCGGGGGAGACGAGAAGGAGGGCCGCGACGACGGCTCCGATGAGGAAGGCCACCTCGATGTCCGGCCGCCAGCCCGCGTAGGCATGCGTCCTCCGGTTATGTTTCACGCCCTTCTTAATCACGTTGTTGGAATGCATTCTTCGCCTCTTTCATCGTTGAAGGATCCCGGCCCGACCAGAATCACGGTGTAATCCAGCTCGCCTTCGGTCTCGTGCCTTCCACGCTCGAACTGGCACGTGTCCATCTCGGGATCCTCGAAATATAGAACCTCGGCGTTATCTCCCTCGCCTCCGGTGGCGAGGTCGGTTCTTCCGCCGATGTAATTCGACTCCGGCGAAACTTGCGACACGAAATCCCTTACGCAATCCTCCCGATCCCCCTCGCACCCATCCAAAGCCTCACCGAGGCCCGCGAGCGGCGCCCGCCCCGCCCGGCGAACCATCGGAATCCGCCTCATCGGAATCCGCCTCATCGGAATCCGCGCCATCGGAATCCGCGCCATCGGAATCCGCGCCATCGGAATCCGCGCCATCGGAGGCCGCCTCGCCGGGTTCCTCTTCGCCGGGTTCCTCTTCATCGGAGGCCGATCCGTCTTCGTCGTTTTGCGAATCGTCGTCCGAACCGCCATCGCCATTGTTTCGAGGCTCCTCCGAAGGCTCCTCTTCCGGCTGGGACTCCTCCGAAGGCTCGTCGTCTGAAGGCTCGTCGTCCGAAGGTTCTTCGTCGGGGGGGCTTCACTTTCGTCATTCTGTTCATTGGCGGCTTGCTCGTCGTTCGGTTCGTCTTCGCGGTCTTTGGCGGCTTCGCCGGAGCCTTCCGGTTCGTCGGAGCCTTTGCCGTTCGCCTCGCCGTTTGCCTCGGAAGTTTGGGTGGGGGTTTCTTCGGGGGCGTTGGCTTCGGGGGGTGTGGAGCGTTGCTGGTAAAAAAGGAAGCCGTTGATACCGAGGATCGCGGCCAGGATCAAAGTCACCGCTATCGGGTTGTTGAGTTTTTCGAACAGCTTCAAAATCATGTGGGGAGATCTTTCGATTCCAGTCTCGTTTGCTCGTACATCCGCGCTTTTGAAGCGTAACTTTTATACGTGCGAAAAGCTATCTGGATCACATCCCCACAACCCTTTCCACTCAAATTAAATACGGACTAAGTACATTCATGTAATTTCCGCGGGGCTCTTCGAGCCGACGGCCGAGAGGATCCGCCACGGCGATCGGTTGCATCGCTCGAAGAAGCCGTAGGCCGCCGCGGCGAGCGCCTCCACGTTCGGGAGCAGCTCGCAATGGGTCACCTCCCTCCGGAAGTGCCGCCAGAGCATCTCGGCGGGGCTGGGCCAGGGACTGCAGGCCGGAAGGTGGAGCAGGACCAGCCTGCCCGCCGCCCCGCGCAGAACCGCCTCCACCTCGCCGTCCTCGTGGGCGCTTGAATTGTCCCAGGCGACATAGACTTTGCCTGTCGGATGCTTCCGCGGGAGGGCTTCGAGCAG